>JBBAAE010000014.1:0-20629 GCA_041658485.1 Minisyncoccota bacterium
AAAAAAACTTTTAGTGTACTCTGAGCAATTCGGGCGATTAGCTCAGTTGGTAGAGCGCTTCATTTACACTGAAGATGTCGCAGGTTCAAGTCCTGCATCGCCCACCACAATATAATTTCTTGTTATTATGAGAACCATGCGTTTTATAAAAACACTATGATTCACAGTCGCCACAAAAAAAGTTGGTCTGGGTTTAACTAAAGTCTTTCATTTGAGGCAGTTGGAATACTGCTAATTTTTATTTTTTAACTAACCACTAACGAACCATGCTCCAATTTACTGAATCATCACTTAAAAAACTTCTCTTAGCTCTTGCCATTTATCTTGCATCTCTTTTCGCCGCAAACACTCTCGGACTCAAAATCATGCCGTTTCTTTTCGGTACCGGTCTTTCTGTGGCTGTTTTCTCTTTCCCTATTGTATTTCTCATGACCGATGTCATTGGCGAAGTGTATGGAAAGCGAGTTGCAAAACTCTTCGTACTTGCAGGATTCATTGCAACAGCACTCTTCATCCTGTACTCATTCATTTCAATTGCAATGCCGTGGTCTCCAAGAGGCTTGTGGGTAAGCGAAGGATATAACCAAGTCTTCGGTATTTCCGTCAGAATGGCAATCGCATCTCTAGTCGCATTCGCTATTGCTCAATACCAGGATGTTATTTCATTCTTCTTCTTCAAAAAGATCTTAGGAAAATCTGGGTTCTGGCTTCGTTCAACACTCTCAAATATGTGGTCACAATTTCTCGACACAGTAATTTTTATGATAATCGCATTTGCAGGCGTGTACTCAACATCAACACTTATAGGCATCATGTTTAGTTGGTGGCTCTACAAGGTTGCTATGGGCTTCCTCTATACTCCACTCTCCTACATCGCAATACGCCTACTCAAAGACAAGAATGAAATCAAAGACCCGGCCTCTGCCTAAAACACGCTTCGTTGCCTATGTAGCAACATCCATCGATGGACGCATTTCACTTGCAAAAAGGAAGCTTCCTGATTGGACTAGCAAGGAAGATTGGAAGTTCTTCCAGAGCGAGCTCGCAAAAGCAGATGCTGTTGTTGTAGGTAGGAACACTTATCTTTCAGCTGAAAGTCGTCTTCAAAAGCGCACTACGTTTGTACTATCGAGTAGAGTAAAAAACACAACCAAAAAAGGCATGGTGACTTTTGTAAACCCAAAGAGCCAGAACCTTAAAAAACTACTCTCAGCATATAAAACAGTTGCCGTAGTCGGCGGTGCACGAGTCTACCAAACAATGCTCGACAACAACCTTCTCCACGAGCTCTATGTAACCATTGAACCTCTAGTGTTTGGACGAGGAGTTCCAATGTTTTCTGGTGGTTCAAAAACAAAGCAGTTCGAACTCGTCTCCGTAAAAAAACTTAATACAACGAGCACACTTCTTCTTCACTACAAGGTAAAGAAGTAACCCTCACTCAATTATTAAATGCGTAAAAATAATCGATATAGTATAATCTAACGGTCGTTAGATTATACTATACTGCTATTCTTAGCCTACACAGGGCATATGCATGCGCAAGCAATCAAAACGCGAGTGTTCAAAAAAGACGAAAATCTTTCTCTGTTTGTTTTTGAACATCTAAAAAAAATACCGGAACATTCCGTACTTGTAATTGCCTCAAAAATTGTCGCCCTCTCCGAAGGACGCACTGCAAAGATATCTGAAAAAAATAAACTAATAAAAAAAGAAAGTTCGTGGGCACTTAAGGTGGGTAAAGTTTGGCTTACTGAAAAGAGCGGAATGATTATGGCGAATGCTGGCATTGATGAATCAAATGCCCAAGGAGAATTGGTACTTCTACCAAAAGACAGTTTTGCTTCAGCGGAGCGTTTGCGAAAAATA
The DNA here is from genome assembly GCA_041658485.1 of Minisyncoccota bacterium. Lineage (GTDB taxonomy): Bacteria > Patescibacteriota > Minisyncoccia > Phycocordibacterales > Phycocordibacteraceae > Phycocordibacter. The sequence continues at coordinate 1,870 of JBBAAE010000014.1, forward strand.
TTGCAAAAAAAATACCGAGTAAACAATCTTGGTATCGTAATTACCGACAGCGCACTTATGCCTCTCAGAGCTGGTGTAGTGGGTGCCGCACTTGGATACGCAGGCTTTATGGGAGTAAGAGATTACAGAGGGGGAAAAGACATCTTCGGAAGAAAGATGCAGATGTCGCGCACCAATATTGCCGACAGTCTTGCTACCACTGCCACGCTCGTTATGGGTGAAGGGGCAGAACAACAACCTCTCGCTCTCATTACTGAAGCTCCTGTTGAATTCAAAGAAAAAATAAATAAAAAGGAATTGAAAATCGTACCGAAAGAGGATATATTCTGGCCACTGTTGAACGCGTGCATTAAAAAGAAGGATCGCGACTGAACGTAAGTGCGTTATTTGACTTCATATTCCCAGAGTGATTTAATTTCGCACATGATAGAAGGTGATCCTATTTTACTTGGAGGCCGAGGTACCTTACATCGACACGATAGGGGTGTTGGTGAAGATTTTCGAAATCAAGAAATAGACAGCAGAACAGGTAGAGCCTTTCCTCCAATTAAAGCATCGGACTGGCTCGGACGATTCTTTGCAGAGGCACATCTTCCAATCCCTGAAATATGGAAACGAGAGATTGAACAACAGTGGTGGGGAGGGGGTAGAAAATAACCCACTATACATAACTACTCAGAAAAAATGCCGAGGTACCCCGGCATTTTTTTAAAAGGTGCCAGCCTCTCGGCACGATTTTCTAATCGCCTGCAGGAATCGGCGTCAGCTCACTAAGCTCGAGAGCTCGCTAAGTGGCTTCCTGCAGGAATCTCTCCTTGCAGGAGCTGTACACCTTGCGGATTTTTTCTTTCGAAAGCTCAGAAAAAATGCACGCAAGATCTTCGATTCCTGCACGGATGTCTCCCAGACATCCTAGGGGGCACCAACAAAAATCGCCACTTTTGTGGCTGGTTTTTGTATTGGTGCCCCCTGCAGGAATCGAACCTACATCGACGGCTTAGAAGTCCGCAGCTCTATCCATTGAGCTAAGGGGGCAAGCAAAAGAGATAATACCTCAGTAACGCCTTATCTCCGAGAGGTAAAAACCCTACTGCCCCACTAGAGTGGTTTTCGATGCAATCTAACGAGTGGCACCCATAGGAACACTCGGAACTACATTTATTTCATAGCGTGCCTTACGACTACGATACGAATCCAAAGCTGACTGAATCTCTTCTTCAGTTATCGTCTGTGCGGGGAATGAGGTAAGCGTACTGTGTACCGCCAAACCAGACTGTATACCAAAAAACAAATATGCTGCGTACCCTATAAAAAAAATAAATGGGACTAATACTATACTAAGTGCAAAAAACCAATCACGCTCTGGATTCGGATGTAAAAATGATGCGAGGAAATTATTATTGCCGGTAGACTGATTCATGGTTTTGAACTTTTTTCTTTTATAAAGTCTACAGTAAATGTTGCAAACCAAATATTGGCATCAGAAATCTCAAAAGAAACATTCGCAAGTCGCGATGCCTCCGGTAGTGTCTCAATCGCAGACGCGAAGCGTGTCATGGCGGTCAGAGAGCCTCGAGCAGAAAAAACGACACGCACCAATTCATGATATGTCCATTCGGTAGGAACTACGGTAACAGACCCAATGGTTGCGGTAACACGCTCACGCTTCGCAGTAGCCTCAATGGTATCAATAAGGCGAACTGAATCACTGTCAGAGACAATAAATGTCGCCAACTCGGCACGATTTAGCGCTGTTTCAGCAATTAATATATCAGCTCGCTTGAGTGCTTGATCACGAGTATCTGTAGAAAATGAACCCTCTTTCGCTTTTGCAATAGTTGTCACGAATCCAGAAATACGCACATTAATAAACAAAAACAAACCGATAGTAACTACGAGGCAGATGCATCCAAGTACGAGTGGGGTAAATTTTTTCATTGTGTTTTTACATCAAAAGAGAACGGTATTGAAAAATCGATATTGGTTTCATTTACTAGGTTCGAGATAGGAACCGATGCTCCTTTGAACACACGCACCACTTCAATTTGCTTTCCAAAATTAATGAGCGCGGTGCGTGTTTTTGCTTTACCGGAAACTGTAATGGTGCCCACTCCAGAACCAGTAAACACAAGAGCGATCGAATTAACCTGTACATCACTCGGAACGCGTGTCGTGAGCTCTGCTAAGGCACGCGGTGTTGTTTGTATGCCGTTATACTCTTTAAGAAGCATAAGTCGCTCCTTAAGTAGTGATACCTGCTGAACAACCCCAGAAGACTGATATAACTCTACGCTCTCTTGCGATGCTTCGAGAGCACGGACAGATGCCTTCGCTTCAGCCTCTGCCAAAAAATACGACGGCATAAGCAATGCAGTCCCAAGAACACACACCCCTACGAGTACAAATATAAATGAACTTAAGATTCCCACGTAGTAACGGGCACGGAGTTTCATCTGATCTTTTGTGCTGAGTAGATTTACCATTGCAGTGTATTACTCCCGCGAAGTGCGAGCCCTATAACTGTTGCATATTCTAAAGACTCCTGGAATTCCATTGGCGGTATGTAAGTACCAAGAGGAAATGCATTCGTCCACACATTAGCAACTACAACAGGCACGGAAGTAAATGTCTCAAGATATTCAGAAAATCCTCGTATGTTGGCATTACCTCCACACACAATTATTCTCTCTATAGGGAGTTTTGTAATACCTTCAGCAGACAGGGTGCCCCAATCAGAAAGATGCCTCATTATTTCGTCCTTCAGAACTGACATCGTTGTCATAAGAGCTTCTACTACATCAGTATTTTGTATACTCATAAGAAGCCCGCGCTCTTTTTTTATTTTCTCAGCTTCATCAGGAGAAATACCCAATTTTTTTGTGATGGCCTCAGTCAACACGTCTCCGCCAACATCAATACTCGAGGTAAAGGAAACAATACCGCCATCAGCTATGGCAATGCGTGTTGTTTGCCTACCAAGGTCAACAATCATCACCACACCCGCCCGATCATCTGCACCCAATACAGCGCGCGCAAGTGCCTGAGACTCAACCTCAAGAGATCGAAGCACTATACCTGCATCATTAAAAGCCTTTGCGTATGCATCTACAATGCGCTTTGCATATGCAGTAACCGCAACGATTGTCCCCGCCTGAACATTCCGAACTACCTCAAAATCAAACACCATATCCTTCGCCGGTAATGGCACATGCGCTTCAAGACCGAACTCAACGCCAGCACGAAGATCGGATTCGCCGGCAGGTATCAATGTTTGGTAAAGATATGCTTTTCGTTCAGGGATACTGGCAGCGGCATAGCGGACACCGTGACGAAGTCTATATGAGCGTAAAATATCAACAACGACGGTATGCTTTTCAATGTCGCCGTCAATAACAACTCCTTCCGGAAGAGGGTTTTCATTAAATGATTGCACACGAAGCCCGAGAGAATTTTTTTTCAGTACCACACACTTAATAGAGTTATTTGAAATATCAATACCTGCGGACGGCATTGCAACAATGGGTGGTGGTGGAAATATTGAAAGAGTTCGCGTACGAAACGACATGCACCTTATTATAAACCCTTTGACTGGGGCGGAGCGCCAATCATGTACTGTTGCTTGAAAACTTTTCAGCGGATATGACTTCCTGGATCAACAAATCTTGTTGGTGACAAAAGAGCAAAAGTACTTCCCTCGCCCACCGCAAGAATCATACCGTTGGAAACAAGTCCACGAATAACTCGTGGCTCTAAATTGGTTAAGAATGGAAACTGTCTTCCAATAAGATCAGCGGGATTCACATATTCAGCGATGCCGGAAAGAATTTGTCGTGGGGTTTCCTCCCCAAAATCAACTTCGAGGCGTAACAATTTATCAGTATCAGGAACATGCTCAGCAGAGCGGACAGTACCGATTTGAATTTCTGCACGCTTAAAATCATCAAAAGAAAAAGTCATAAATTACTTTTTAGTCCGCTCTATGAAGCTATTAAGAATTATAGCCGCTGCCTTTGCATCTACAAACTTATCGTCACTGTCCCTCCGAGCTTCAACAGAGCTATAAAACTCTGGCTCGTAAGAAACTGGCACGGTGACTGATCGCTCCAAATCTGCAACAAATTGGCGTGTGTGTTTCATGACCGCATTATCCTTTCCATCTTTATCTTTTGACTCCCCTACTACAACCCGTACAACACTCTCTTTTGCTATGAGTTCAATAAGTGTCGGTATAAGCGTACGGTCACTCGGTAAGACTACTTTGGCAAATGCAACAGAGCCGGATTCATCGGAAACTGCAACACCAACACGCTTGGTGCCATAGTCTATTCCTAAAAGTTTTGACACATTATACATAGTACCTCGTTGCCGTCGGGTAGCGAACACGCTACGATATATAGATGTTCGGCTTTAACCCAACAGGTTGGAATCTTTGGATTCTCCTCATAATTTTGTGGACACTCCCGTGGAAGGGGTACGCACTATGGCTATCGGCAAGAAACAGTCATCCTCGATGGTTCATTGCACTCCTTTTACTCAACACTCTTGCAATTCTTGAAATAATCTATATCTTCGCAGTAGGGCGTAAGACTATGAAATCCCATGCAGGGTCTTCATCAGCTCCTACGAACTAAGACTTCTGGAGGAGTCGGATAGTGGTTTATTCCAGCGCACTTGAAATGCGCCGTACCGCAAGGTACCGTGAGTTCGAATCTCACCTCCTCCGCTTTTAGAAAATACGCCCCGCATGGGGCAATTTTCTTAAGCAGAGGAGAGCAATGCATCTGCATGCATTGCGCGTGAGATTCGAATGCCGGAACCATGTCGCTTGCGACAGGTGAGGCCGGGCTGGCGCACTCGACGCATCTGATGCCGCATCACCCTGTCGAGGGTTCGCGCCGTCGGATGTAAACGAGCTCTCGAGCTTAGTGACAGGAGCCGAATCTCACCCCTCCACGAAAAAGGTATACTTTCCTCCGTGCCCTCCCCAACTCACATCACTCTAAACACCGGTGCTCTCATGCCAATCGTGGGCCTAGGTACATGGAAATCTGCCCCCGATAAAGCGGGGCAAGCAGTGGAATATGCTCTTACTGAGGGTGGGTACCGACACATCGACTGCGCAGCAATTTACCAAAACGAAAAAGAAATAGGTCAGGTATTTAAAAAAGTATTTAGTGGTAACACAGTAAAACGAGAAGATGTTTTTATTACAAGTAAGCTATGGAACTCTGCCCATGGAAAAAATGAAGTTCGGGTAGCTTGTGAAAAAACATTAAGCGACTTGAATTTAGAATATTTAGATCTCTATCTTATGCATTGGGGCATTGCCACTCCATCGCATTGGACTATACCAACTAATGGTGGGCAAGAAGCTGAGTACGACGAAAACGGAATTTTGGTAATGGAAAAAATTTCAATTCGTGAGACATGGGAGGCAATGGAAGAATTAGCCCGAGCGGGACTTGTGAAAGCAATCGGCGTCGCAAACTTCACTGCCCCAATGCTTATCGACATTCTCACCTATGCAACCATTCCACCCGCTATGAATCAAATAGAGATTCATCCATATTTTCAACAAACTCGACTTATCGAATTTTGTCAGAGTAAAAAAATAGCTGTCACTGCTTATTCCCCACTTGGCTCTCCTGGCAACTTTGTTGCTAAAGGGTTACCTGCAGTACTTGAAGATGAAGTTATAAACAAAATCGCGAAGGCTCAGCAAAAAACTGGTGCGAACATTTTAGTTCGATGGGCAATGCAAAGAGGTACCGTAGTAATTCCGAAAAGCATAACCCCAGAGAGAATTAAAGAAAACATTGATGTATTTGATTTCGAACTATCAGACAGCGAGATGGACAAAATAGCAACGATTGATAGAAAGCTTCGTTTTTTGGATCCATACGTGTGGGGAAAGATTCCTTACTTTGATTAACAAGTTTAAGCACTATGCAAAAATGCTACAACGGGGTGGTGATACAAGGTGAAAGCGCGGGAACAAAGCTCGGCTTCCCTACGGCAAACATAGCGCTTGAAGACATAAGCATCTCGGGAACATACGCAGGCACAGTGGTGGTGGATGACATTTTGTATGAGGCAGGCATCTATGCAAACCAGCGACGAAATATTCTGGAAACCCATATCCTCGACTTTTCGGGTGACCTCTATGGCAAAACAATCACCGTTACTCTCCACGAGAAAATCAGGGATGACGAAGAATTCATCAACAAAAAGACACTCTCCAAAACAATTGCGAACGACATTCGGCATGTGCGCGAGTATTTCGATAAACCCTAGTTACGCGGTATCCTTGAATCATGAACTTCTTTAAAAAATACGCTCCTTTCCTTGTTCTTTTTGCGGCAATGCTATGGGCAACAGATGCCCCTTTCCGTCTTCACCTAACAGAAGGGCTTTCTAGTAACTTTATTGTCCTTGGCGAGCACTTCATTGCAATTCTATTTATCTTACCGATATTGCTTCTCAACTGGAGAGAACTAAAAAAGCTGAAACTAAAGGAGTGGCTCGCTGTTCTTTTCATTGCTATCGGCGGAAGTGCCCTTGCTTCAGTTGCCTTTACGCAAGCATTTCATTACCTCAACCCGTCAGTGGCTATTCTTCTACAGAAACTTCAACCATTTATGGTGATTGGCTTAGCAGCGATTGTACTTAAAGAAACTCTCGGTCGCAGGTTTTGGCTTTTCGCTATTGTATCAATCGTAGGAGCGTATCTCATCTCATTCCCAAATCTTATTCCTCAAACCTATCCAGGTGAGACGTTTAATGCAAACCTGCTTGGCATAGGACTTGCACTCGTCGCAGCATTCTTTTGGGGTGCATCAACGGTGTTTGGAAAATTAGTACTCAACAAAACCAACTTCAAAGTAATGACAGGGCTACGATTTTCCGTTGCGTTTGTGTTTCTTATTTTCTTGAACCTTTTTCAACAATCATTCCCCGACTGGAGCACCGTCACAACCACTGACTACCTCTTCATCGGCATCATCGGCATCACCTCAGGTGTAGTATCTCTTTTCATTTACTACAAAGGATTGGAAAATACGACCGCATCAGTGGCAACAATGGCAGAGCTCGGATTCCCTCTTGGAGCAGTCGTCGTGAACTGGATATTCTTGGGTGCAATATTGCTCCCTATGCAAATTTTTGGCATGGCAATTCTGCTCTTGGGTGTATACGGACTCGCAAAATACAACAACAAACCTAGAGGGGTTAGCGTTTAGGATTTAGGGAGCTCGAAGTTAAAAGCTGAAAGCTGGAACCTGAAAGCTGACAGCTCGAAGCTAGGGGGGCTTCTGAACTTATTTCTCTAAACACTAACCGCTAACCACTCGGTGATCCCTGCGGAACCGATCAAGCATCGCCTTCGGACACGACGCCTCGTCGCCTAACCCCTCCTTTCTATTTCCTCAATGGATTTATTGCGGTGTATGATTTCATCATTTCTCACTGACTTAAAAAAGTCATATTGATTCGAGGCTTCCCTGCCGTACCACTTCAAATATTTATTCGTCATCGGTTTCTTTTTTAATTCTTCAGCATTTTGTTCCAAAAAAAGAGAGTATTGTTCAAATGCGTGCGACTCGAAAAGATAATTAAGCTCAAAAGCGTAGCGGTAATTAAGAAGATAGAGCCAGTATGCGACCCAAAAATAGAAAAAGGCGAAGAGCATCGGAATAACCGTGTGCACAAACATATTCGCTTTCTGTTCAGCTTTAGCCAGTGCTGAAATTACTACCACATGCATTGTTTCGTTGTCTGTGGCTAGTCGAGCGAATTGCGAAAGATTCGCGAGATTCATTGCCTTCTCTTCATTCTGATAAAACATAGTGAGGAAAGTAAAGCTAGCAGAATCCCACGAATGATATGGGACACGAGCAATCACTTCCACTGCCCTAAACTTTAAATACGAAGGCTTCTTCCCGTATACAGTGTTTCCACACCAAACGAGCATGTGCCCAAGAATGCGTGGGAGTAGGTGGGGCTTGTAACTATCGTATGGCTTTTTATATTCTTCAAGAATGACAGGATCATTGAGCGACTGACTTAATGCTTCCATTTCCAAATCAATCTGTTCCATATGTACTGCATTGTAATATAACAAACAGCAAATCAGTAGGCAGACTCTTCGGGTCTTTAAAAATGGCGTTATACTGGGTGAGATGGAAAATAAAATACTCGTGAGCTGGCAAGCGCGGGAATATGAATTCCGGCCTAAAGAACGACAGTGGTATTGGACGGTTGGTATCGTCGCTGTTGGTGTTGCAATAGCGTCATTTATTTTGAGTGATTATTTATTTTCTCTCATCGCTCTCATTGGTGGCTTTACTGTTATGCTCATCGGATCAAGAAAACCTCCGCGACATAAGTACACTTTGACGGAACGCGGATTTTTAGTTGGTACCCATCTCATCCCCTATGATCATATGAAGCGATTTTCCATACAGGAAAACGAACCAAGGCATCTGAGTATTGAAACAAAGCGTCTCACGGGGACTATTAGTGCCCCTCTTGGAGACACAGACCACCGATTCATCCGTACAGAGCTAAAGAACAGAAATATTGAAGAGGTGGAAGCGCTCGATTCATTCATTGATAGCGTGGCGGGGGGAATGGGGCTGTAAGCAGAGGTTAGTGTTTAGCGGTCAGGGTTTAGAGAAAACACAGAGAGTGCTGTTTTTCGCTATTTTGTGCTAGATTTGTGAAACTGCTCTTGTAAGCACAGCTTGCAAGAGCTCATGCGAAGAAAATGAGAATGTAGAATATTCTGTATTTTCCTTCTTATTCGCTCCAGGGAGCAGAGCTCGCAAAAGCTCTCTCGAAAAGAATTGTTACTTGAGGTAACATTCTCTTTCTCGCTCGCTCTTGTCGTTCAACGGATAGGACACTCCCCTGCGAAGGGAGAAATGCAGGTTCGATTCCTGCCGAGAGCACAGCTATAGAAAAAGTCGGGATTATTCCCGACTTTTTCTATACTCTAAATGTGCTCTCGGCAGGAATCGAACCGCGGGCTCCCGATTTCTTAGGTTGTAATCAACCTTTTGAAATCGCAGTGCACTAAATTTATTGTTGCCCGCAGCCCTCGAGGAGAGGGCGTAGGTTTCGAGCATACCAATGCGAGAGGCGATTCCTGCCGAAACTCGTGACCAATTCCTGCTGGAAATCGAATACCTTGCGAGTATTTTTCTGAGCTTATGAAAGAAAAACAGCGACCTGAAGGTTGCTGTTTTTGTGTAAAAAGACTATTCCTATCCCTTAGCTCTAATGCAGTGCGGACATACCCGAAAATACAGTCTCCCCCCACAATTTGAACAGATCCTAAACAGGGGGTGCTGCGACTCGTAAACATCTGGTTTTTGCCCGACCCTTCTTCCGGTTCGTGCTCGAGCATTTATCCTACTTTGTCGACCCCGGGCTTCCTGCCGGTGTCGCTCATTCGCCCCATTCATAAAATAATTTATTTAACGCTTGATCTTTTGAGGAGTGCTGAGAGACGAGCCTTTTTGCGAGATGCAGTGTTTTTCTTAATGACACCTCGTTTTGCTGCCTTATCAATAACGCTATATGCCTTTGCAAGCTCCGCCATCTGCTCTTTCTTATCTTTACCAACAAATGTGCGAGCTACTTTGACACCCTCTGCCATAGCGCGCTTGCGTCGGATATTGAATACACGCTTCCGGAGGGATGCGCGATGTGCCTTTTTTGCTCCTTTTGTTATTGCCATTGTGTTCGCAGGCTACCACGAGTCGATACAGGATTCAAGATTACCGATTCAGGAGTTAAAAGCTGACAGCTCTTGGTCCCTTCGGACACGAACCCTCGACAGGGTGATGAAGCATCAGAAGCGTCGCCTGCTACAATAACTCTATGATTGGTTCTTTAGACGGCACCGTACGAGGCATAATTCGTGATTCCATCATCCTTGAAATAAACGGGGTTGGATATCGTGTGTCCGTACCGATATCTACACTTACTGGAGCTAAAGAAAGTGACCACCTTTTTCTCTGGATACATATGGCAGTACGCGAAACCGCGCAAGATCTCTACGGATTTGAAACTCAAAATGAACTGTCGTGGTTTGGACTCCTTCTCTCTGTTTCAGGTGTTGGGCCCAAGTCAGCGCTCGGCATCATGAATGCGGTGGATATAAAATCTTTAGAGAAAGCAATAGCAAGAAACGATGCATCTATCCTTTCAAAATCCTTCGGCGTAGGGAAAAAAACGGCTGAAAAAATAGTACTCGAACTTCGAGAAAAAGTTGGCTCAGTTGAAGACAGAGGGAATGAGAGTGGGTCTGATGGTGATGTAGTAGATGCCCTTGTCGGCTTAGGATATTCGCTCCGTGAAGCAAGAGACGCAGTGCATGCTGTTTCAAAAGACCTTGTAACGCCAGAGGCGCGTTTGCGCGAAGCAATACGCATCGCATCGCGCTCTCGTTAAACACTATGCTTCGGTTACTGAAAAAAATACTGGAAAGACTCATACCGTCTTTTATTTTTTCCCGAATGATGACGGCATACCACTTTCTTTTATCTCTCTCTAGCGCTCTCCTCTCCGGATTCCCCTCTCGCAAACTTTTTGTCATTGGTGTCACTGGCACAAAAGGAAAATCATCCGTATCTGAAATGATGAGTGCGATTCTCGAAGAAGCCGGCTACCGCACCGCACTCGCAAACACCATTCGTTTCAAACTAGACAAAGATTCGCGACGAAATCTTTTCAAAATGACCATGCCGGGGCGTGGATTCCTACAAAAATTCCTAGGCGAAGCAAAGAAAAAAGATTGCACGCATGTGGTCTTTGAAATCACTTCGGAGGGTGCGCGCCAATTTCGAAATTCTTTTATAGATCTTAACGCACTCATTTTTACCAATATCGCCCCTGAACACATTGAGTCGCACGGCTCATACGACGCATACAAACAAGCAAAACTCTCGATTGGCATGTCCATCCTGCGCTCCTCAAAGCGCCCGCGCATAATCGTGGCAAATGCAAATGATGAAGTTGGAAAAAAATTCCTAACAATTCCCGTCGAGAAAGTAATCCCCTACCATCTTGATGATGCAAAGCCCTATCAGACTTTAGAAAATAAAATTTCAATGACTTTCAAAGGAGTCACCTTTGATATGCCATTTCCTGGAACATTCACTATTGAGAACGCACTCTCTGTTGCAACACTTGCTGATGCCATTGGCATTAGCCCCGAAGTAATAGGTCGGGCACTTCAACACATGCGACCCATTGAAGGCAGGGTTGAGAGAATCGAAATGGGGCAAAAATTCAGCGCGATTGTTGACTACGCCCACACGCCCGATTCTCTAAAAGCACTCTACGGAGCATTCCCGCAGGCACGAAAAATATGTGTCTTAGGAAACACGGGTGGTGGCAGAGACACATGGAAGCGTGGGGAAATGGGTGCCATAGCAGATAAGGAATGTGACACCGTCATTCTCACCAACGAAGATCCGTATGATGAGAATCCTATAAAAATAGTTGAGGCGATGCGAGCTGGCATGGCACGAGCTCCTCTTATAATCATGGATCGTCGTGAAGCTATACGAGAGGCACTTGGGGTCGCCACCCTTCGACAGACTCAGGGTGATAAGAACGTAGCCGTTCTTATCACGGGCAAAGGGACAGACCCTTACATAATGGGTGCCTCAGGAGAAAAAACCCCTTGGTCCGACTCTGGCGTTGTACGAGAAGAGCTTAAAAAAATACTGCACAAAAAATAACAAAATGCCTTTGAGGTAGTATTATTCAATCTATGGGCAACGCAAAAGGTGATCTTTTAATAGTCATCCTACTTTTAATAGCGCTCGGCATTGCGTGGGTCATGACTGGTGGTCCTAGAAACACCATAGCTCATCAAAGTGGACTTTTCAGTGCACCTTGGCCTTTGGGGAATAATGGCAATGCATACAAAGTACCCTTAGTTCCATTAGGGACAGGTGATACATCTTCGAATGACACGTCTAACACATCAAGTGCGCCAGCCCCAACCAATACAAAAACAAATGTTTTTGATTCTTTCTTTGGATATCGCCCCGGAGTTGGGCGTGCAACAGATCCAAGCCCATCGCCATATGCGGAGTTTGTTCGACTCAACCGCGGAAATGCAACAAGCCAAGACCCCAAAAATGAATATGTCACCATCCGCATTTCAGGCTCTCCAAAAAACAATCTAATTCTCACTGGCTGGACACTTCAAAGCAGTACAAATAGCATCAAAGTTGTCATTGGTCCCGCGGCACAAACTCCCTCACTCGGCAATATAAATACCGACACATCAATATCGGTAAATTCTGGCGCCACAATTCATGTAACAACAGGGCGATCACCGAACGGGGCATCATTTCGAATCAACCAATGCACTGGATATTTTGAACAGTTCCAAGATTTTTCTCCCGCACTTTCACAAAACTGTCCACGACCACGAGATGAAATGTACTTATTCCCTGAGAAAACCGCAGGAAATGCTGAGTGTGAAGCTTTCATTAATACGCTCCGCCAATGCACACTTACCGTAACAGAAATCCCTGGGAAAATTGGCAACAACTGCCAAGACTTTGTTCTCAGTAATCTCTCGTATAACGGGTGTGTGATCAAACACAGGAATGACGCTGACTTCTATAAGAATGAGTGGCGAGTATTTTTAGGACGTGATCAAGAGCTCTGGGGCAATAGCCATGACAGAGTTCTTCTCCTTGATGAAAATGGAAAATTGGTTGCGTCCGTGAGCTACTGATTTTCTGTTACTCTTAAACTAGAGAAAGATCTCCGGGATGCGCTGGCATCGGCCTCAAGCTCTCAGAGCTTCCTTTGCGTCGCAAAAGTACATATCCATCATGCGCTTGCGCTACTATCACATATGTCCAAAGCATCATCTTTACCTCAGCACCAATATATAATCCGCGAGCTTCCCAGATTGCGAGCATTTTAGCCCTGAAGCTATCATCAAGACTGCGAATTTGTTCCCTCAAATGTAGTGGCTCTAGACCGTGGCGACTCATAATGTGTAGGAGTCTAAGTCTTTACCTCTCCCCTGTCAAAGATTCTGATGCCTTAAATAGGAGGATGCCCGCTGCAACTGACACATTCAAAGATTCTTTCTTGCCTCGCATAGGAATCTCAACTACTTCATCACATGCACGGAGAATCACTGACGAAACCCCTAACACTTCGTTACCCAAAATAATCACGAGGGGAAATTTTGGCTTCCATCTCGTGAAAGAAACTGCGTTTGGTGACTGCTCCCCTGCAACAACATGCACACCGTTTTTTTTCAGTCTTTTTATTAAGGCACCAACACTTTTACAGGACTCCCAAGAAACTGATTTCTCGGCCCCGAGAGCAGTCTTTGCTATTTTACTGTCGGTGCGTCCAAAGCGATCAAGTGGAGCGGGCGTGTAACCAGTGAGGTAGACTTTTTCAACACCTACTGCATCGGCTGTGCGAAAAATCGCACCAACGTTTTGTGCGCTCCGAATATTGTGGAGAATAAGAAAAAACTGCGCGGAGTTTAAATTCACAATGCATACCGTAGCATTTTGAAGCCAAATGCTCCATGTGCTACCATTTGTTGTATGGAAAGCTTATTCCCCAACCTTTTTACCTTCTCATATTTCGCACCACTCATATTACGTATCGCTATTGCGATAGTACTTTTTGAAGCTGCTCGTGGTACTTGGAAACAACAAAAAAAGGGCAAGGTGGCATCTTTTACTTCTGCGATATTAGGTACTGCCCTCGTCTTTGGCGCATTCACACAACTCACCGCAATCTTAGGAATTATAGAGATTGGAATTCTTACCGCGCAACGCGGTGTTCCTTCAATATTCCACAGAAGATCTTTCGCGCTTCTTGTCATCGCCATCCTTACTTCACTCCTATTAACTGGACCTGGTGCCCTAGCAATAGACTTGCCGTACTAGGCGAATAGAATATCGGAAACAAAAAACAGCACGGGGGTGCTGTTTTTATTTAGTAAGATTCTACTGTCACCACTTCCGTAGCATATAGGTCACCACTGGCTCGTTACAGTCTACACAGAGCCATATAACCTTGGTGAATTGTTTACCGCCAGATTCCATTTCCTCGGTGGATGCATATCTTTCTGACGTCTTATGCGACAAGCAAATGGTTCTTTCACGAACATTAAACACCGAGGTACCTTAACAGGCAGGGGCTAAAATGCAAATTTTTGCATGCTCGGTCGCACAAAAAAACAGCGCCTGCGTGCTGTTTTTTGTTGTGTGGTCACCCGTCACTAAGTATTTTTCTTCGGAAACTTGAAAAATACTTAGTGCGCTCGACCCCGCCTCGCTCGTCGCAAAGCGACATGGCTCCGGCACGCAGAGAGCTTTTTCTGTGCGGACACAAATAAATTCCCTGACGGAAATTTTTCGCGATCCCCGGCTCGGTATTTTTGCCTTGCGAAACGCAAACAAAAATATACCTGCGCCCGCGCACAAAGTAGAAAACCTCCCGCGAGGGAGGTGTTTCTGCTTTGTGCGCCCGCCTGGGCTCGAACCAGGGACCCATTCCTTAAAAGGGAATTGCTCTACCAACTGAGCTACGGGCGCGAACGAGAAGGAAAATGAGGACGGGACGTCTTCATTTTCTTCGAGAGAGTGGCCCGAAATAAAAGCCTTGCTTTTGTTACGGGCGCGAAGGGTAATAAAAATAAATTTTTATTACCCTGGAGCGAGCAGCCCGAAGACTTTGTCTACGGGCGCGAGCGCTTTCTTCTTCTCTTGGTACTCCGTGCAAGAACTCAATGTTCTCAAACGGATTTCTGGATTATGCTCTAAAAACTCTATTTTTTCAACAAGAACGCCTCAAGCAAGTCTCCTAAGTTTCCTCCGCCCATCCGAGACTGGTGCACCATACGCACAAGCGAACGTGAAATTTCTTCACACCCGACTTCTCCTAAACGCGCCCCGGCTTTCTTTGCCTTTGAATACACGAACGGTTTTAAGCCTGCCTCCTCTGCTGTTTTGGTTTTAGAGGCAACAACCATCGCACGAGCCTGCCACATAAGGATGCCGTGAATTTCCTCGGGTTGTGATCCTGAATCAATAAGCCTGCGGTAGGTTATCCATGAGTTTTTTCTATCCCCTGTCGCAAACGAATCGGTTAATGCAAACGCACTCAAAATCGGCGCTTCCTTTTTTTCTTTTACATCAAAATTTTCTATCACTGCACTCTTAGGAATTAATTTAAGAGTGGGTGCCAAAAGAGCTATCTCAATCACAACAACGAGAGCCTCCCCTTCCACTAAATCTTTTGCGTGCTCAGTCAGCAACATTTTACCGTCAGCATCCTCAAGAGGCCTATCGAGAAGTAATGTTGTCTTTGGAGCAAAAAGTCCTCGGGCACTGAGGTATCCGAATACATTAGAAAATGGCTCGCCTCCTTCACCGAAGCGTACAAGCTCAGAACCTTTAGCAAGAGCAGAGGCCCTCGCTTTTGCTTTTACTACATCGGAACCAAGAAGTATGTGGAGCATTTTAATAGAGTACAGGTTTCAGGTTTCAGGTGCCAGCTTTTTCTGTTTTCACCTGTATAGTATAATTTAACGACCGTTAAATTATACTATACAGCTCTTTCCTCTTTATTTTTATTTGGTTTAAGAAAGTGAAAATCTAAAAATTAAATGCCCTCTGTGGACCCGAAGAAGTGTCGCCTATACCCCTAGCTCTGTCATCTCTCCCCAATTAGGACCTGCCTCTCCAGAAACGAGAATGGGTATGCCTTTCATTTCAGATGCAGGAATGACATTCTCCATTGCATGCCGTATTTCTTTTGCGACATCAGTAAGGATTGATTCTTTAACTTCAAAAATCAGTTCGTCATGAATCTGCAACACAATCGCTGCGTCCGTGGCAAATTTTTCTTTGAGGACTTTAGCAATGCGCGCCATTGCAATTTTAATAATGTCTGACTGCGTTCCCTGTAGTGGCGCGTTAATAGCCATGCGTTCTGCCATGGCGCGTACATACGGAATTTTTGAGCGGATGCCAGGGAAAAACCTACGGCGACCAAAATGAGTTGTGGTGTAGCCAAGCCGTGCAGCTGTTGCCCTTGTGTGCGTTAGGTATTCTGCAAGGCCTGAAAATGTTTCGAAATAGCGATTATAAAATTCTTGCGCTTGCGCTCTGTCTCCACCTAAATTTTCTCGAAGAGCATTCACCCCCATACCGTAGAGAATGCCGAAATTAATAACTTTGGCACTTCGTCTCATATCATACGTAACCTCTTTTTGCGGAACACCATACACTTCTGCCGCTACCGCCGAATGTACATCTTCACCTCGCTTAAAAATATCGATTAATTTTTCATCTCCTGAAAGAAACGCAGCGAGTCGAAGTTCTATTTGCGAATAGTCGAACGCAGCAAGCACAAAACCCTTTGGCGCAATAAACCCTCGTCGAATGCGACGACCGAGTTCGCTCTTAACGGGGATATTTTGAAGGTTTGGATTATGCGATGAAATGCGCCCCGTTGTTGTTCCGGTTTGTATAAACGAAGTGTGGAGTCTGTTGTCGCTCGCCAGAAGAGGTGGGATTGCATCAATGTAGGTTGAGAGAAGTTTTTGGAGTTCTCGATAAGACAATATGTGTTCAATGATTGGGTGCTCCCCTTTTAACTTCACAAGTTCGGACTCGCGCGTCGAGAGCTGTCCTGTGGCAGTTTTCTTTTGTCGTTTCCCGGCGATACCAATGCCTAATTTGGTAAATAAAATTTCTCCGAGTTGCTTTGGAGAATTAATATTAAATTCTTCCCCTGCTGCATCACAAATTTTCTTAGCGAGCACATCTAATTCTGCGTGATATTCCTTTGAGAGACTTGCTAGATATTCCTTATCCACCAAAACACCGTGCGCATTAATCGCTTCAATAACAGGAATAAGCGGTTTCTCAATATTTTCAAAAACCTCTTTCAGTTCTTCTTTTTCTATCAGGGCAGTAAGTTTCGCGTGCGCCTCTGGTACTGTCTTTGATTTGGTGTTTGCAAGTACATCATCGAGCGTCGGGTTCGTAATATCTGACTGCGTAAGCCACAGCATTATCTTCGCTTCCGCAAACAATTTCTTTTCTGCATCAGGCACTGTTTCTATTGAGGATAGCGATTGTTGTCGTGGAGCATCACCCTCTTCCCCCGCACCAGTTTTTGTATTTTTTTGTGGCTTTGATGAAAGAGCGCTCATTCTCGGCACCAAGGAACGAAATCCAAGGTCAGTGAAAAGACTGGTGGCATGTAGAACGTCGAGTGTGTCCGCAAATGATTTCTCAGGCTCCTTGAAAGCGATCGGCGCATCAGTACGGATGGTCGCCAGAACCTTAGAAAACTCAGCCTCGTCTTCATGATCTCGGAGCAGATTAAGATTGCGTGCCGATATTCCAACTTCTTTCCACTTTTCTTCTGTCCATTTTTTATTATGTACCGCCTTATAAACACCTTCCATGGAATCAAATTCTTGCAGAAGCTTCGTTGCGGTCTTTTCGCCAACCCCAGGAATACCGATGATGTTGTCTGAGGGGTCACCGGCGAATCCTTTGTAGTCAGGGATTCGTACTGGCAAAAACCCATATCGAGCCAGTACTGCTTTCTCGTCATAAAGAATGGTGTCTTGAATACCTTTACGAAGCGTAAAAACCCGAACACGCTCATCGTCCACTAACTGCAAGGTATCCATATCTCCCGAAGCAATGATGACATCGAAATTTTTCTTAGCACTTACAGCAATCGTGCCAATAACATCATCAGCTTCAAACCCTGGCATTTCATAAATAGGAATACTAAAAGCTGACAGAACATCGCGTGAGCGATTAATTTGCGTTATGAGCGAATCATCAATTTGTGGTCGCTTTGCTTTATATTCTTTGTATACTTCGTGGCGATGTGTTGGCCCTGGTAAATCATACGCTGCAACTACATGGTCAGGCTTTAAGTCCTTGATGATTTTAATAAGCATCGCCGCAAGACCGTACACCGCATTCACAGGCTCACCCGATGGAGATGTCATCTCAGGAATTGCATGATACGCACGATGAATAATCGCGTGCGTATCGAGGAGAATAAGGGTTTCTTTTTTCTTTTTTGAACTCATGCTTTTTTTTCTTCAATATTCCTAACGTTTTCGCCTATTACGGTAAAATTCAAAGTATGTGTCCCTGCGGGTATTCCTCCTGGGGCTCTATCAACCCACTCTACGAGAACCAGATTTTTCGGATCATTCAAAAAATCTTTCCACCCAATGGTGTCGGATTCCCCACTATCAAGGCGGTATGCATCGATATGCACAAGACGCTCGAAAGGCTGGTGATTGATTGTATATGTTTGAGCAATAACAAAAGTTGGGCTCGTTACACTCCGAGCGATACCAAGTAGTTTGGCAACTTCTTGTACAAACGCCGTTTTACCCGCACCAAGTTCTCCTAAAAGCCCCACAGCATAAGCCTTTGTCCCCAGCTCTTTTGGCAAACTCTCTACAAACTGCCTTGCATAGGCCGGTAACTCTTCCAATGCTACTTTCATATTTCTTATATCAGTATAGTGCGGTTTCTTAGATGTTCCCAAACTAACCCCTAGCACCTAGAACCTAAAACCTAGCTTTAAGGTACTATTGCTCTATGACACAAACTGACGACACCGATAATCGACTTAAAGAGCTCCAGCTACGAGAAGAGGAGGAGCTCGCTCTTATGCTTTCACACAGGTATGACATTCGATATCTCGA
>JBBAAE010000015.1:0-18513 GCA_041658485.1 Minisyncoccota bacterium
TATGGCGCTTCAAGGCTTCTATGCCAATCGCTGGCGTAAAGGCATTTGATCTCCCAGTGACTTCACATTATCGAATTATTCCTTAATTCTGATATGAGAATGAAAATAACTCTTGTTCCATTGCTTGCGGTTTTTATTTTTACAGGTTTTTTGTTTTCGAGTATTCCTAATTTTGCACATGCTGGTCCAACGGCAGGTGGTGGGTGCAGTGGTGTGACATGGGAATATCAATATACAATAGTAACTGATCCATTTCCTCCTAATAGTGCGGGTTCAGCGGCATTCCGTGCACTATACGGCGGTGAGAGTTACACAATACAAAGCACGTATCAGGTGGCGACTATTGGTGATATAGACGAGGGTTGTATTGAAGAACCAACAGTGCCCACTGCTGGGATTATTGCTGTCCCTTCCACTATTGACACAGGTGGCTCATCCTCGCTTTCGTGGAGTTCTACCTATGCAACTTCCTGTACCGGCACTAATTTCTCGACGGGCGGTGCAACTTCCGGCTCCCTCGTTGTCTCTCCTTCTGAGTCAGCAGTGTATTCCGTGACTTGTACTGACGGAACTCAAAGCGCTTCTTCTAATGCCAGTGTAACTGTGAACCCACCACCAGGACCAACCGCAACACTAAATGCAAATCCGGGCACAGTGACCGTGGGAGCACCTTCGACACTCACATGGAATTCAACCAACGCAGTTTCTTGTACGGGTAGTGGCTTTGATACCGGAGGCAATGTTATGGGCTCTGTATCAACAGGTCCTTTGAGTGTAACTACCAACTATTCTGTTACATGTTCAGGTGCAAGTTCGTCAGTAACAACATCTGCCACTTCAGGCACATGGCAACTTTCATATAACGACATCAGCGATTTCTTCTGCAGTGTAGGTCAGACCAGAGTGTCTAGTTTAAATCTCGCTTATTCTGGACTGGCTTGGTGCCCATCAAGCCCAACTGGAAAGCCCTGCAATGGAGTAGGGGATCAAAATGTATGTAAGATAAATGTAGCAAATGATGCGTGTCAGCTTGAAACAGCTGTGTACCAATGTGTTGGTGCCACAGGGGCCGGTCCAACAGTCGTGACCCCTGGCCTCACTGCATCTGCTTCTGCTGTTGTGTACGTTACATCACCATCTTTGAGTGCGTCGTGCTCTCCGTCATTCCCAACTGTTGCACCTGGATCAGCAATTACATGGACTGCAGTCGTGTCTGGAGGTTCAGGATCATATAGCTACGAATGGAGTGGCACTGACGGTTTATCTGGTACAAGTGCGTTGATTGAAAAAATTTATTCAACTCTAGGCATTAAAACCGCTTCAGTTACAGTCACAGATACTGCACTAGTTACTACCACAAGTACTGTTACCACTCCTGGCACCACAACTACCACTACTACTACTACTTCGGGAGGTGCTCATGTTGTTATTCAAGGTGGTATGCAATGTTCCGGTGGTACCCATGTAGCCAGTACTAATGATACGCAAGATGGCGTTGGATTTGGAGGCGGAGCCGACAGCACTCTAGCGAGCGAGTGCAGTGAAATAACTCCCGCAGGAGGCTGTTGTAATGTTGTAGTACGTGAAGTTTCAGGTCATGGTGGTCCAGTTAACACCTACTATTCCTACCGCTCTTATTCTGGTGCCTCTATTGTACAAAAAGACTCCACTACCACCACTGCGCCTAGTGGCAATCGGACTAACTTTAATTACTTTGCAGGTATTGCTGTAGGAGGCACCCCTGTTCCGACTACTACAACCACTAACCCAACTACCGACACCAATACGAGCACAACGTCTTCGGGTGCAAGTGTTACTGCAAGCTGTAGTTCACTTGTGTGTACGGGCGTTGAATGTATTTTAGTCCCTCCTTCTTGTAGTGGCCCTTCGTGTCCAACTGTTACTACAGATCCTTGTACTGGTCCATCATGTCCCACCACACCAACAACGCCCACCACTCCTACGTCAAGTGGAGTGTCAGCCCTTCTCACGGCATTTCCAACAACGGTTGTGTATGGAGCACCTTCACTCTTATCGTGGACATCTGCCCGAGCAGTTTCGTGTACGGGAGGGAACTTCAATACAGGTGGACGCACTGCGGGAACACTCTCAGTGACTCCAACTGACACGACTCTCTATACACTTACCTGCACGGATGCCTCAGGTAACCGCGCATTCAGTACTGCAACCGTAACTGTTATTGCACCAACACTCTCTCTTATCGCCACACCTCAACTCGTTCGCTCGGGTGACCCTGTCACCATTACATGGTTTGTGGGTGGTAGTGTAAATGCATGTACAGTTTCAGGCCCAGGACTTTCCTCATCTCTCACCGCAGGTTCGAAATCCGTAGTTATTACCTCAGAAAGTCTCTACACCTTCTCATGTACCGCCGGCAGTTTGCGTCCCTCTGTTTCGGCGACGGTAAAAATCTTGCCGGCGTTTAGGGAGCAGTAAAATTGAAGAGTGCCCCTCGGTATTAGAATTAACTGGCTCTATTGCAGAGTGTATTTAGCAGTGTTATAATCGTGCGACATGAAAGATGACATCCATCCAAAAAATTACAGACTTGTAGTCTTCAAAGACGCTGGTTCTGGTGCTGAATTCATCATTGGTTCGACCGTTCCTACCACTCAGACTATTGTTGTGGACGGGAAAGAGTACCCGCTCTACACTGTTGAAATTTCAAGCGATTCGCATCCTTTCTACACAGGAAAACAAAGCACTCTCGATCGTGCTGGCCGTGTTGATAGATTCAAAAAACGCACCGCTGCCCGCGCTGTAAAGAAATAAGTTAGCCAATAGGGTATAGCCACTAGGCAAAACCCCACACTCCCTATACCCTAATCACTAGTGGCTAATTACTATGTTTGATATTCAAGAATTTAAATCGAATCCAAAAACTGCATATCTCGCTGCTGAGTTTGATCGACTGACGCATGAGCTCTCGCGTGTTCTGGAGTTGAAAGAAAATGATCCATCACTTGCGGAGCTTGCGGAAGAGGAGCGGGTGCAACTAGAATCTCAACGACAAACTCTTTTAGAGCAAATGCAGGAAATACTTGCGCCTGTTACCGATGGGCCTGAAGACGAGCCAGTGGCCGTGGTAATGGAGTTTCGTGCAGGGGCAGGCGGAAATGAAGCAAACATTTTTGCGGGGGATTTAGCACGCATGTATATGCGCTATGCCGAAGCGAAGGGGTGGGAGGTAAAAGCTCTTGACCCAAACTTAGAATCAATAGAAGTGACAGGTAGAGGTGTGTATAGCGCACTTCAGTATGAAACCGGTGTGCACCGTGTTCAGCGTATTCCTGTTACTGAGAAATCAGGACGCATTCACACTTCGACGGCATCTGTTGCAATACTGCCTATCAGGAAATTTCCAAAATTTGAATTAAATCCAGCTGATGTGCAGATGGAATTTTCCCGCTCAGGCGGGGCAGGGGGGCAGAATGTTAACAAAGTTGAGACAGCAGTGCGTCTTGTTCATATTCCTACAGGCCTTGAGGTGCGGGCGCAGTCAGAGAGAAGTCAGAAGGCGAACCGTGATAAGGCAATGCAAATTCTTGCTGCAAAACTCGAAAGTTATGAGGAGGAGAAAGCAGCGGCAGAGCATGCGGCACACAGAAAATCCCAAATTGGTACAGGGAGTCGTTCTGAAAAGATACGCACATATAACTTCACGCAGGACCGTGTTTCTGATCACCGCATTAAGGAATCGTGGCACAATATCGAGTCAATTTTGGAAGGAAATATTGATGCCATGCTGGAGACCTTAAAGGTTAAAGCCAGTGAATCCGAAACAGCTTGAAAAGCGTTGAGCGTTTAGGGGTTAGCGTTTAGCTTTCTCTAAATGAATTCTTCGCTAAACGCTAAACGCTAGTCCCTAAACCCTTCTTTAGTCCCGTTGCTTAGCCGTTTTCTCTGTGTTAGAGTAATCCGCATGTCACAGAATACTGATTCTCCGCTCGTCGAAGCCCTTTTTAAGGTAGGCGCTCATTTTGGTTTTTCCCGTTCACGTCGCCACGCAACAATGAAGTCGCTCGTATATGGCTCAAAGAATAAGACTGATATTTTAGATCTTACGAAAACCGCCCCTATTCTTGAGACAGCACTTACTTTTGTGCGAGGCCTTGGTGCCCACGGCAAAACAGTTCTTTTCGTTGGGGGAAAGCCTGAAATGAAACAGTTGGTAAAGGAGACTGCTGAGGCTCTCGGAATGCCGTACGTTGCTGGTCGTTGGCTTGGTGGCACACTCACCAATTTTAATGAAATCAAACGCCGCATAAAGCACATGCAGGAACTTATTGGTGAACGCGATACGGGAGCCTCAGCAAAAAAATACACTAAGAAAGAGCGAGTTCTTTTTGATCGTGAAATTAATCGCCTTGAGGAGAATTTCCTTGGGTTAAACAGCATGGAGAGACTTCCCGATGCACTTGTTATTGTTGATACACGCGCTGAGTCTATTGCGGTTTCTGAAGCAGCAACATTAGGTATTCCCGTTGTGGGCATTATGAATTCTGATTGCGATTTTTCTGCAGTTCAATATCCAATTGTGGGTAACGATGCATCAAAAGAGGCTGTCTCATTTTTCCTTGCACAAGTCGTTGAAGGCTACCGCGAAGGAACGAAAGGAAGAGTTCTTCCTACAGAAGAGGCTACGGTTGCAGTGAAAGGTTAAAAAAGCAAGCGTAAAGTACTTGGTGACTTTTAATTTATAGTCATATATCAAATATGGAAATTACTTCAGAGATGGTGAAAGCGCTTCGTGAGGAGACTGGAATATCGGTGATGCAATGCAAAGCTGCACTTGTAGAAGCAGATGGCAATAAAGAAAAGGCATTAATGATTCTTTCTAAAAAAAGTGGCGCACTCGCTCTGAAGAAAGGAGACCGAGTGCTTGCGGCAGGTATTGTTTCTTCATATGTGCACTCCAATAAAGAAATTGGATCGATGGTAATTCTTCGTTCCGAGACTGACTTTGTAGCTAAGAATGACGAATTTGTTGCTCTTGCTCGAGATATTGCTCTCCATGTTGCAGCCTCAAATCCACAGTATGTTCGACGAGAAGAAATTTCTACGGAGAAACTCGAAGAAATTAAGACATTGTTCTTGAAAGAGGTAGAAGGAAAGCTGGAGAATTTAAAAGAAACTATTCTTGTGGGCAAAGTGGATGCATATCTGAAAAATATGGTTCTTATGGAGCAGGTATACATTAAGGATCCTGAAAAAACTATTCAAAACCTTATTGACGGAGCAACTCAGAAATTTGGTGAGCGTGTTGATATTGATCGTTTTATACGATTTTCAACTAAGTAAGTATGTTTGCGGTATATACATTTGTAGTCGCTCTTATTCTTTTGAGTGCGTTTGTTATATTTCGCATGTGGGAGGAGAAACGAGGTATTCGGATGTGGGCAAGAGCGCGGGAGAGTGTCGATATGCAGGTGGTTGAAGTCTATCGGAGTGCTATCACAGGAAGTATTCCCCAGAAGTACCGCATACAATTTTTTACATTTTTACAACACACTATTCACCAATTCGTATTGTTGCTCGTCGCTACGCTCCGTGCAGTTGAGAGACCTCTAACACGCATTTCATATCGAATGCGTATGTCGGCATCGAATACGAATAAGAAAGAAGTTTCACCATTTCTTCAAACTATCGTACCTGAAAAACCTGACACAGTGTCAGGAGATGGCACAGGGCAGGAAAAGTCTGTATAGTAGTACCATTGCCGCCTTAGCTCAGTTGGTAGAGCAACACTTTTGTAAAGTGAAGGTCCCCAGTTCGAATCTGGGAGGCGGCTCCAGTTAGGGTTGATCTCGTTATTGTTTATGAATATCTTACAAAGTGTTCGTGCCTTCCAGGCCCCTTTCCATATTTCTTTTTTTGTTAGTGATTTAAAAGAAGCAATAGTTTTTTATAATGAGAAATTGGGTTTTGATATCATCAGAGAATATGAAAATGCTCGGCATTTTAATTGCTACGGCAATCAACTTGTCGCCCATGAATTGGAAGGTTACGGCGCGACTGTTTTCCAGAGGACGGTGGAAAGTGACGACTTTGTGGTTCCTCATGCCGGAGTGATATTGAATGAGGCACATTGGATTGAGCTTGCCGATAAGCTAGAGAAGCAAGATTTTGATTTCATTGCAAAACCCCATGCTCGTTTTATCGGTAAATCTTATGAGCAGAAGGTTATGTTCTTGAAAGATCCATCAGGAAACGCTTTTGAGTTCAAATGTTATAAAAATTTTGTACCTGAAGAGTGGCAGTAGGGTAGGTGTCAATACAGCCCGTAAACGCTATAATGTCTACATGGAAGACGATTCTCTAAAGTTTGGCAAAAGCACAAAGCTTCGCTATGGCGAGAACCCTCATCAAGAGGGTTGGTTTTATGAGATTGATAGCGAAAGCACTGATTCGTTAGCCATTCAGAATTTCAAGGTACTCCAAGGAAAAGAGCTCTCGTACAATAACTACCTCGATATGGATGGTGCTCTTTTCGCACTTTCCCATTTGGGAGGTGTTGAAGCTGGGTGCGTCATTGTAAAACATACAAACCCTTGTGGCGCAGCGCTTCGAGAGAATCTTACTGATGCGTACAAAGCTGCATGGTACGGGGGCGATCCACTCGCCGCGTTTGGTGGCATCATGGCGGTCAATAGAGAAGTGGATGCACCATTGGCAGAGAAAATGATTGAGAATTTTTTTGAGATACTCATGGCGCCAACCGTTACTCCAGAAGCGCTTGTTGTTTTTGCAAAAAAGCCGAATCTGCGAATTCTCACCAATGAAGCACTGAAAAACCCTCTACCTGCCACGGCAAAAGCAATGCATAAAATTCGCGGAGGAATGCTCGTTGAGGATGCAGATACTGTTGCATTTTCTGTAGAGCAACTAAAGACAGTGACAGATAAAAAACTTGCACCAGAGGAATTAAACGATCTTCTTTTTGCGTGGGCAATTTGTCGGAGTTCAAAATCAAACACTGTTGTTGCAGTAAAAAATAAAACATTAATTGCTTCAGGTGTTGGTCAGCAGGATAGAAAGCGTTGTGCTGAATTGTGTGTTACGAAAGCAGGGGAGCGAATGAAGGGGGCTCTAGTTGCATCCGATGCGTTTTTCCCATTTCGTGACGCAACGGATGTTTTAATTAATGCAGGTGTATCGGCAATTATTCAGCCAGGTGGTTCTATTCGTGACCAAGAATCTATTCAAGCATGTAACGACAGTGGTGTAGCTATGGCGCTCACTGGTGTTCGAGCGTTTCGCCACTAAAGATTTTTTTGTACTCATTCATTATATGGAAAACTCCTTAGAAAAAAATCCATATCTACATGTAGGTAGAGCTTCTGACCTTACCGGTAAAAATCGAACTTTGTACCGTGTTTTTGAAATACTGCCGGGACTCCTCTCCTTTGGAACACTCTTTGGTTTAGTAGCGCTTTCATTTTTTGCTCCTGCACTCGCTGCCTATTTCACTATTCTTTTCTCAGGGTACTGGGTTTTTAAGACCATTTTTCTTTCAGTTCATTTATGGCACAACTTCAAGCGACTTCGTCATAACATGGAGCTTGATTGGCAAGCTCGTCTCTTGAACCTTAAATATCAGGATATTTTACATCTCGTAATTTTCCCTTTTGCCAATGAGTCATACGAAGTTCTTGCTGAAAGTATTTCTGCCTTACAAAAGTCGCGTTTCCCGAAAGAACAAATTGCGATTGTTATTGCTTCCGAAGAGCGTGCTGGTGCCGATGCCAAGAGCACAGCACTTCGTTTGCAAAAAGAATTTAAAGATCAGTTTGCTGATGTGATTGTTACAGTGCACCCACCAAATACTTCAGGTGAGCTTCCTGGAAAGGGCTCAAATATTGCGTACGCTGCCAAAGAAGCAAAGGAGCGAATTTTAGATGCAAAGGGGATTAGTTATGAAAAAACACTGGTATCAGCATTTGATGTCGACACTGTAATCTATCCAGATTATTTTGCATGCCTTACTTGGTATTTTCTTACCGAGGATGATGCACTTCACGCTTCGTTTCAGCCAGTACCTCTCTATAATAATAATATTTGGAATGCACCAATACTTTCAAGAGTGCTCGCGTATTCCTCAACTTTCTGGCAAATGATTCAGCAGGAGATGCCTGAACGCCTTACGACATTTTCCTCGCACGCTGTCTCCATGCGTGCACTTGTTGATGTTGGATATTGGCAGAAGAACGTCGTATCAGAAGATTCTCGTATATTCTTCAATCTTTTCATGCACTACGACGGTAATTATCGTGTCGTCCCTATGTCCTATCCAGTGTCTATGGATGCCAATGTATCGCAGAGTTGGTTTGGGACTGTAGGGAGTCTCTACAAACAACATCGTCGATGGTCATATGGTGCAGAAAATATTGCATATATGCTTTTTAATTTCATGCACAATCCACGTATTTCGTTTTCAAAAAAGTGGCGTTTATCATTTATTCAAATTGAAGGGTTCTGGTCTTTAGCAACACACCCATTAATTCTCTTCGCTGTGGGATGGCTTCCTCTCTTTATTGGAGGTCATACTTTCAACGCAACGGTGCTTTCATACAATCTTCCGATTGTTGCCACATGGTTTTTGACGCTTGCGATGTCCGGTCTCGTAGCATCTTCAATTTTCTTTATGTATTTAGTACCACAACGCCCACACGAATACTCATGGCGCAGAAGTATCACCATGGCGTTGCAGTGGATTCTCGTCCCGTTCACTATGGTTATTTTCAGTGCGATACCTGGGCTTGATGCGCAGGTTCGACTTTTGTTTGGGAAATATCTTGGTTTTTGGGTGACACCAAAAAATAGACGCACACAGCCTGTTGTTCAAAAAAACTAACATCTCACGGAGTATACTGTCCTCTACATGAAACCTCTTTCGCGCCGAACACGCTTCATATATCTTGCTGTTTCTATCACTGCCTTTCTTTTTACCGTACCGGTTGCTGTTTTTTATGCATCTGGATACCGCTTTAACGGACTTTCTTTTGTTGAAACTGGGGGAGTATATGTTTCTGTTCCACTATCTGATGCGAGCGTTTTCATTAATGGAAAAGAGGAGGGAGTGAGCAGTCTTTTTACTCGTTCGTTTTATACTGACAACCTTATTGCCGGAACATATGCTGTACAGGTATCTCGTGAAGGGTACTATCCTTGGGTAAAGAAGCTGACTGTAGAGGCGCGTATCGTGACCGATGTTTTTGCTTTTCTTGTTCCTCAATCGACTTTGATTCGTGAGATTGAAATACGAGAAGGGGATACCGCATCAACAACTCGGGCTGTTTCAAAGAATGAATATAATGCATTTGTAAAAGCTTTTGCACGTAAAATAGTTTCTGCACCAACTCAGGGGGGTGTGGCGACATCGACGCCAGTTGACACTCGTGCTGGGGCGGAGCTGTATGTCGAGGATGGCAATCTTATTGTGAGATGGATGAAGGACTCGCAGTCTGTACCGAGCTCATTTTGTATTAAGCCCTCTTCTTGTGTTCAAGAATTTTTTATCGAAAAAGGTAGAGAGACAACTACTAATGCACAATTTTTTGCAGGTGGTGTAGTGTATTCAACAAAAGAATCTGGAATCTTTCTTGCAGAAAATGATGTTCGTCCGGTTCCTCTCGTTGTCCCTCTCTACAGTAGACCAGGTGCTCAATTTCGGATTGTGAACGGTGCTTTGATTGTGAAGGATGGATTGTCCTTCTACGATATTTCCGGGTTCTAGAACGGCATTCGATGAGGGTCACCCATTGTCCGTGGGGTACCTCAGACGCTCAATCTGCACTGCACTTACACACCTCTTTGATAAAGTTTAATAAAACTCTGTATAGTATAATTTAACGGTCGTTAAATTATACTATACAGAGGTGTTGGCTTTTAAAGCTTCAACTTCTTTCTGCTTTTCCTACAGTATGTTTTGAAGCAGAGTTCCGGAAAGGTATACTCTTCTCTATATGCCAGTCGGTCGCCTACACCCAATTTCAGTTGCAGTGCGTGATATTGCGGATATTTTTGGTCGTATGGGTTTCAGTATTGCGTATGGTCCTGAGCTTGAAGATGAGTTTCATAACTTCAGCGCACTCAATGTCCCCGCCGATCACCCTGCGCGTGATATGCAGGACACCTTTTGGATAAAAGACCGACCTGGCTTTGTGCTTCGCACTCACGACACCTCAGTAACCATTCGCTGTTTAGAGCAAATGGCAAAGACAGGAGCAACTTCAATGCGCACCATCAATCCTGGGAAAGTGTTTCGCAATGAAGCAACTGATATGACTCATGAAGCGCAGTTTTATCAGCTCGATGGCTTTGCTGTCGCACCCAGAGGAGAGATAACACTCGCACATCTGAAAGGCACATTCGATCGTTTTTATAAAGAGTATCTAGGTGAAGGTGCAAAAGTGCGTTTTCGTCCAAGCTTTTTTCCGTTCGTTGAACCTGGTGTGGAGATAGACGTCTGGTTTGAGGCTCCTGGTAAAGAAGGACGCTGGCTTGAAATGGCAGGCGCAGGCATGCTTCACCCGTCAGTATTTAAGAATGCAGGTCTTGATCCTGAGAAGGTGCAAGGATTTGCGTTTGGAGGAGGCTTGGAGCGACTTTTGATGGTGAAGTATGGAATTCCCGATGTACGACTTTTCCATTCAGGTGATACGAGGTTCGTTTACGGATTTGACCAAAAGCCTATATGAAAATCTCAACCAATTGGCTTCAGAAATATTTCGAAAAACCATTACCGAGCGCTGAGATAGTTGCGGACGCATTTACTTTTCATTCGTTTGAAATTGATTCAATTGAAGGGAACGTTCTTGATGTGAAAGTGCTTCCAAATCGTGCCGCAGATTGTTTGTCGCACCGAGGCATCGCAAAAGATCTCTCTGCAATTTTGGATATGCCAATGAAGTTCGACCCATTTCGAGGTTCACTTGAATCGTTTCCGACAACTGACATGCTTACGGTAGAAGTAGATTCAGCGTATGTGCTCCGACACACTGGAGCGTTGGTGAAAGGGGTGAAAGTTGGACCTTCTCCGGCATGGCTCAAGGAGGCGCTTGAGTCTTTGGGTCAGCGTTCTATAAATAACATTGTTGATGCTACGAACTACATCATGCTTGATTTGGGTCAGCCTATGCACGCATTTGATGCAAGAAAGATTGTATGGGACAAAGAGACACTTCGTATAGCTATTCGCTCTGCACATACTGGTGAAAAGATAACCATCCTCACTGGCGAAGAATATATTCTTACGGATGACATGTATGTTATCGCTGATGCAACTTCTGGTGTGGCACTTGATATTGCAGGTATTAAAGGCGGTATGGCGTCAGGCATTGATGAGGGAACATCCGATTTGTTTGTATCGGTGGGGAATTATGACGGGACGCTTATTCGTAAAGTTTCCCAGAAGCTGAAGATTTTTACCGATGCATCACAGCGTTACCAAAATCGTCCTTCACCTGAGCTCACTGCCTATGGCATGCATGCGATTCTTAATCTCATCAAAGAGGTCGCTGGAGGCGAGCTCGTTGGCGTTGTTGATGTATATCCAAATAAACCTGCGTCGAGTCTGCCTGTTAGTGTTTCTCTGGTGCGGATTAATGAAGTTCTTGGATCTGATTTTACGGAAGTTGAAGTTATGGAAGTATTTCGTCGCCTAGACCTCCCTCTGATCTTTGTGAATGGCGTGTGCACTGTTACGCCATCGTTTGAGCGCACTGACATTTTGATTGCAGAAGATTTGATTGAAGAAGTGGGACGCATCCTTGGGTATGACCGAGTGAAACCAGCTGAACTGTCAGGAGAGCTTGATGTTGATCAGGCACAATTTCGTGGTACTGAGCACGTTAAAGATTTTCTCGTTGAGCGTGGATTTACAGAAATATCAACGCAATCATTTGCCTCAAAGGGGGAAGTGATATTGGCAAATCCTCTCGATAAAACAAAGCCAGCACTTCGTACTACGCTTGCCGAAAATCTGAAAGAGTCACTTGCTAAAGCAAAGCTCCATGCACCTACTACGCTCGAGCCGAATATAAAGCCGAAACTGTTTGAAGTTGGGACAGTGTTTTCAAAAGATGGCGAGCGAATTTCAGTTGAGACTTCTGAAGTGGTTCCCGATATGCCTGCACTTGTTCCTGATTCATCATATGTTCCGAAACGCTACACGCTTGGTTTGTATAAACCATTCTCACTGTATCCATTCATTGTTCGAGATATTGCCTTCTGGGTTCCTGATGGTACCGATGTGGGACCTACGAGGTCCCACATCGTGGAGAGTGCGGGACCGCTTGTTGTGCGGTGTGAGCTTTTCGATACATTCTCTAAAGACGGCAGGACTTCGTATGCATTTCGATTGGTATTCCAAGCGGATGATAGAACCCTGACAGACGAAGAAATAAATACATGGATGGATTTGGTAACGAAGGCAGTGACTCAAAAAAACTGGGAGGTACGATAGCTTTTGTACATGAAAACTATTTTAGTTGATGCTGTAAATACTTTGGTGATAGCAGATGGTGGAATTTTTCACACCATGCAGGACATGCTCGACGCATACCCCAACAAAAAAATTATTCTTACAAATGCGAACGATGCGCAAATGGATGAGTTTGGTTTGCATAATCTTCCGTATGAGGTGTTTACGTTAAAGCATTCACCTGAAAAGACAGATCCCATATACTTTCAAACTTTACTTACGCAGTTCAATTTAGACAAAGATGACGTTGTGTATTTTGAACACAATGAGGAAGCCGTGAAAAGTGCCACATCTGTTGGTATTTCTAGCTATCATTACGATAAAGAAAAGAGAGACTTGGAAGCATTGAAAAGCTTCTTAGATAAAAATCTATAACCTTGTGTAGATATATGTCAGCGTAAATGGGTAATTTATGATACGCTCGAAAGATGGACACGATTAACAAAGCCCTCAACTTTGAAGGCTTCACATCAGCACTAACCGTTTCTTTGCCTCACTTGTTGTCGGCATTTTTTGTACTGTTTGTTTTTTGGATTATCTACCGTGTAACACAGCGCCCTCTTATGCGACTCTTGGCATGGCGGGGTGTGCAGACGGCAAATGCAGAGCTTCTGGTGAATACCGTCTATCGCGTCATTCTCTTTATTATTGCTGTCGTTATAGCTGCGGGTCAGCTTGGTATCAATCTCACCGCAGTAGTTGCAGGCTTGGGTATCGCTGGTATTGCGCTTGGATTTGCTGCACAGGATACGCTTGCCAATATTATTTCAGGCGTTCTCATTTATATAGATAAGCCATTTAAGATTGGGCAATGGATTACAGTCGGCAATATGTACGGAAGAGTACAAAAAATAACTATGCGTACCACACGCATTCGTACACTCGATAACACATTCGTGGTCATTCCAAATCAAAAGATTGCAAACGAGGTGTTAGTCAATCACTCTTCACATGGAGAGCTTCGCATTGTTGTGCCGTTTGGAATTGCCTATAGGGAGTCCATTCCACGGGTGCGTGGAGTGTTAATTCAGGCGTTATCTGAAATTAAAGGTGTACGTAAAGATCCTCCTCCAACTGTTGTTGCAGAAGGTTTCGGTGACTCTGCTATTAATATGTTGGCTCGTGTGTGGGTTGATAATGCAGACAAAGAACGGGCCACGCTATTCATGGTAGTTGAAAAAATTAAGGAAACCCTAGAAACTGAAAAAATAGAGATTCCTTTCCCTCAAATGGAAGTCGCTGTTCGGAAAGAGCGTTAGTATGCTGTATATATGAATGTTCTTGTTATTGGTAGTGGCGGAAGAGAGCATGCACTTGCATGGAAGATTTCCCAGTCGCCACGGTGCTCGGAGCTTTATATAGCACCAGGGAATGCGGGCACTCTACTGGTAGGGACGAATGTTTCTATTGATACACAAAACCATAAAGAGGTTATTAATTTCTGCAAAGAGAAAAACATCGATCTCGTAGTCATTGGACCCGATGACTTTTTGGCGTCGGGTATCGTAGATTCTTTGCGTTCTGCTGGTATTCTCGCATTTGGTCCTACAAAATCAGCAGCAAAGCTTGAATGGTCAAAAGCCTTCTCTAAAGATTTTATGAATCGCCATGGTATCAAAACGGCGTCATCCGTAACATTTTCTACATTCAATGAGGCACTTCTATACTCAAAAGCTCAAACATTGCCTATGGTTATAAAGGCAGATGGACTAGCACTTGGGAAAGGTGTGGTGATTGCGCAAACGCATGAAGAAGCTGAAACCACACTGAAGTCGTTCATGGTTGATGAGGCATTCGGGGAATCTGGGAAAACAGTTGTGTTCGAAGAGTTTCTAGAAGGGCCTGAGATATCAATACATGCATTTTGTGATGGTACAGTCGCGAAGCTTTTTCCTGTCGCGCGTGACCATAAGAGGGTAGGAGACGGAAATACAGGTGCCAATACTGGAGGTATGGGTGCCATAGCGCCGGTCTCCGTTTCCGCAGAGTTTCTAAAAGAAGTTGAAGAGAAAATAGTGATCCCTGTTATGAAAGGTATGGCAGCAGAAGGTACACCTTTTGTGGGAATCTTGTATCCGGGACTTATGGTAACAAAGGCAGGTATTCGCGTGATTGAATTTAATGCACGGTTTGGGGATCCTGAAGCGCAATCGTACATGCGACTCCTCGACTCCGACCTTTTAGATATCATGCTTGATTGTGTGGAAGGAAAACTTGCGGAGCGTGAAATTCATTGGAATACAGGTTTTGTATGCACGGTCGTTATGGCGTCAGGAGGATATCCGGGAAAGTACACGAGCGGTTTTCCTATCAAAGGCTTGAATACAATTGCTGATTCTTCAGTAGTTGTCTTTTATGCAGGTACTGAAAAGGAAGGGGAAGAAGTGGTCACAGCGGGTGGGAGGGTACTTGGGGTGAGTGCCCTTGGGATGACCCCAGAAGAAGCAAAAACGAATGCATACAATGGCATAAAATCTCTCCAATTTGATGGCATGCAGTATAGGTCAGATATAGGTGCAAATTGGGGTATTTAGTGCCCAAAATTAGCGGAAATGGGCTCTGAAATATGTTACAATTGGAGCAAGCTCTACGGGCTGTTTTTCTTTAAAACAAATGGCAAAAACTCCTAAAAAAGAAGCTAAAAAATCAAGCGGATACAGCGCAGAATCCATTACCGTTCTAGAGGGTCTTGAGCCGGTACGAAAGCGTCCCGGAATGTACATTGGTACTACCGGCCTTGATGGTTTGCATCACCTCATTTGGGAAATATTTGATAACTCACGCGACGAGGCGATGGGTGGTTTTGCGGACGATATTGAAGTAACTCTACTTCCCAATAATCGCATCCGTGTTATCGATAACGGTAGAGGCATCCCCGTTGACATTCATAAGACAACTAAAGTGTCGGCACTCGAGACTATCATGACGACACTGCACGCCGGTGGTAAATTTGGTGGTGATGGCTACAAAGTGTCAGGAGGACTCCATGGTGTTGGTGCATCAGTCGTTAATGCACTATCAACATACACAAAGGCTGAGGTACACA
Source organism: Minisyncoccota bacterium (assembly GCA_041658485.1). Lineage (GTDB taxonomy): Bacteria > Patescibacteriota > Minisyncoccia > Phycocordibacterales > Phycocordibacteraceae > Phycocordibacter. The sequence continues at coordinate 15,552 of JBBAAE010000015.1, forward strand.
AAGACGGTGGCTACTATATTCAAGAATATGATCGTGGCAAAGCACGAGCTCGTGTGAAGAAGGTGGGCTCTACCGACTTTACGGGCTCTATCATAACGTTCGAGGCCGACCCAACTATTTTTCCCGTTATTGAATATGATTTTAATAAAATAGTGCAACACCTACGCCAACAGGCGTACCTTGTGAAGGCGGTGCGTATTTCTATTGTTGATGCGAGGGAGTATCCCGGCAAAATTGATCTTGCTGATATACGTTATTTTCGCGAACTCGGGTTCTTGGTTCCATCGCAAACATTTTATTTCGAAGGGGGTCTCAAGTCCCTCGTAATCTTTAATAATCGTTTTCAGAAACCTGTTCACAGCAGTGTTTTTTATGCTGAGAAAGAAGTGGACGATGTACAGGTAGAAGTAGCACTGCAGTATGTGGACGATATTTCTGCGCGCATCACGGCGTTTGCCAATAATACCTACAATGCAGAAGGGGGAACGCATGTTACCGGTTTCAAAACCGCACTTACGCGAACGCTCAATTCATACGCTCGAAAAAACAATATTGTTAAAGAAGCTGATGAAAACTTTACAGGCGAAGATGTTTTAGAAGGGCTTACCTGCATTATTTCAGTGAAGCTTCGCGAGATTCAATTTGAAGGTCAAACGAAAGGAAAACTTGGTTCAGTTGAAGCACGCGGTGCAGTTGAGACTGTTTTCAGCGAAGCGTTTAACATGTTCTTGGAAGAGCACCCTGACGAAGCACGCTCGATCATTGGTAAAGTACTCTTGGCCTTGAAGGCTCGTAAAGCAGCAAAAGCTGCAAAAGACTCGGTGCTTCGCAAAGGTGCTTTGGACGGCATGACACTGCCAGGCAAACTTGCTGACTGCCAGACAAAGAACGCATGGGAATCTGAGATATTTATTGTGGAGGGAGATTCAGCAGGTGGCTCATCAAAGCAAGGGCGTGATAGGCGCACACAGGCAATACTCCCGCTTCGTGGAAAGATTTTGAATGTTGAGCGCGCACGCTTGGACAAAATGCTTGCATCAAATGAAATTAAAAATCTCGTTATCGCTATGGGTACTGCGATAGGGGATTTGTTTGATATTTCAAAACTTCGTTATCATAAAATAATCATTGCAACCGATGCCGATGTTGACGGTGCCCATATTCGCACACTTCTTTTGACGCTCTTCTACCGTTATTTCCGTGGAGTCATTGACGGAGGTTTCTTGTACATTGCACAGCCACCGCTTTTTAAAGCAAAATTTGGTAAGGAGGTTTTTTACTTGCAGACTGAAGCGGAGCTCGAACAGCTTCTCAAGAGTCGTGGCATTAAGAGCGAAGAATTCAATACTGAAGAATCTTTAGAGGAAAGTGACTTAGAAGAGACCGAAGAAGAGACCGAAAGCAAGGCTACTAAAAAGCAGGCAAAGCCAACTATTCAGCGCTACAAAGGATTGGGAGAAATGAACCCCGAAGAGTTGTGGGAGACCACCATGGATCCCGCTCGTCGTGTTCTGAAACAAGTAAACGTTGAGGACGGACAAGATGCAGACCGGGTGTTTGACATTCTCATGGGTACGGATGTACCAGCCCGCAAATCATTCATTCAGTCGAATGCAAAGGCAGCCACCTTGGACATCTAAAAGCTTCTAGCTTGAAATCAATTCTCTCATCGTTTAAAAACACTACAGTTAACTGTAGTGTTTTTATTCATCTCATATGTAAATAGACTCTAAACTATACGATATATCGTATAGTTTATATCTATATTCAGCATGTTGAAGATATGAAATTAAAAAATCTACATAATTAAAAACTCTCCTGTTAAGGAGAGTTTTTTGCTTGGAGTCCCTTCGAGTCCGAGACGGACCTCAGGGCGAGTCGCACCCGTCGGAATTTTTAAATCGATCTGAGTCAGAATCTTACGGTAGCCCACGTCTCAAAGGTTGATTGGGATCAGGAAACAGCATTCTTTGTAAGATCTTTCTGCCAATTTTTGTTTTGATGCGTGCACGTTGACCTTTTGGTTTTTCTCCGTTTGTTGCTTCGGCGATGAGTTTTCTTAGAATGCTTTCCATATTTTTTTATTTACCTGAGCCAAACATCCTTCTTGCCACCTCTCTTATGTGCGTTCCATTGAAGAAGCTACCTGGGGATTCATTGAGCGGTGTGAGTGTTCTCAATGCCTGACGAGTAGCTCCAGCCAAATCAATTCCACGGTCGTTTTCTAGTGCTTCGTTCATATTTTTTTATTTAATCTTTCTTCCTCTAGACACTATCCACTAAACACTAACCCCTGCTCGCCTTTTACGATAATGCTCTTGGGCAATCGTCAAAGGTGGTCTGGGAGCAAAGAGTTGTTCTACTGCTCTATCGAACGCACCCCCTTTTAATCTGTGTTCGTGTCCCATAGTTTTCTTTAATCTTTTTTAAAAGCTATAACCTATAATCTAACACCTAGAACCTTCTTCAGATTATCTCGTTGAGATTGTGTATCTCACGATGTTGTTGTCCTTGTTGCGCTCGTTGATGCGACCTGCAGGATCAATGTTTACCACGAAGAGTCCGTCTGGCTTTGAAGCGTCAAAGCTGTCAAATCCTACAGTGAATTCAATACGGTCACCAGGGGCAAGTGCTTGCTGAAGCGGCGCTGAGAAAATGTTTGCAGGAAGCGTTGGAAGCACTGCATTGAAGTCAAACTCAGGTGAGGTTTTTGTACCGATGTTTTCAACTGCAAAGCGAACTGCAATGCGCGTATTGGTTCTCGATGGTGTTGAGCTTGCGGTAAAGACACCAGAAGTTTTATCCACGACACCAATTTCAAGAATGCGTGCAGTGAGGTCAACATAGCCATTTGGATTAGAGACACCCACACCTCCGTTGATTGGATAGACTTGAGTTTGTGTTGGTCCTGCTGTCACTGGACGAGGAGTTGTTACTACAGGCGTTGTAGGGGTTGGTGTTG
>JBBAAE010000016.1:0-18199 GCA_041658485.1 Minisyncoccota bacterium
GCATGTACACAAATGTTTCGCCACCAGGGTTTGCAGTGTACACATAATTCCCTTCGGTTGATCCTGAGCCGGTACGAAGCACAACAGCAGGAGTTGGAGAAACTATTGGTGTTCCGTCTGTGGCCATGATGTCTTCTCCTTCATGGGTGCGTCCTCCAGAGCGTGGGTCACCAAAGTTTGGTGAGATGTCTTGTATTGCAACACCAAAAAGAACTGGCATAGCAACTGATGTAACAGCGGTACTTCCGAGGAGATCTATTTTTTGCTGAAGATCACTTGATTGTTGACGCCATCCTCGTATTCGTTCTTGGCGAACAGTATTTGATTCATTTGAGCCTTCATTTATAAATCCACCCCACGAAGGGGTTGTGGTTGCGGCAATAGATAAAACAGGTGCTCCTATAAAACCCACAACGAGCACAGCCATAAAGAAAATGCTCGTATTTTTCATACTTACCTATGATGACGCTCCCCTCACCTCATTCTTACAGACGCCTAGAAAGAGGCAACGTAATCAATAGCTTTCTTCCCATAGAATGCGATATTACTTTGCAGGTTTTCCATTCCATCAATATCGCCTTTGGTGCACCACTTCCATTCATCGGTTGGTTTTTCAGGAATTATTTGGTCAGTGTTTGTAGTGGCGAAATAAATTAGCGACACATGTTCGTGTGTATCAGAAATGCTATGGCGATTTATTGAAATAGGTGGAATGAGTTCTTTAATTTTCGCATCACCGAGATACTCCCTTGTGTCATAAAGTTCGATAGTGAGCCCCACTTCCTCTTTCACTTCTCGGAGGGCTGATTGATTAGGATCTTCATTAAGTTCAATGTGCCCACCAACAGAAAGCCAGATGCCATATTTGTCATGCTTTCTTAAAAGCACTTTGCCATTGAAGACTACAGATACCTCAACGGTAAAATCAATTTGCTTGTGTATATGAGGCATAAAAAATGTTCTTTGGTGAAATAATAACACCATGCCCCCCTCAGTTTCTTACACTCAGGAGTCAGTGGGACTGAGTTAATTATTTTTCCCCTAATATCCACTCTACACCTGCCAAAAGAGCGCCAAGAAATGCAATAACAGCTCCGCTTGCCATTACCGGCACATTGTTCCCTTCAGCGCCAACATAGGCAACAGATCCACCCGCAAACATCACTCCTCCACCAAAAAACCTGCGTGCTTTTGTTAAAAAAGACACCGTAGTGGCTCTCCCCGACTCTGATACTCTTTCTTTTTTTGGTTGTTCGGACATATATGTAATTGCCCTAGTTAATACCTATTTGCAGATTTTGCAATAGACCGCAACTTTACATTTCAATGATGGCCGATATCGGTAAATGATCGGAGCCATTGGAAACTTCTACCGTTGAGGTAATTGTTTTAATATCTGAACTCACAAAAATATAATCTAACCGTATATCGATTTTCTGTGGGTTACAAACAGGACATCCTTCGGGATACACGCTCCATGTGGGAGCTGAGGTAGTGTCTGTGTCAGTAAGTACTGAGCGCATTTTTTGTACCGCAACGCTTTCAGGAATTGCATTAAAATCTCCCATAACAATTACCCTCTCTTGAGGAAGAACCTTTAATAAGTTTTCAGCTTGCAACTCTTGAATACCAGAGGACTGTTGATGTGTATGAAGAAGATGAACGGAAAACACATACACTATTTTTCCTTCCACAGCAATGTCAGCTTGCACGGCAATGCGTTTATTTTCTTCAGAAAGAACATGAACCGCATTACTTACAATTGGATACTTACTAAAAACAGCATTGCCCATTTCTTCTCTCTCACCACTTGAAAGCCTTGCGGGCGCATACACATGCTTGTAGCCAAGCGAGGTGAGAAATTCAATGATTGGAATGTTTTTACTGAATGGAAGGACTTCCTGAAGGCCAATAATGTCGGCCTCTGAGGACTTCAGAAATTGTGCAATTTCATCAAAATGTCCTTCGTCCCAAATATTCCAAGAAAGTACTTTTAGTTGCATAGTTCGTACCAGCGAAACCGATAGTCTTGAAAATTAAATTTCGTTGAGGCCATGCCTAATCTCGCCGGAGGCAGTCAGAATTCCTACGGCGTTAGACAACAGCTTTCTTCGTAAATTCAGCTCATTAAACTCTACTTCGGTTAAATCGCCCTCTTTGTTCCAGACCCAGACCCGTGTCCAATCTGAAAGATCCGACTTATTCAATCCTTGCAATACGGCATAAATTTTTGGCAAACACGCCTTTGCTTTTTCCCTACCCCCTTCACTGTCTTTGGTTTCTAATACTCGTTCCGCTTCATCAAATAATACTCTCAAGCTCGAAGCACTCTCTTTAATTGGAGAGACTTCATGGGTGTCAGGCGAAGATGAGCTAAAATTTTCTACCATGTGTAAATTCTAACAGAGTTTTCAGATATCTAACAAAGTGTTCAATATCTGTGTATACAAATCCCTGCATGCCTAACCTCATTGCAGCATCAACATTTTGCTTACTATCATCAATAAAAAGCGATTCTTCTGCTTTAGAGCCTATCTTTTCAAGAGCGTATAGAAAGATATCTGCATTGGGTTTTATCATCTGCACGGAGGAAGAGATGATCACTTCATCAAAGAGATTCTTGAACTCAGGATTGGATGGATACACTTTCCTATCAAAGAAGCTTTGATTTGCATTAGAGAGGAGCATGATTTTAAAACCTCTATTTTTCAACTCTTTGATTACTTTCAATAATTCATCGTCAAACTTGAGACCTCTATCAAGCTCATCGCGAAGCTCTTCTTTCGTCGCGGTCACTCCTTTATATTTCAAAAAATATTCGACGATATCGTCTTCAGACAAAATGCCGAGGTCAAATTTCCTAAATGTTTCGCGTAAGTTTTGATCAACGAAACCTGTTTTTAAACTGTACTCCTTGTACCAACTATTCAATACAGGGCTGCAAACCACACCGAAACAATCAAATATAAAGGTAGTGAGTTTTGGATTCATGAAACTTTATTAAAGATTATGAAAGACGCCGTCGGGGGTTAAATTCACGCTCGCGCTCGCGTGGCATTTTTGCCTTTACTAATTCTCCAACCTCATTGAGTACAAAAATAGCACCAAAGAGCTCTCGAGTTGTTTTTTCTTCAACACTTCGCGTTTGCACACACGCCCATGTGTGCTCTTCTGGAGTATCGGCAAACACAAAATAAACCTCGCATACAAGCACGAATGTACTTTCATACAATTCATCTTACTCACCGCCTTCGGAATTCGTAGGATTTTGATTGCCACGACTTGAGGAATCTGAATTTTGAGAATTATCTTTCTTGCTATCCTTTTCTCCCGTCTCCGGCTGTTCTGTGGCCTCTTTTGGTTCTTCAATCTCTTCCGGCTCGTCAGCCTCTTGTTCCTCCTCTACCTCTGCCACTTCTTGTTCTTCTTTCTGCTCAATCTCTTCTTTTTTCTGGTCAGCCTCGCTCATTTCTTTTTCTATATTTTTCTCCTCATTTTGAAGAGAATTTTCAAGCGCATCCTTTTTCTGTCCAAGCGCGTCAATCTGTCCGTCGATGTCTTTGAGCTGTGCCTCGAGTAGCGCTATCTGGGCGGTATCTCCGATACGGCGCGCCTCCGCAAGAAGATTTGTTTTAATTTCTTTGCGTTTCGCTTTTAATTGAGCCTTTGCCTCTTTAAAGGTTTGTTCCAAAAGTGCATCTCGCGCGTCAAATTCATCATTCAATGTTTTGGCAAGAGCCGTAACATCTTTACCAACAGCCTTCTCTTCTTGCAGAATTTCGGCAGCGTAGGCTACATTGGCTTGAAGAAGCGATTCGGCAATACTCAATCCTTTGGCGGTAACACCTTTTTTCTCAACCATCACTTTAATTTCCGCAATCCGTTCTCCCGCGAATTCGATTTGGAGTTTTGCTTTCGCTTCGGGATTAGCAACAAAAAATTGACGGAGATTTTCACCTAAACGATCGAGAAAATAAAAAGGACTTTCAGGAGTAAGTCCGGCTGAGGGAAGTGTAACTTGGTGACTTTGTGCAAACGTTAAAAACGGAATGAGAAATAAAGATACTACAAGTAGTTTTATTGTTTTCATAGTACCTACACTGTATCAGGGAAATACCTGATACAACCTTCAATACCTATCGAGAGTTTTCTTCAATGGCGTGTTCAAACAAGTCTGGCTTTGGCGGATGATACCCGTCCATGAAGTTAATAAACTCCGATTCACTCATCACCGCGCGCGGATTCGTATGAAGTTCATCACCAAGAAGTGCTTGGTTTCTCCCTCTATAGTCGTGTCCTGGTCTGAGTAGTGTTTCGGGCGGTAGAGATCCAAGCCCACTATGCAGGCTTCTGTACAGTGCACTACTACTACCAATCTGAAAATCAGTTCTTCCTGTGCCACCGATAAGCAACGCGTCTCCGCTAAAAACTTCCACGCCATTATAGATAGAAATACTTTCATTGGTGTGCCCTGGTGTCGAAATAACTCGCAGTCCAACGTCCCCGAGCAATAGTTCTTCTCCCCCACTGACCGCTATATCTTTGATGCGTGAAGGAGCATCCACATGACGCACAATGAGTGCTCCTATCATCTTTTGTATTTCTTTTGTCGACGATACGTGGTCAGCGTGCGTGTGCGTTTCTATGATGTAGCGAAGTGTGAGACCATTTTCTTTTAAGAAATCCAAATAAACCTCTGACTTCATTTCTGCCGATGGATCGATAAGCGCGGATTCTTTTGATTTTGAATCATACGTGATGTACGAAAGGCACCCGCGGTCTGTGTGAAAGTGTTGTGTGTTCATACTGTAATTCATTATCGTGATGTGCCTCGCATCTAGACCATTGGTAATCCAAGCGACTTCCACAAATGAGTACCCCCGGGCACATTGACGGCACGCACCCCTTGAGAAGTAAGGTGTAGAGTAGCCTCTGCACTTCGACCGCCCGATTGGCAAATAACATACACTTCCTCGAATGCTTCAAATCGAACGGTCTCATTATTGCCAAGTGTATGGAGTGGAACATTCTGCGCGCCCTTTGCATGACCGGCTTCGTACTCCCCTTCGGTGCGAACATCAATGAAGGCGACACTGTCGCGCTCTACTTTCTTCAATATTTCGTGAAGTAAGGCAGAACTATCTGCAGTAAAGAAATTAAACATAGATGTATAGATTAATGATTGGTAAATGAAATATTAAAGTTTGCCGTGTGCGCGAATAAATTTTGTAAGTCCAACCGTGAACGGGGTTTCCGACAACCGGTAGCAGATACGTTTTCCATCTCGCAGAGAATCGACGAGCCCTTCTTTTGTCATCACCTGCAGGTGATGCGACACTGCCGCGACACTCATGCCAAAATCGCTCGCGATATCGGAGACGCACAATTGTTTGCGTTTCATAAGATGGCAAATGATACGCAGGCGCCGTTCGTCCCCCGCCGTTCGCATGTGATGAGCTAATACATTCAAACGCATATTTGAATGTTATACCCTCACTAACAATCTGTCAATGACAGCGCCACACTCTTCCTAAAAAGGTATCTGACACCATTTCCACATCCGGAGCGTGTCTATATGGGCTATAGAGCATAGTGATATCATGTTGCCTATGCTCGCACCAAGAACGCGAATAATATTGATGCGGTCCGCGCAGATTTTCACAGGGATACTTCTTATCGTAGCGGCACTTGGTATTTCTACAAATTTTAATGCTCTGCGGATCGGCATCATGCTGGGCTTTTTCGTGCTTGCCGCGCTTTCGTTCCTTATGGGATATCGATGGCTCGGTGCCGCCGGGATTGTACTCGGCGCAATTTTCAACCCTATCGTCTCACTCCAACTACCACGACACATTTGGGTGGTTATAGACATCCTCTCCCTAGCAGGCATGCTGTATTTCACCCATTGGGCAACCAATCCGTACAAGAAAGGAACTCGCTTCGAGCAATACGTGGCGGGACTTTTCCCAGAGCCGGATTTTGTTATTCAAGATCGCACACGCGATGTCTCTAAATTCCTGAATCGTCGCGTTGAGTCTGACACGCACCCCGATTTTCTATTCCGCAATCAAAAAACTGGAAAACCCTTTGCAGTCGAGTGTAAATGGCGTGGAAAATGGGCGCGCAACAAAACCAGCGAGATTGGGCTCTGGTGGAACCGAGCGCAAGGCGAGCGTTATGCGGCATACGGAAAAGAGTCCGGGATTCCCGTTTTCATCGCCATCGGCATTGGTGGCTCACCTGAGAAACCAAAGGAGGTCTATTTCCTCGAAGCCGACCGCCTACACTATGCATTCCTCAACCAATCACTCATCAGGTCCGGCAAGACAGCATCTCAACTTCGCAACACCTCTTAGGGAAAATAGTGGGTAGTGGAAACTCCGATATAGTTTAATTTAACGATCGTTAGATTAAACTATATCGAGAGAAAAGAGATAAAAAACGAACTAGTTTTTGAATGCCAAACTCAGAGCGAATACTAAGGTCCGACCTTGGTGTTTTAGCTTGGTATTTTAATATACCCCTTATTCGTGCGAATAAGGGGTATATTAAAATACCATCGGGGTTTTTATAAAAAGCAGATTTATTTACGAAAACGGATGTCTCCAACCCCAATTAATTGGAGTTAGCTTTCTCTCGGGTCCGTTGATTCTCAATCTTGATGTTCCTCAACATTGGCGAAGCGATTTTAAGCTTTTTTATAATGGAACGCTTCGCGTGCAATGCATCATCTTGGTGATTAGGAAATCATCCGCGATGTGAATTCGAGCTTCCGACTCTTTTAATGGTAGCGGTATTACCTCGTCGAAATTTGCTAATTTCGACGTGATTTTTACGCTTAAAAATCAGCTGCGGGACCTGGACTCGCCTCTCGTTGTTGCTACAACTCGAAACCTACGGTCGCTCTTCGCTCCCTGCGGCCCGCGGTTCGAGTCCAGGTCCATCGCCTCGTCATTACATTTCTCGGCTCGTCTTTACAGTTTCGCTCGAACCTTCTTTATGCAGAGCATGAACAGCTAGTCGCGCCGAGACGGCGCTCACCGCCCGCCACGAAACGTGTGCGGGCGCCCGAAGCCCTGCCCACCTTTTCATCCTTCTTTTTTGGCGGGGGAAATGCATTTTTGAAAGGTATGGGCGGGCGGGGCTTCGGGAACGGCTCACTTCCTCCCATTTGAGCCGTTGGCTATGGAAGTGAGCCGTTTAAGACAAAGGTGCCTCGGGCGCTATTTATTGGCCTTGCAAAGGAAACCCACCCTCAGGCATTCGCCTTCGGGCATTTCCGCTATGGCTACTCGCGCCTAGATTGCTAGGAGCGTTGCTTCTCCTCGCCACACCCGCGTGCTCGCGGGAGGCTCGGGCACCGCCCTTGTTTGGGGGAAGGAAGTGTCCTTCCCCCAGCTTCGCCTCGGCTCGTGCTTCGCTCCGCTACGCATTTTGCAGAGCAAAACAGGGCTCGCCACCCCCGGCTCGCACAACCCCCTTCCTCCTGTTCCTCCGTTCGTTTGTGGTGTCGCTTTCGCTGCAAAACTTTGTTGCTTCGTTTAGGGTCGGCGCTCATTCCTAAGCTAGGCCGCCATAGCGGAAATGCCCGAAGGCTCTGAAACTTCTTTATGTGCTTGCCCCACCCACCGTGCGCGCACACTCCGCCCGCAAAGGGAGGAGAGGGGTGCGGGCGGGACTCCCTAAAAATTAAATCTTCAAATACGAAACCCCTTTTCCAGTTTTTCCTTCCTGCTTCACTTTTCCTTCTTTCTCTAACTGCGAAAGATAGCGTGTGGCTGTCGCATCTGAAACATGGAGCAGTTTCTCAACTTGGTCGTTGGTTATTTTGCCTTTCGCGTTCACGACTTCCATAATCCTTTCCAGCTTCTTGCGCTTTCGGCTTTGGATTACGGCTCGCGCTTTGACAGCGAGATTGCGAATGAGATTGAGAACGGGAGCAAACACAGGGACAGGAACCTGCGCCTGTGGCGCAGGAGGTGGTGGCGGTTCAGGTATCGGCTCAGGTTTAGGAGCAATCGGCTCATTTACCGGTATGTGAGCCGTTGGTTTATCCTGAGGTTGCTCGAAGGGTGGTTCTGGCTGAGTCGTTTTGAGTTCTGCGGGAGCTTCTGGGGGTGTTGGAACAACTTCCGTAGGCGCAGGGCTTGGTTCAGGCACAGTTTGAACTGGCTCTGGTGCGGGAGATTCAGGAACGGGGGTTGGTGGAGGAGTAATTTGAGCAGGTTCCGTAACAGGAGATTCGAGAACAGGGCTCGGCACTTCTTGGACTGGTGGAGGCGTCTCTGCAGGCTTAGTTTCCTCAGGTGGCATAGTCAGATTTTACCTTATAAATACAGGCTTATCTGATTAACTCAACCCGTTGAGTTAATCAGGGTCGGAGGGTATAAAAGACGCTTTTGCCGATGGTACCGTGTTGGACTAGCTTTCCTTCTTTTTCTAGCTCGTTCAAATAGCGTTCGGCTGTCGCGTTGGAAACTCCCGTGAGCTTTTCAACGTCGTTGTTTTGGATTTTTCCGTTCGTCTGTATGTATTCCAAAATCTTTTCTTTATTCTTGGCTTTTCTTTCTCCTTGCCCCGAAATCAATCCGCTCTTTCGTCGGCGGGCTAGAAACATGCCGAGGGCGATTCCGAGGAGGGCGGCGAGGATTAGGAGGAAGTAGGTCATGGTGGAATTAAAACCCTGCGAAAGATTTTTACTTAATATGCTTCGGGGACGAATAAAACAACCACGCCACGATTAAGTCAGCAACCGACCAAAGAAAATGTCCAAAATAAAGCGGGTTAATAGGGTTAAAAATAACCGCAATACCAATCATAATCAGCGTCCATTTTTTGTTTTTCTCTTTGTAATATAAATATATCGAAAAAGCTGCTGCTCCAAAGATTATGACTTTCAGGGCTTGGTAAAAAAAATATGGCCAGATTGGAACAACTGCAATCAAGAGAGCTATGGTCGCTATTTTTGAGAACAAAGCTCTATATTCATTTTGTTCTTTAGTTATCATATTTAGATAGTAAAACCTATTGCTGACTTTTCCTCAACCACTGGGGCAAACTTTTTTACTTCTCCTTCAATCAGCGATTGGTCGATAGATGCCTTATCTTGATTGGCTGCAAGGCGAGCCGCAGTCTCAACAATACCTTCGATAATGTCGGCACTGCTATACCCTGCGGTAATTTCGGCGAGGTAATCAAAATCAATACTCTTTTCATGAGGACGCCCAGAAAGACCTAACTTGAAGAGTTCCTTTCGAGCTTCAAGATCAGGCGGTGGAACATGAATTTTTTTATCCATACGTCCAGGACGTAACACAGCTGGATCGATGCGATTTATGTAGTTTGTCGCTCCGACCACGAGGATACGATTGTCTGCCGCATCATTTAGCTGGACGAGAAATTCGTTAATCTCTTCTTCTTTATGAGAGGATGAATCATTCAAACCCTGTCTATCTGGAACCAAACCGCTAATCTCATCGAAAAAGATGATGGCTGGGGCATTCTGTTTTGCAGTTTCAAACACCTTTCCTATATTCCCGACGGAGCCGTGGATGTATGGTGTCGCCAAATCGGAATGCTTGATTTCAAAGAAATTGTATCCGAGTTCTTCTGCGAGTTTTCGCACGATAAAAGTCTTACCGCATCCAGGAGGTCCATAAAGTAGAATCCCGTTCGGAATACTTACCTTGAATTTCTTGAATTTTTCAGGATCTCGTAATGGGTTTATAACCTCAGCTATAAGCAATTGCTTAAGCTCATTCATGCCTGCGATATTATCGAAGCCTCGCAGTGTCGTTAATTCCTCAATGACCCGAGAGAGATGTTGGTTTGAATGGGTAGGTACAATAACACCGAGCCACTCTTTCCCGTCTGCTGTTATGCGCGTGAGTTCGTATTTGCCTCGTCGATCTATAACCTCGTTTGGTTTAAGGTCGAGAAATAGATAAAAAAACGAATCATTGGAGAGTTCGTATATTTCTGTGAAAAAGGCCTTATCAATTCGATTTTTGACCTTGAGACCCTCCTTTATCTGAAAGCCGTTATGCAGGATTGGTTTTGTTAAAATCGCCATAAAATTTAATAGGCGCGCGTACAGTTATTATCTAGAAAACTATTATACGCATTCACTTGAGTATTGTATTGCGGCAGTTTCGCTTCGTATATCGCAATATCGGAATTCAATCTGTTTTTTGATGAGTTGTAACTATCAACCTCATAGTTATAGTTATCAATCGATTCTTGATCGTACTCATCGACATACATATTCTCTATCCTACTCTTTTGCGACTTCAAAGTAGCAATGCGTACATCGAGAGCATTCGATTCTGCATCTATAATCTCCTCCGCGATGTCAGGCTTTAAATCTTCGACGCGACTCGCATTGTAAGAAGAGCATCGGTATCGGCCTATCGTCACATCATCCGATGAGTTAGATGTTGGATTGGATGTTGTATTTGTCGATGAAGAGGAAGAGTCGCTGATGGCCACCAAGAAAATCACACCAAGGACAATCGCTCCGCCGATGAGCCATGGTTTCCATTTATTCGGCTTATTAGATGGACCGGAGGCGGAAGAGCTAGTGCCAACTTTAACAGGAGTAGACTCTTTCAAAAAATCAGTATCAAAGTCGAGGTGCTTACTCATAGTATTTAATTATTAGCGAGGAAAAGAATAATCAGTAGTATCGGCACGACTACGTTATAGATTACCTGCCACTGTTTGAGCTGCAATTTGCCGCGGAAATAATGACCGCCCTCAGGTGCCGGTTCGACAGTGTATCTTGCTACCGCAATTATCGGAACGAAAAAGCCCGTAATATAGACGGTATCCCCATATAGCATTAATCCAAAACCCCAAATGACGAAAAGGGATGGTGGACTTCCTACAGGTTTTCCATATTTTACGGTGCGTTCTTCAATGAAGGTTTTGATCTCCTGTAGTGCTTTCTTAAGATCCTCGGATGTCTCAGGATTGTAAAGGTAATTGTTGATTGTCTGCAACGCACGGTCAGAATTCCCTGAAGTAACATCCGCCACGATCGGGTCGATTATTTTTTTATGTTTCTCATCGCGATTTTTAATATCATGATTTTGTTGGGTCATCTTTAAGTCTTGCTGGATTCTACTCTTGAGAGAATCTGTACCTGAGATTTTGTCGGCAATTTTAATTAAACCGAGTGCCATGCCAGTTTCATTGAGGTTGTTATTGAGATCAATACTTATCTTTCTGAGCACCGCACCAGCCCGATCGCGGAGCAATTTTGTATGACTGTCGTCATAAAGGCCGAGGTCTAGAAGTTTGTTCAGTTCCTCTTGAATAACTCGGATTGCTGATTTTATTGTGCTCGCCTCTTGTGAGTCCACAATACCGTCCGCGCTGACATTCAATTTATCTAGCTCCTCTACCGCATCGTTTATTTTCTTATAGATAGGATCGACAACATCAGTTTCCATCTTCTTACCTTTCAAACCAAACACATTTGAAAAACTCGACACAAAATCTTGGTCGTTATGACGACTGCTGAGATCGGTGAATATGTCAGAAACAGAATCTGCGATGTGTTTTTTGAAATCTTCTATGACGCTTTCATCTGCCCCGAGTTCATCATGCAATTTATATACCTTAGAAAAAGCGTTCCAAAATTTCTCCGAATCGATAAGTTCCTTCCATACTTTCACTGACTTCGATAGATATTGAGACTTACTGTTCTTATACAGAAGCAAAGAATAGAGGATAGCAAGATTCTTTTTATAGAGTAGCGCCTTGACTGTACCCTTGGCGCTATGGTGCTCCCAAACCCGTACCGCCTCGTCGTAATCCCCATTCCGAAAAAGTCCGACCGCCTGCTCATCAACGTCATCAGCAACTTGAAACCAGAAGAAATATTCTTTTATTTGATTCTTCGGAGAAGTGAGTTTGTCGACAGCTTTTTTCACGGACGCCTCAGTCCGAAATCCTTCAAAAATATCAAGGTCGAGGTTGTAGCTTGGAACATCGTCTATTTTGAGACGCGTCACAATTTCTTTCGACCTTTTTGAAACATCTTTTTGGCTCGCGGAGGTATCGAGACCGAGTATGTGATACGAGTTGTCCTTTAATATGCTCATAAAAACTTAATAGGTTATTCCAGACATAGTGTTCTGTAACTTCACTTGCTCCTCAGGCGGCAATAGCAACATAAGTCCTCTAACGCAACGCTTAAGTTCTTCTACGTCGTCCATTTCAATCGCTCGCCTACCTTTATTGATATAATATTCGGCTTCTTTATCGCTAATGAATTTCTTATTTTCCCTGACAATTTTTTCAAATAAGTAAGCCCATGCCGCTGGGTTTGAAAAAACTATTCTGCCATTGAGCTCCTCTATCTGTTCCTTGACGCGTGCAAGAAGATACTTATCCTCGTTCTCGATTGCTCGCTCTCCTTCGGCTTTCAAGGCAAGAAATATGTCCCGATGTTGATTGGCCTCCTCCCTGTTGCCGACCTCATTGATAGCTTTTTCGGCTTTTATGAGATCTTCCTTGAATTCCCGTACCAGCTGTGGCATCTCCTTATCACGCTCAATCATATCGAGGTGCACTTTGAGATCCTTGAGTTGCTTGTTAGCTTTCCGCTTTTCGTCCTCGTCCACATCAGCGCGGTCGAGACTGTTACTAACCGATTCATAAGTACTCTCCAGATTCCTTCTTTCTTCAGGAGAGCAGTTTTCCTTTGCGTTTTCAATTCGCGTTCGCTGTGATTCAAGCTCAAGTCTTAACTGATTAGCATCCAAGTCTTCTGCATACAATGTGGCGCGTGCCTCAAGCAATAAATCAATGGATGAAATATATGCATTTACCTTAACTTGTCTTGACTCGTCGTACTCAATCGTAATGTCTACTGGCGTTCCCTCCGGAAGATCATACGGTATGCTTTCGCCAGAAATCTTAAGTGCACATATTCTGTTGTTTCTATCTTGGCGATCAGATTCTCCTTCGTACACGTTGATAGGGAGTACGTTCTCTTTATCACCCTTTTTGAGTTTACGTAACGTCTTGTATGTTCTGGTCTCTTTAAGCGGCAAAATATTATTCTTAGAAAAAAACCTATCGAAAGTTTCGCTTACAAGTCCTGTCTTAAAGTCTTTGCGCACGACACCGACGCCAATCGAATGCGGTATGGGAGCGCCGGAAATATAAAGACCATGGATTATAGTGAAAGAATCGGGGTTTACTGGAACAGCATTACCTTCACCGTCGAACAGATAGGCCCAAAAAACATTAGTTTTATTTTCATCCAACCGAATGGTATCGAAAAATTTTCCATTCTTGATTTTAACCCGTGGTCCACTGTATGTTCCTGACTGGCTTTGTATTTGAATATAGTATTCCTTATCAGAATCTCGTAGCTCCTCAATAATGCCGCTGACAGTTGTTTCTGTATCCGAAGTGAGCGGATCAAAGTGAAGCTTGAGACCCTTTGAACCTTTAATACCCACTTCCTTCTTTGTGAACTCATCAGGTATCTGCTGACTGACACCGAAAATACAAGCTCCTTTTGCAACAATGGTGAGAGGATCGACGGTGGAGTCCACCTGAATTTTTAACTCGCTTTCAAGACGATCTCGTAAGTATGGAATTCTAGTTGGTCCTCCTACGAGAATTATTTTATCTATAGAACTCTGCTTTATGCCGGACTCCTTTATGACCTCCTGGCTGAGCTTAATCGTCCTGTCCACAAGGGGTTTTATTAGTTTTTCAAACTCTCTACGCGTAACATCAATAGATAGATAAATTTCTTTCCCATCCGCATCTTCTCCAATATTCTCAACTTGAATGTTTGTCTGCTCACGGGCACTCAATTCTATTTTTGAAACCTCTGCGAGATTTTTAAGTTTCGAGAAAATCACTGCATCCTCTTTGAGATTCGGACAATTGAATTCTTCTTGTATTTTTGGGATGAGAATTTTCTCAATGACAAGTTTGTCAATATCCTTGCCACCAAGAAAATTATCTCCGTTCTGTGCGACCACTGTTAGATTCCCGTCCTTTGCTGAAACAAGAGCGGCATCGAATGTGCCGCCGCCGAGGTCGTACACCAGCCAATTTTCGTTTTTTGCGTTCATAAAGCCATAACCAATAGCGGCGGCGATAGGTTCTTGCAGAAGAACGACATATTCGAATCCTGCGAGATTGCCCGCGCGTTTTGTCGCCTCAGCCTGAACCACCGAAAAATGTGCAGGTATTGTTATGACAGCAGCAGTAGTTGAATAATCTGAATATTTTTTAAGCACTGATTCCTTTAGAGACTTGAGAATCTCCGCTGAGACTTCCTCAGGCTTCAATTCTTCACCAGTACGCTCAAAGCGCACCGTTTCGGAAGTGCCCATAATTCTCTTTACCTCGGCTTTATTATTTACGAGTTCATCCTTAGAAGAAAAACGAAAGAGTTGATCATGAGCCTTCTTACCGACAATACGAATTTTTGATCTGTTCACTCCGAAAACTGATGGAGTGTATTCATCGTCCAAGTCGTTTTTTATGACCTCGATTGACTGCCCGTTATTGATGGCGATCTCTGAGTTTGTTGTCCCGAGATCAATACCAACTTGTATATGTCGTGTCGTCATAAAATTAGACTTCGTTTGAGACGAGAATAACCTTCGATTTTTTGATCACACGACCTCTACAAATAATCGCGGGTTCGACCGTTTCTTTTATCATTCGCTCAGCAACAGATGGATCTTTCTCAACCGCCGTAATTTCAAGATTAAGACCATCGTTATATTTTTGTCCGGCATAGTCGATAATCTCTATATCGTATTTTTCGAGATAGCGCTTAAACTTCATAATCGAATTGTCGGTTCCTCTTTTAAGGTTTTCCGGCAGCACATTTGCTGCCTTCCCAAGTCGTTGCTCAAGGCGCCACATTTCGACAGCCAGCTCAATAAGACTTTCTGCGTCTGGTGTTAACTGAATAAAGTGAGGAACAACCGACGAGTGAATTTCATTCCTGATTTTAAGAAAAAGTTCGTCGAACTGATTAGAAGGCGCACGAGGATTTTTACGTCGAGGGAAAAGAAGGTAGAGAAGGAGAAAAAGAATCGCTACTAAAACTGGAATAAGCCAGTATAGGAAGGGGGTGTTGAGGAAGAGAAGACTAATCTTATTCATAAACCAATGTAACTTTATCATAAATTAACCTCAGCCCCGCCCGCCCATACCTTTCAAAAATGCATTTCCCCCGCCAAAAAAGAAGGATGGAAAGGCGGAAGGGGCTGAGGGCCTGCGCTTCGCAGGGTGAGCGCCGTCTCGGCGCGACTAACAGTTCGCTTTGAAATAGGTTCGGACTTTGTCGTAAAGAGGCACCATAGGAAGACTTTCAGAATTTCGGGCTTCGCCCGCTGTTCCCCCGTGGAGATAAAGCCAAGGAGCTACAGGGATTCCGCACGCTTTGCGTGCGGAGAGAGTGAGGTTGGAGCCGAAGATTTTTTGGAGGGAGGATTTTTGCACTAATTAGTTTAAGAGTGCTTGCCCCACCCTCCCAGTGCGCGCACAGCATCCCTTCGCCGAAATTATCAAATCAGCGAAGCTCCCATTACTTTCCTAGCTTTTTCTTTAGATACTTCCACGCTTCAGGCGACTTAGTAAAAAGTTTATTATTATTCAAACTTTTATCATTCTTAATTTTTTTATCAGCAAACTGCCTCAGTAATTTATATATCTTCTCAAAATCTTTGACCTCTACAGACTTCAATAAAAATAGTCCGGCTATAATATGTAAATCAACATTTTTTAAGAATCCTTTCTTCTCTTTTTTCTTTTCTTTCTTTACCTGACCCTCAACAAAAACACCAACATCACATAGGAATATAATTTTTGAGAGGTTTTTCGTTATTTCTTTCTTAATTTTTGCATATTCTCCACGGTCGCCCTCCTCGAAAAGTCTCTGTTTGGCATTTTTGGCATTTGCTGGATCAAGGAAAAATGCAGAATATGCCCACTGAAAGAATCTAACATACTGAATACCGACAACTTTACCTTCTGTCTTTCCACCCTTTCTTTCATAACTGTATTTTCCCTTGCTTTCACTTTGGATATAAATCTCAAGCTTTTTCTGGAAGGAATCATTTGTTCTCAAATCTTCAACTTTTACCTTTTTCTGAGTGTTCGAGGTTTCACAAATCAAATCTGTGAGGTCTTGATCTGCCCTGATTATTTTACATAAAACCTTCGCCTTTTTTAATTGTGGGTCACTTAAATTATTAGTGTATTTCTCGTAAAGATTCCCTAGTGTTTGTGCACCATTTACTACCTGAGGCTCTGAAACCATAAAACAAGTGGCGTTGGCTGAAATTCCATTAGCCGTGATAGTAATTCCATTATGAAAAAGAAAGAAGTTTCCCGCATTTTCCTTCACTGTTTTGGATATGCCGTTAGAGAACTTTTCTACTTTCTTAGGTAAGCGTATATTTTGCCCGAACAAATCTTTTCCTTCATCGAGATGTTTCTTGTGAAGCTTCAGCAGGTCAGCCAAACTAATTGTGAGAATCAAGAAATCATATCCTCTAGTTAGACTGGCGTTCCCTTCCGAGAGAATCCCGATTTTACTTTTGCTTATTATCCAACTTTCTAACAAATCTTGCTGGAGCAAGGAACCGATAATCTTGTCATCATCTAAAAAATGAACCTCCACACCAGGATTCCTTTTTATTTTCTCTACCTCATTTTTTATAGCGACAGTAAAAAGGGCAAAGCTTTTACGGACTATATAGATATTGTATTTCTCCCTTTTATTTTTTGGAGAGTGAATCTCCTGAAGATGTTTTTTAATACGTACGCAATCTGTACTATTGAGTGTCGCAGAATCTGGCTTTTTCAAAACAAGATTCGATAATCTTTCGCTGAGTTGCTGTATCTCCCTTAGTTTTAAATTTGCAGATTCCTTAAAATCAAAAATATCAACAGAATCCTTACGAAAAGCAATAGCATCTATTAGCCCCCCATCTCCATCTCCGTCAGTTATCATCTCTTTCAGAACATCATCAGAGTGATCTTTTCCATATATGGCATTTAGACAGGTAATTATTTGCGAATACTGTCTACCATCACAACTCGGATAAATACTTTTAAAATAGGACACTATCCTACCGGCTTGAGCCAGATTACGAGCCTCTAGGGATTTGAGAATATGCTCGTTCATATTTTATTTCATTAGCTCAACTGACGATACCCCGACTGCCTTAGCTAACTTCGTAATGGTCGCAAGTGTCGGGTTTGATTTTCCGTTTTCAATATTACTGATGTAGCTTTTGTTTACATTAAGCGTTCGAGAAATATCGCCCTGCGAGATACCTTTTTTAGTCCGTATCCGTTTCAGGTTTTGCCCGAGCTTTTGAGCTTCATTTTCCACTTCTCAAGTATAGGGTCGGTTATGTCGTATGTCATCGTTGCCATATAATGCAACTATGCGCTTCTTCCTGTATGCTCGCAAGTCAACCGATACCGAGGACAAGCAGGTGCTGTCCATCGAAGCGCAATTATCCGAATTGCGCTCACTCGCCAAGCGAGAAGGACTAGAAATCACAGCCGAGTTTGTAGAAAAACAATCCGCTAAGATGCCCGGCCGTCTGCACTTCAACGATATGGTTGAACGCGTAAGGAAAGGCGAAGCACAGGGCATTATTTGTTGGAAATTAGACCGTCTCGCCAGAAATCCCGTCGATAGCGGACAAGTAAGTTGGCTTTTGCAGGAAGGAACACTCCAACACATTCTCACTCCCGAGCGAAGTTATTTTTCCGAAGATAGCGTCCTCCTCATGTCCGTTGAGTTCGGCATGGCAAACCAATATATTCGTGATTTGGCATACAACACCAAGCGTGGACTCCGAGCCAAAGCACGCCGTGGAGAGTTTCCGAGCGTTGCACCTCTCGGGTATCAAAATAATCCCCGCACCAAGCGTATTGATGTTGATAAAAAGAAAGCAACTCTCATTCGCAAAGCGTTTGAGTTATATGCCGAAGGAAACCAACGGCTTGAAGATATTTCGCAATTTCTTTTTGAGAACGGTATAAAAACAAAAGAGCAAAAACGGCGTTGGTTGGGTAAAGGTGGAAACCGTCTCGCCAAAGATGGCGCAAAGAAAATCCTCACTACGACTTTCTACTACGGCGACTTCTACTATTCCGGCGAGTGGTACAAAGGTACGCACACGCCGATAAT
>JBBAAE010000017.1:0-16593 GCA_041658485.1 Minisyncoccota bacterium
GCCAAACGCTCTGTTTGTGGAGAACCTATTATGAAGAAAGCGCTGACTATCGTTGCGAGGACAATACCAGAAACAACAAAAGCGACAATGGTAGATTCTTTTTTCTTTTCCTCCCACTTTCCTTTCAATTCATTAAGGTAGTACCAAAAACCACCGCCAATAACGACAAGTATTGTGAGTGCCTTGAGGATGAAGCGGGTTGTTATATCACCATTTAAGAATGTATTGACGAGCATCACTAAATCGATTGCCATGGTTATACCTGCAACAAAAAGCGTGAGAAAGATGAGCCATTTGCGGACCCAGAGCTCTTGCTTCAAAGGTGCGTGCCGAATGTCTTCGTGGAGCATCCGTGTGAGCCACACGTAGAGCGGGAAAAACACAACGAGAGATGCTATAGCAAATCGCATTGAGCTAGAGTACGAGGCCGCATAGTCTAGAGCATTAGGGAAAAAGACATTTATATATTGATGTACCAAAAGAATGAGCGATGTTGCTGAAACATACAGCGCAACCATTGCGCCAAGCCACAAAAAGAAATCTTTTGCAGTAACCTTAGCTTTGACTTGAGTTATTGTATCCATAGGGAAAAATATAAGACAATAATGCTTACTTCAGCCTATCATGGATAAAATGACCGGAGTCAAAAAACTAACCCCACAACTTGCGACAAGAACCTACATGTCTTCGTTCGCAGCCTGCACAATAGGGAGGAATTGAATCTGGCTTTGAAGCACTTCGTCTCAATACACCAAGAAGCGCAAGAGCACCTGAACCTTCTATGTTATTCATGTATATATAGCTATTTTTAACTAAGAAAAAATTATATAGAATTTTAGTAGTGTGTCAATAGCAACGACATATTTACACCTTAAATTCAATGACATCTCCGTCTTTAACAATATACTCCTTCCCTTCTGTTCGCACCCAACCCTTTTCCCGCGCAGATGCATACGAGCCAGCCTCAATAAGCTTTTCATACGGAACTACTTCCGCCCTAATGAATGTGTCTCGAAAGTCAGTATGAATAGCCGCTCCTGCTTCAGGTGCTGTTGAACCAACCTTCACTGTCCACGCTCTCGTTTCAACTTCTCCAGTAGTAAGGAATGTCATTAATCCAAGTAATCGATATCCTGCACGAATAAGCCCGTCCAGCCCATCGTCTAAAACTCCAAACTCTCGCCGTAGTGTTTCTTTGTCTTCACCTGCCACATCACGAAGCTCTCCTTCAATGCCTGCGTCCACAGTGGCGTATTCAGCACCCATACCGTCCAAAAATTCAATGAGTTTCTGATACCGGCCATCGTTCATCTCATCAAGATTGTGCCCTCCTGCTTTTTTATTTAGGGCGTACATAATTGGCTTCATCGTTAGAAGTTGCAACGCGCGTATTGCATGACGCTCTTCATCTGAGAGAGGTGTTGTGGATGCAAGTTTTCCCGCTGAAAGCGTTTGTTCAACTTTCTGTAGCGTTGCTTGCTCTAAAATTGCCTCCTTAACTCCCCGCTTGCTATCGCGCTCAACACTTTGGAGTCGCTTTGATACTGCAGAAAGATCAGTAAGGACAAGTTCTAGATTAATAACTTCGATGTCATGGACAGGATCAACTTCACCTTCAACGTGTGTAATGTCGGCGTTATCAAAAATACGGACCACTTCCAAAATCGCATCAGTTTCACGAATATGTTGGAGAAATTGATTTCCTAAGCCCGCACCCTCAGAGGCACCCTTTACCAAGCCTGCAATATCAACGAATTCGATAACCGCAGGAATAATCTTAAAACAGCTCGAAAGCGTTGCGAGTTTTTGAAGGCGAGGGTCAGGCACAGGCACAATACCTACCGATGGGTCAATGGTACAAAACGGATAATTCTCAGCAGGAACACCTTTGGCGGTGAGAGCATTAAAAAGTGTGGATTTGCCCACATTTGGAAGACCAACGATACCGATAGATAAACCCATAGGTGCCTAGTGTATAGGGTTTAGGGCTTAGTGGCTAGTCGATACATTGCAACACCTGAAAAGATTATTCGACTTTCAAAAAAATAATCTTTTAATCAAACCTGCACAATCAAGAAAGATTTAAAAAAGACCTGTATAGTATAATTTAACGATCGTTAAATTATACTATACAGGTGGAACTCGGTATAAATTAAGAAAAAATAAAATACCCTAGGTTCAACCTAGGGTATTTTATTTTTTCAACCAAGGAGACCTGCGTTACGCTTTGGCGCGTGGATTCATAAGCGAAAGAAATCCAATGTGATTCATTGCTAAACCTGTAAGTGCAATTCCTGCACCAACAGCTGTAGCAACTCCGGCCGCAACCGCAGGAGCACCGATTAACGACGCAACAAAAAGAGTAGCCATACCAGCTGTGAACAAATTAATACCAAGATCGCTCAACATCTCACCTCGATGCTCCCTAATACGCTGTGATGCTTTTAGGTGCTGACCTTCCAACACTACCGCTTCATGACCTGAATTAAACGCCATATTATTTTTTATTAGTAGAATTAACTTTTTATAGTATATAGTAAAACATTACTTTTGTCAAGCAATACAGAGAGAGGTACTTCTTCTCTAGAAGTAAAGCTATTTTGCAAATTTCCCCATTTCTTGCACCATCTGCACCCATTTTTTCCATTTGGTTTCTGAAACTTTCTCAGAGGGTGTAAACACATTTATAGAGATAGGGGCTATACCTGAAAATGCCAACGTTGCGCGAGCAAGTTCATTGGTGAACTCGCCAAACATAAGCCATGCAGCCCATGGGTTGGTATTAGCTAAAATTATTATGCGAGCGCTTCTTCCTTTCAAAAGACCGTCCCACCATGTGTCGGTTTTATGAAAACGAAACGCAAACCCCGGAAGCCACGCTCGGTCAATAAGCCCCTTCAAGAGTGCGGGCATCGTAGACCACCAGTTTGGATATAACACAACCAAATGATCCGCCCAGCGTACATTCTCCTGAAATGCTTTTAAATCAGGCTCTAGTTCTTGAATAACTTTATATCCTTTGTGGAGTATTGGGTCGAAATGCATCTCACCTACATTTTGACGCCTCACTTCATGTCCTGCCTCAAGAGCGCCGAGTTCATACGCATCAGCAAGGTGTCCTGTACGAGAATCGCTATCGGGATTTCCCATGAGAATAAATATTTTCTTCTTACTCGAAGTCATGTCGCCTATTCTAGCAGACATACAATCTTTCCTTTGTTTTTTATCTAAAGATGCATGTGGACGAGCCTGCTGATATTCTTACATTTCATACTTGTATGCATTAGGATACTCATGATACGATTCCGAATACTTATGATAAAACCACACACTACCCAAAAAGAGTTTTATGGCACCACCACAGTGGGCGCCAAAGGACAGGTTGTAATTCCTGCGGAAGCACGGAAAGCAATGAACCTCAAAGATGGTGAGAAATTACTCGTTTTTGGCATGGGGTGCGATATGATTGCATTTACTAAACTCGCAAATGTTGAAAAATTCGCAGCGCATTTAGCGGGCAATTTAAAAAATATTCGCTCAGTACTTAAAAAAACTGAACGATCGTAATATATGAACGAACACCTTATACGCGCGCTCACCTTTCTTCGAGGAGGATTGATATTTATTTGGAAAGCTTTGCAGGAATTTTTTATAGTAGCAAAAGCACATAAACTCATTTCTCTTGGCATTATTGTTGCTCTTATTGCCGGAAGTGTAGGTATGTCTTATTTTTTCAAAGCAAAGCCTGAGGGGGCTACAGACGGGAGACGGCAAGTGACCCTACTCTCGGCAAACGACCTTTCTGCTCCAGAACCCATCTCCTTGATTGGTGAAGTTCGCTCCGTCAGCGAAGCCAATGTAGCTCCTGATGCATCTGGTACGGTCGCACATGTGTACCGATCACTCGGTGACACTGTTGGGGCTGGCGCAGTCATTGCAGACCTGAAGAACGATTCACAGCGCGCAGGAGTAGCACAAGCAGAAGCAGCGCTTGATAAAGCAAAAACAGGTGTCGCCGTAAGCGGTATCGGACTTGGCAGTGCTGAAGACAGTCTCACTGCAAGTATTAACTCTGCAAAAAATACAATTGCTAGCACCTACGCGACGCTCGACGATGCAGTGAGTAAAAAATTAGATGGGGTATTTTCTAATCCAAACGGCTCACAGCCTAAATTTATAGTATCGACTTCAAATTCTCAGGCTGTTCTGAATGTAGAAAGTAAGCGCCTTGCAATACAAACTGTTTTAATCCGAGAAGAAAGAGCAGAGACTCCAACTGACGCCACAAGCGCCCTTGCTGAGCTTGAAGCTCTCCGGGGTGACATCAATAAGGTTCGCGATCTTCTCTCTGCAACGGTTTCAGCTCTCAATAAGGCAATTGCGTCTGGCTCCGTTACTGATGCTGCAATTGCAGGATATCGTGCTGATGTATCACTAGCACTTTCAAACGTAAACGGTTCTGCCTCTGCAGTGAATAGTGCAATTGAGAATTTGAAGGCGAAGACTTCCGCAGTACAAGTGTCAACAGAAAATCTTTCTGGAGGTGCATTACAAAATTCGGATGTACGCGGAGCAGAAGCTAATCTTCAAGCAGCGAAAGCCAATTTAGAAAAAACTATCATCCGCGCACCAATTGGAGGCACTATTAACCGTCTTGACCTTGAGGTGGGGTCTTTCGTGAACGCGTCAGTGCCTGTTGTATATATAACGAATGCACGAGGTCTTGAGGTTGTTGTGTTCGTTTCAGAGCGTGACATTGCTGACATTTCCGTTGGGGCAACTGTAGTGGTTGGAAAATCAGTCACAGGTAAAGTTGTCAGGCTTGCAAACGCACTTGACCCTGTAACAAAAAAAGCTGAAGTTCGCATCTCTATTCCTCAAAATACTTCTCTAGTTTCTGGATCAAGTGCATCTGTATCCATTGCGCGAACAACCAAAACATCAGTAAAGGACACTCCTCTCACCCTACCTTTATCTGCACTCAAAATTACCCCTGAGGGAACAATTGTTTTCACCGTTACTGAAAATGGAATCCTTGTTCCCCACCCTGTGATTGTTGGAACGCTTGCAGGTTCTAGAATTGCGGTAACTTCAGGAATAACTTCCGACATGAGAATAGTTAAAGATGCTCGAGGCCTTAAGGATGGTGAAGAAGTAATTATTAGCCAATAGGTTTTAGGCTATAGCCATTAGCTAACTAGTATGCATAAATTTTGGAACTTTTTCATTGAACGCAGGCAGTTCACTATCCTAGTAATAATCGGGCTTGTGGTGGCAGGGTTCGTAGCCGTTTTAGCAATACCAAAAGAAAATGCCCCAGAGGTAACAATTCCTATTGCCATTATTCAAACAACACTTCGTGGTGCCTCTGCAGCAGACACTGAAAAACTCATAACAAAGGAAATAGAGAAAGAAGTTGGGACTGTTGAGAACCTTCACAAACTTACCTCATCTTCTCGCGAAGGAGTCTCTGTAGTGAGTGCTGAATTTGAAGCATCGGCAAATATTGATAAATCAATTCAGGATGTTAAAGATGCAGTTGACCGTGCAAAACCAAAACTTCCTAAAGACGCAGACGAACCTGTGGTACTGCGCATCACAGCGAACGATCAACCAATTTTTATAGTGTCTCTTTCTGGCGGACTTCCGCCAACAGAATTTACTCGTCTTGCCAAAGATGTGCAGGATGAACTTGAGCAAGTGTCTGGTGTGTCCAGAGTGGAAATCAGCGGTACCCGCGAACGAGAAGCGAACATAATAGTTCGCAAAGAAGCTCTACAATCATATGGACTATCACTTACGGACATAGTGTCCGCCCTAAGTGCGTCCAATAGCTCCTTACCTGTCGGCACTATAACCGTCGATGCCATTGAGTATTCTGTTGCCTTTAAGGGTGATTTGAATGACCCAGAAGAACTCGCGCAAACAAGTATCGGGAATTTGAACGGCAATCCAATTTATCTTCGCGATGTAGCTGACATCGTTAACGGTCTTGAGAAAGCAAAAAGCGTATCTCGCGTTTCTACTAAAGGCACTCCAGCAGAGCCGGCAATTACCCTTTCAGTATATAAAAAAGCTGGAGGAAATATTTTCAAAACAGCATCAGCAGCAAAAGAAAAACTAAACTCACTCTCAGGAACAATGCTTTTGGGTATCACTACCGATATCTCGATTGACCTTGGAGAAGAAGTGCAGAAAAGCTTGAGCGAACTTACTAAGGTTGGCTTAGAAACGATCGCTCTCGTCATGATCTGCCTTGTGTTAACAATTGGCTGGAGAGAATCGCTCGTTGCAGGACTTTCAATCCCTCTTTCTTTTGTTATTGCCTTCATAGGACTGAACGCTTCAGGTAACACCATAAACTTCGTCTCACTCTTCGCACTCATTCTTGCGATCGGCATTCTTGTTGATTCTGGCATCGTGGTGACGGAAGCAATTCACACACGCTACCAGAAATTCGGTGATCCGATTCGCGCAGCAAAAGAAGCAATCCGTGAATACGCACGACCTTTGACTGCAGGAACCATGACGACTGTCGTTATGTTTGCACCACTCTTCTTTATTTCAGGCATTGTTGGTCAATACATTCAATCAATCCCCTTTACAATCATTACCATTTTAATTGCTTCAATTTTTGTAGCACTCGGCCTTGTAC
Source organism: Minisyncoccota bacterium (assembly GCA_041658485.1). Classification (GTDB taxonomy): domain Bacteria; phylum Patescibacteriota; class Minisyncoccia; order Phycocordibacterales; family Phycocordibacteraceae; genus Phycocordibacter. The sequence goes on from JBBAAE010000017.1 coordinate 6,656, forward strand.
CATTAATTGCAATAAATCTCACCAAGCGAAGCACTGGCAAACTTCAAATCATACAAGAAGAGTGGAATAACAAAGCACAAGTATGGTACCGAAGCTTTCTTACGGGAGTTTTGAAAAATAGAAAATTCCAAAATAGATTCATGCTTGGATTGGGTCTTGCTCTCGTCGTAGCAATTCTCTTACCAGTGTCAGGTATTGTGAAAGTACTCTTTTTCCCATCAGAAGATGCCGATTATGTATATCTTGAAGTAGAAGCAAAGCAAGGCACACCACTTGAAGCGACTGATCTTGCCACCCGAGGTGTAGAAGAGCTTCTTTATAACGATTCGCGTATCAGCTCATTTGTAACCACTGTCGGTGCTTCATCAGGATTAAGTCAAAATCAATCCAGCGGTGCCAAATACGCAAACATCACCATCAAGCTTGTACCGAAAGAAGATCGGAAACAAACTTCAACACAAATTACTGAGGAGCTCAGAAAAAAAGTTTCTGTTTTCCATGAATTTTCTGTAAATGCATTCGAGCCAGCTGGCGGACCACCTTCGGGCGCCCCAGTTCTTATAACCTTTTCAGGAGACAATCTTGATGACTTAGAGCGCTCAGTAGCCACCGGTGAAAAAATAATGCGCTCCATTAAAGGTACCGCTGAAGTAGCTACATCTATTAAAGACGATGGAACACAGTTTGCTCTCACTATTGACCGCGCCAAAGCATCACAAGTGGGACTCTCTCCTCTACAGGTAGCAAGCGTTCTCCGAACTGCAGTCTCAGGTGTTGTTGCAACCACTATAAAAAATGACACCGAGGACATCGACGTTCTTGTCTCCACAAACCTCAACCCTTCTTGGCAAGAACCCGGAGATACAACAAAAGCAGACATCAATACGCTCTTAAACCTCTCTGTAAAAACGCCTCGAGGCACAGTACTGTTAGGCTCAATCCTCTCCCCTTCTATTGAAAAATCAAACGCAGTTATTAGACGCCAAGACCAAAAAAACATTGCCACTGTTTCTGCATACACTGCAGGAGGGACAACAGCTGTTGAGGTATCTACTGCATTCAAAAAAGCTATTGAAAAAGAAACTTTGCCTACTGGTGTCGTAATGAAAATTGGAGGCGAAACGGAAGATGTAAATAAGTCATTCAGCGAAATGGGAATTGCCTTCCTCGCTGGCTTGGTGCTTATGCTTGCAGTTCTAGTGCTCGAATTCAATTCATTCCGCTATTCGTTCTATCTCCTCATGCTCGTTATTCTTTCTCTCATTGGAGTATTAGGTGGCCTTGCTCTTACTGGACAGCCACTCTCATTCTCTTCCCTTCTTGGTGTCATTGCGCTTGCTGGTGTCATAATCAACCACGCCATAATTCTTGTGGACTCAATCATAATCCGCATGAAGAATCCTGAAGGAAAGACATTGGAGGAGGTGGTTGTTGACGGTTCAGCAAGCAGACTCCGACCAATTGTTCTCACTACCATCACTACCGTCATTGGTATGATTCCTCTCGCTGGCGCATCTGCACTATGGGGACCTCTTGCCTTCGCTATTATGTTTGGCCTCTCATTTGCAATGATTCTGACATTGGTACTCACACCAATCCTCGTCTACCGAAACCCAGGAAAACAATTCTGGAATCCCTCTTAAGATCGTATTCAAAAACGGCATCACAACCGTGATGCCGTTAACGAGTGCAAGGATTCTATCTTAGAATTTTGCTGAGCAACTAGTGAACATTTGATGAAACGCCCAATGAGCACCACAGTACAGATCCCTGCAATGAATACAAGCTAGCTGTCCTGGAAATATACAGTACATCTGTGCACACCAAGATATTTTTCCCGAGCTTCTCGTGGTTTTTTACTTGCCATTTTTTATTTATACTCCAAAATAGAATTTTGTCAACTACAACCATGTTTGTCTAAAAAATCTTGTATTTTACGTGCGTCTCCTTTGCTACATTTTCTCATAACACCGAAAGCAATTTTTCGAACAGTATCTCGTGTAGCAGGGTCTTTAAAATTGAGAGGGTGTTTAACAACACTCCAAAAATCCGCTAAATTTGCCTCCACAACAGTCGAACCTTCGGTCATGTTACAAAAGCACCGTTACTTGGTTATTAGAAACCTCAAGAACTCCTTCCGTGATATCAAATTTCTCTTCACCTGAAGCTGTCTTTACTACCACCTCCCCCGCTTTCAGATTTGCCACAAAGGGCTCGTGCTTAGGAAGGATAGTTACCTTACCTTCGCTGGTCACAGCAGAAAGCGAGAGTGCTTCACCTGAAAAAAGATTCTCGTGAACTTTTGCAATAGTAACTAACATGGCTTTTTATATTTTAGATACTACTCTAGTTAACCCTAAACGCTAACCACTAGACCCTAAACACTCCCTTTCACTTGATCAATTGTCCCCTTCATGTAGAAGTCTTGTTCGCTCTTATCATCATGCTTACCTTCCACGATTTCTTTGAAGGCGCGAACTGTTTCTTCAAGTGGTACATACTCACCCTTAATACCCGTGAACACTTCTGCCACATGCGTTGGCTGTGAAAGGAACTTCTGCACCTTTCTAGCGCGATACACAATCTTTTTATCTTCCTCTGAAAGCTCTTCAATACCAAGAATTGCAATGATGTCTTGAAGATCCTTATAGCGCTGAAGAATTTGCTTCACTGCGTGCGCTGTTTCGTAATGGTCTTTGCCTACGATGTCAGGGTCAAGCGCAGTTGAAGAAGACTCCAATGGGTCGATAGCAGGATAAATACCCAGTGATGCAAGCTGGCGAGAAAGCACAATCGTTGAGTCAAGGTGTGAGAAGGTTGTTGCAGGTGCTGGGTCGGTAAGGTCGTCGGCTGGCACATAAATTGCCTGTACTGAAGTAATGGAACCCTTTGTGGTTGAGGTAATGCGTTCCTGAAGCTGACCCATTTCCTCAGCGAGTGTTGGTTGGTAACCCACTGCTGATGGCACACGACCAAGGAGTGACGATACTTCGGATCCTGCTTGAACGAAACGGAACACATTGTCCATGAAGAACAGAATGTCTTTACCCATTTCATCACGGAAATACTCAGCCATAGTGAGTCCTGAAAGGGCTACACGAGCACGACTTCCCGGCACTTCATTCATCTGTCCGAATACAAGTGCAGTTTTTTCCAAAACGCCCGAGTCAGCCATTTCATGGTACAAGTCGTTCCCTTCACGCACACGTTCACCTACACCAGCAAACACTGAGTATCCACCGTGCTGAGTTGCCACGTTGTGAATCAACTCCTGCATTAATACTGTTTTTCCTACGCCTGCGCCACCGAACAAGCCCACCTTACCTCCTTTGATGAAAGGAGCGAGAAGGTCAATTGCTTTGAGTCCCGTTTCAAACACTTCTGCCTTTGTTCTTTGTTCAATAAAAGGAGGAGCTTCACGATGGATTGGAGAACGTGGTACATTTTTTGCAATTTCACCCTTACCGTCAATTGTGTTGCCGAGAACATTAAACAAACGGCCGAGCGATGCCTCACCTACAGGAACCGAGATAGGCGCACCTGTGTCTTTCACTTTCATTCCGCGCACGAGTCCGTCAGTAGCAGAGAGAGAAATTGCGCGAACACGATTCACACCAATGTGTTGAGCAACCTCAAACACAACCTCACGGTCTTTCCCTTCCCATACGAGAGCATTGTGAATTGCAGGAGGATCATTCTCGAAGTGAATGTCTGCGACCGTTCCGATGATTTGTGTGATTGTACCGTTCATGTTTTTGATTCTACCTTAATTTTTATTTTCTTTCTAATCCTCCCTAAACCCTAGTCACTAAACGCTAACCGCTAACTAGTGGCCATCGCCTCAATACCTCCCACAATCTCGGAAACTTCTCTCGTAATGAGTGCCTGACGAGCCTTATTATATTTTCTCGTCAGTAACTTTGAGAGGTCACGAGATTTATCTGACGCATTCTTCATGGCAACCATGCGAGCTGAATGCTCTGACGCTTTTGACTCCAAAAGTGCGTGAAAAAAGAGAACGCTTACCAAGCGTGGAATCAAAGCATCGACAACCACTTCTTGAGATGGCTCTGCCGTGTATGATGCGGGGCCCTTCACTCGCTCTGTTACAGCAAATTTTCCTTTCACTGGAGCAATGCCGCTTACTATCTCAGAAACTGTTTCAATCGAAAGTGGTAGTACTTTGTGGGCAATAGCGCTCTGTTCAAATGTTGATTTAAAATTAGTATATACAACATCAACACGATCAAACTCTTTACCTAGAAACGCTCGTGCAATATCGTTTGATACCAGCGCTAAATCAGCGATAGAGACATCATCAGAGATGTTTTCAAATTTTCCTAAAATCTGGTATCCACGGCGGTCAAAAAACTCAGCTCCTTTGCGACCAAATGCGTAGATAGAAATTGCTTCACGTGGGATTTCAAGTGATTCCGCAAGCGTGTATGCAGTCTTCACAACAGCTGCATTTAAGATGCCGCACAAACCTTTATCGCTTGTCACTACAACAATGGCAGCTTTTTTAACAGGGCGTACAACTGTCAACGGGTGCTTGAGAGATGAAAGAGAGACACTCATACGTTCCAAAATAGAGAGTGCAGAAGAAGCGTATGGTCGTGAAGTAATTGCACGTATCTGGCTTTTGCGCATCTTTACCGCAGAAACCGATTCCATTGCTTTCGTAACCTTACGAGTACGATCAACAGATTTTATTTTGATTTTTATATCTTTTAACGACATAGGGCTTTCAGGTTCCAGGTGTCAGCTTTCAGCTTTTTACATCAGTAGTTGAAACAAACGACTGAATAGCGCTCTTCAATTTTTCTTCTGTGTCTTTTGCTATTTCTTTTGATGTACGAATAGCATCAAGAACTCCCTTTGCTTCCCTGTCCAAATACGCAAGGAACTTTGCTTCTATTTCACTCATCTGCTCAGCACCAAATGCATCAAAGAAGCCGTTAGTGACTGCATACATAACAACAACCTGTCTCTCAAACGGAATTGGGGCGTTTTTGTTTTGGTTCAAAATTGCAGAAAGACGACGACCTCCATCAATAGTCTTCTTCGTTTCAGCGTCGAGGTCTTGCGAGAACTGCATGAACGCTTCAAGTTCACGGAACTGTGCGAGGTCGAGTTTGATGCGTCCTGACACTTTCTTCATGGCTTTTGTTTGAGCAGCGGAACCGACACGAGAAACTGAAATACCTACGTTAATAGCAGGACGTGTTCCTTTGTTGAAGAGATCTGCTTCCAAGAACATCTGACCGTCAGTAATAGAAATTACGTTCGTAGGAATGTATGCAGAGATGTCGCCTTCCTGCGTTTCAATAATAGGAAGCGCTGTAAGAGAGCCTCCTCCTTTTTCAGGAGAAAGTTTTGCAGCTCGTTCCAAAAGTCTTGAGTGGAGGTAAAAAATATCTCCAGGATATGCTTCGCGTCCAGGAGGACGACGAAGGAGAAGTGAAAGTTGTCGGTACGCAACAGCTTGTTTGGAAAGATCGTCGTAGATAACCAAAACGTCTCTGCCTTTGTCCATGAAATACTCACCCAAAGTTACGCCAGCGTACGGTGCCAAGAATTGGAACGCTGCTGAAGCTGATGCTGGAGCCGAAACAACAATGGTGTAGTCCATTGCACCGCGCTCTTTAAGCATCGCTGCAATGCGTGCAGTCTTTGATTCTTTTTGACCAATAGCAACATACACACAGATGGGGCGAGTTTCTTCAGGTTCATTGAGCTGATTCAAAATTGCATCGATAGCAACTGTTGTTTTTCCAGTACCTCTGTCACCAATGATGAGCTCACGCTGTCCACGACCAATAGGAATCAATGAATCAATTGCTTTAATGCCGGTGTGCATTGGTACATTCACTGGACCTCTGTCGATAACGCCATATGCTTCGCGCTCAATAGGACTTGTGGCATCTGCTTTGATTGGCCCTTTCCCATCTATAGGAACGCCAAGTGCGTCAACAATGCGACCAATAACTGCATCTCCAACCGGTATTGAAAGAAGTTTCTTTGTGCGGTGCACAAGCATTCCCTCTTTAATGCGTGACGAATCCCCAAGGATGATTGCCTTTACGGTATTCTCTTCCAAGTTCAAAACAACGCCGAAAAGTGTATCCTCATGTGCAATAGTTGCTTTCACATCAGATACTGAACCCTCGTCAAAGCGAACCATCTCGGACATCGACACCTCATCCAAACCTTCTATCTCAACAATGCCATCACCCACCTTGCGCACGATGCCCGTTTCAGTTGGTTTTGCATTTGGTGCAAAGGATTCAATTTCTTTCTTGAGGCGTTCAATGATGCTGATGTCCATATGGGATTAGTAAGTTAGTAACAAGTTTAAAGTACGTAGTAAATGGTAAGTAACGAGCTTTAAAGTGCGCTACCGATTATCTACTACCTACTGTTTTTTGATAAATGTCGACGAGTGCTGTTCTGAAAGTGTTGTCGATTATTTGAGAACCTGCACGCACTGAATAGCCACCCACAGCACGAGCATCAACGATGGTGCGGTGTATTTTTGCATCCGCCCCTAATGTAGTGAGGGCGGATTTTATTTCAGATGCAAATTCTTTCAAATCTGCCCCGTGAGCGACAGTCACTACTGCGTCAGCCTCTTTTGGTTTATTTTCCAGTATTTGCACAATCTCAGAAAGAAGTGACATATGTCCTCGTGCACGCATAAACGCAAGTAACTTCAGGGTAAAATCAGCATTTTGAAGCTCTTGTGGAGTTTCATTAATAACTGAAGCATAGGCATTAGCAAGTGACATGGTGGTTTATGATTGTTTTCGAAGAATTTTTTCTGCAGCAAGCACCGCCAAACGAGTCATTTCCTTCTCAGACTCGGCAAGAGCACGGCGTTGCATTTCCACAGCCTCCGCTTTAGCATCGGCAAGTATTGCGTCGCTTCTTTCTTGTGCAGTTTTTATGATTTTTGCACGCTCATCCTTACCTTCGAGAGTTGCACGCTCAACCAAGCCTTGTGCCTCACGCTCTGTGGCAGAAAGCATTGAAGTACGCTTTTCTTCAATTTCTGTAACGGCGAGGGCTGCTGCTTCGGCATCACGGACACCTTTCGCAATCTTCTCTTTTCGTTCGCCAATTATGCGAAGAAGCGGTCGATACAAAAAGTACCAGAGTATAACGAGTGTAATGCCAAAATTCACTGCTTGAATAACAAGCAGTCGTACATCAAGACCGAATGTAGCAAATAGCTCTCCCATGGAAATATAGTGTATAGGGTTTAGTGTTTAGGGGCTAGTGGAATTCAATTTCAGAACCCTAAACCCTAAACGCTGACCCCTAACCTCTTCTCTAATTAGACGAACTTGATGATAAAGGCCACAACCAAAGCGAGAATACCCAAGGCTTCGGTGAAAACAATAGCAAGGATCATGTTTGGAATAATCTTGCCTGATGCATCAGGATTTCGACCTATTGCATCCATGGCTCGTCCTCCAATAAGACCAATACCAATACCAGGTCCAAGCACACCCAAACCTGCGGCGAGTGCCATACCAATCAGTTTTGCAGAATCAATGTCCATATATAGTTAATTAATACAAAATAATGCCTTACGGCTTGATAATTACCTCGCTAGTATACACTAATTTCCCCTCACTAGGCTAGCAATTGAGGCTGGTTTTCCTCAGTTTTAATGAGCTTCGCTCGCATGAGGAGGCGTAACCGCAAGTTTGATGAAAAACAAAGTCAGTAAAGAGAAGATAACAGCTTGAACAAAGCCAACAAAAATTTCGAAGAGCATAAATGGGATAGGCATAATATACGGCACAAACAGTGCAATCACCGCAATCAAAACCTCACCCGCAAATATGTTACCGAAAAGACGAAACGACAACGACACCAAGCGTCCCAGTTCGCTCACTAACTCAATTAAACCAACAACAAAATTAAGTGGGGACGAGAAATTTATGAATTTCCCTGTATAACGGAAAAATCCCAACGCTACCACACCGGTGATTTCAACAATAATAACTGAGATGAGGGTAAGGGCGAGCGTTGTATTGAGGTCGGCAGTTGAAGGGCGGAGTAGTGGCGCGAATCCGTGCTCAGTAAAGAACCCTACGCTTCCTACACCAGGGAAGAATGCGAGTTCGTTGATGGTCAGAATAAAGAGAAAAAGCGTTGCTATTAGTGGAAAAAAGCGTCGAGCTAACTTCGCATCCTCAAGGGTCTCGGTCATGTACGACAGGGCGCCTTCAATCGCCCACTCAAGCATTGCTTGCAGTTTTCCCGGTATAAGGGCAATGGAGCGCCTAAACAGAAACACGAAAAGGAAGAGGATTCCCATTGCCAGCCACGTCATAAGCAGACTGCTCGTGATGGGCATACCCCACAGAGTTCCAAACGAATCCGCTTTCAGCGAGATATGAATTTTAGATTCCATTGCAAATACTCTAACACTCCGAACCTCTCGGGGCTAGCCTAAATAGAGTTTAGTGGTTGGCGTTTAGGGTTTAGTTTTCTGAGATTGAACTCCCCTAACCGCTAAACGCTATACACTAATCTCTAGCTCACTGTTTCTTGAATTTCTCCAAGTCCTGTAAGACCCGTTGCACATCTTTTGTTAACTGCTCTAGGCTCACGAGGTGACGCTTTTCCAATTCTGCGTCTTCAGCATCTTCTTCGGTCATTTCTTCAACATCCTCCTGAATGCCTTCAACGTCTTCTGTAATTTCTTCAATGTCTTCCTGAATGCCTTCAACGTCTTCTGTAATTTCTTCAATGTCTTCCTGAATGCCTTCAACGTCTTCTCCAACCTCCTTCAAGCTTTCTGAGTGTCTATTGACAGTCATTTGGATAAGTAAAGAAAGATAGATTGCTTCTAAAGAAACTAATGTCGTCAATACTAAAAGCACAGAATCCCATGGAGCTACATGAAAGAACCCAAGAGCAAAAGCACCACCAAAAAGAATTGTGTGAACAATCAATGATGGGATGGAGCCCGTCCAACGCGTCAGGTACTCAAAAAAATACACCGTGCGTGGAGTCTTTTCAGTGCGTATCTCCTCGTTCAATTGTTTTTCGTCCATAGGTATTTCTTCTTTAGAATACGCGCAAAGAATACCACGATATTTTAAGATGAAAAGGTATACTAGGGAGAAGATGCTGAAATTGAACTTTGAACGCACAGCTTCAAAACTAGTAAACTTCGGGTGGGCGCATGGTCGCTATGCTGACTTCTGGTCGCTCGTGCACCTACTTTCTGGATTAACCTTCGGAGCATTCGCGTGGTTTCTAGAGGTGCCGACTCTCTACGCTTTTATAGCAATCACTGGTGGGGCAGTACTCTACGAAGCTCTTGAGTTTGGGGCCGGTCTCGCGGAGGATGCAGAAAATGCACTACTGGACATACTGTTTGCTGGAGTGGGCGCAAGTGTAGCTCTCTACGGGTTTGACGCATTAGCGTTCACTACCAACACCTCTGCATTAATACTTATTTTTGCACTGACTGGAAATATAATTTTAATTCATCAAGGTTGGCGTGCCTATCTTAAAAGAAAATCGCATGTCGCGCGTTCACATAAATACATATTAATGGCGTTACAGGGAATTACACTTCTTAGTGTTCTCGCAATTGCTTTCGTGACCGTGAGATGGGCTTGGTGAAAAGATTTATAAAATAAAGTGAATTTCTACTAGGGCGTAAACTTCTTTCGTAAATATTTCATTTTTTCAGGATTTAACATTGCCTGAAGCACCATGATTCTGAAATCCCTGCCCCGTAACTCCCCTTCCGAAGCAAGTGAAATAAGTTCCTCAAATGTGACCGAGCGCACAGTTATTTTCTCCCCTGCGTCAGGCTGTTGATCTTTTACTTTTCTACATCCTTTTGCGATAAAAACATAATTAACCCAATCAAGTTTCTCAACTGGGGTAACTGTGTAAAAAGATTCCCA
>JBBAAE010000018.1:0-16182 GCA_041658485.1 Minisyncoccota bacterium
TTGCCAAGATTGTTGCGGATGCGGGAGCGGTTACTTGGGAGGAAACCGACTCCGTGTTAGAAGCATTTCTTCTGGAGTCGAAGCGAATAAAAGAACATCAGCCAGTAGGAAATACAGACGCAAAAGATAATAAGAGCTGGAATTATTTAGTGGTTACGAATGAAACATTCCCTCGTTTTCTTGTTGTACGTGAAAGAGAGCTTACTTCTAAATTTTCCCCATCTCTCATTAAGCATCTCTTTGGGCCTTTCCCGAGCGGTGTAATGCTAAAAAGTGCCTTAAAAATCATTCGCAGAATCTTTCCTTTTTTTGATACAAAATTTTCTCTAGATAGTGATCTTAGTCCTGCAAATGAAAAGACGCTCCACTTTAATCAATCTATTGGTTTATATCCGCGCGAGCTCAATGAAACTGAATATAAAAAAACTGTTCGAAATATCGTTCTTCTCTTTGAAGCAAAGAAATCCACTCTTTTGAAAACATTGGAGCGAGAAATGATGAAGTCTGCAAAAGCTGAGGATTTTGAAGAAGCAGAAAAATTAAAACGGCAAGTGTTTGCGCTCCGGCACATTCAGGACATTAGTCTAGTAAAAGAAGAGCTCCGTGCCCCTGAGAGCTCGGAGTTCCGTATTGAAGCGTATGACACAGCCCACATTCGTGGCAGTGCTCCGCGTGGGGTTATGTCGGTCATAGTGGATGGGGAAGCTGTCCCTCAGGAATATCGTACATTTACAATTCGCGATGCAAAGGCAGGTGATGATTACGCAGCCCTTACAGAAATAATTACCCGAAGAGCTAATCATCCAGAGTGGTCTTTCCCAAAATTAATTGTTATTGATGGGGGAAAAACACACTTGAATATTGCTAAGAAGGTACTTCGAAATGTTGGAATGGACGCTGATGTTGTTTCTGTAGTAAAAGACGAACGGCATCGTCCACGGGAAATTTTAGGCGGTACAGCTCTCGGGGTTACTCATGAGTCGAGTATTTTACTTGCTAACAGCGAAGCGCATCGTTTCGCTATTTCTCGCCATAGAAGGGCATTACGGAAGTCTCATATGCAGTAACTTTGAAACCTATTTTCTGAAGGTGCGGTACAATAATCAACATGGTAACCGTTGCTGTACTTCGTGGAGGCCCAAGTAATGAACACGATGTTTCCTTAAAATCAGGAGCGAATGTTTTGAGTCACCTGCAGAGAGAGCCGTACCGCGCGATAGATGTATTTATAGATAAGAAAGGCGTATGGCATGTCCGTGGCGTTCCTATCGACCCTGAGAGGGCTCTCAGCTCCGTAGATATGGCATTTAATGTCATTCACGGACATTACGGAGAGGACGGCACCTTACAGCGGATATTAGACAGAATCGGGATTCCGTATACAGGTGCTAACGCCTTGTCGGCAGCACTGTCTATGAATAAAGTCCTAACCAAAGACATGCTTGCCTCTTCTGGTATAAAAATGGCACATCACGCGACTTTAAATGTGTCACCTACTTTGGATAAAGACATACTTGAACTGTTCCGAAGATTTCCTCAGCCTTCAGTTATAAAACCGAATGCATCTGGCTCGTCGGTAGGGGTGACCATTGCGCGGAATTTCGAGGATTTTAAGGAAGGTATAAAAAAGGCTTTTGCGCATTCCACACAAGTATTAGTGGAGGAGTTTATACAAGGTAAGGAGGCGACCGTGGGTATTGTAGAGGGGCTTCGTAATAAGAAACATTATGACCTTCTTCCTGTTGAGATTGTGCCACCACCAAATGCGGATTTCTTTGACTATGAATTTAAATACAACGGTCAAACAACAGAGAGAGTTCCTGGTAATTTCACTCGCGAAGAGACACAGGAGCTTCAACGACTTGCCGCGCTGGCGCATGAGAAGATAGGCCTCCGTCACTATTCGCGCTCCGACTTCATTGTGTCTCCTCGAGGTATATATTTCCTTGAAGTAAACAGCGCTGCAGGTGTTGGTTTAACAGAACAATCACTCTTACCAAAAGCACTTACCGCAGTGGGCGTATCAATGGATGAATTTTTGGATCATGTTATTCAAGAAACACTAAAGAAGTAATCTGTGAATATTCACCTTACTGATAAAAAATGTGTGGCTTGCGAAGGAGGTATTCCACCACTTACAGAAGCGGAAATTTCAACCTTCAAACCTCAGGTGCCTGCTTGGAGAGTCTCATCTGATACAAAATCAATTTTGCGAGAGTTTGTATTTAAGGATTTTAAGGAAGCTCTCGCTTTTGTGAATAAGGTTGGTGCTATAGCTGAAGAAGAAGGACATCATCCCGACATCAAACTTTTCGAATATAAAAACGTATCGATAAGCCTTTGGACACACGCGATAGGAGGTCTTTCTGAAAACGATTTTATTGTAGCTGCAAAAATTGATTTACTTTAAATGTTTTAGGTGACTGATGGCCATACTTTCCTAAGTTCAGCGTCAAGTAGAGTGTTATCTAAGTCGTTCTTTATCACTAAACATTCTTCGCCTTCGGGTTCCTCCCAATGCCGAGGTATCCACGTAGCTAGCAAACCTATATCAAAATGATGATTCGTGCGAGCACTAAGACGGTCTTTGATGACTTCTAGTGGAGCTTTGACATGAATCAGTCGCACTGCACTGCCAAAACTACGTACCAATGCACGCGATTTTCTGTCGGGTAACGGATGAGTAACAAGAGCATGAGAAACCCCGCTTGTTTGGAGTGTGGCAATGATCCGCTGTAGTTGCTGATGTCGACGTCCAAGAGTAAATCTACTTTCTGCTATTGCCTTACGATCATCTTCGGTATGGAAATCATCTCCCTCATAACTTGGAATGCCAGTCATCTCTGAGATTCGTTTCGCAATGTATGTCTTCCCAGAGCCTGGCATACCAAACAACCAATCTATCTTCATTTGTTCAGTCCCGCTCATAGCTCTTGTCTTAGTATTCCTGCTTTTAGTGTTGTGGACCGTGCCGGTTTCGAACCGGCTGCCTCCGCATTGCAAATGCGGCGCTCTACCAATTGAGCTAACGGCCCTCGCTGAGAAAGAGAGTATCATACAACTCTTTGTATGTACTTTTTTCGAAGAGGGCGGCCGAAAACTTTATTTACAGGCCCTCGACGAGAAAGAGAATATCATGCCCGCATGTATTCTTTTCGAGGAGATAGGCCGAAAGCTTTGCTTACTTCCGAGCGCCGTGAGGGAAATAAAAAGAGTTTTTTTTATTTCCGAACTAGCGATGGAAGAAAGACAATAAATCTTACGGCCCTCTATGAGGAAAAGAGTGCTTGCCCTCTTTTCTAAGAGAGGAGCTTTGTAGCCCCTCAATGAAGAAGAGAATACCATGAGTGTTGAATCTATGCACCTCTTAGATAGGTTGGATATGTAGGTTAAAGATGGTATTTCGACATACGGGTCTCGGTTGTTATACTAGCTATATACGTATATTTAAATGAAAAAAACACCTGCACCTATCGCTGTGAAAGGAACCTTCAAGCTTAAGTCGGGTTTAGCTGACATGCTGAAAGGGGGCGTCATTATGGACGTGGTTAATGCAGAGCATGCAAAAATTGCCGAAGATGCAGGGGCGGTTGCTGTGATGGCACTCGAGCGAGTGCCGTCTGATATTCGCGCTATGGGTGGTGTGGCTCGTATGTCTGACCCAAAAATGATTAAGGGAATACAGTCTGCCGTCACTATTCCTGTCATGGCAAAGTGCAGGATAGGGCATTTTGTAGAAGCGCAGGTACTCGAAGCCCTCAGTGTTGATTTTATTGATGAAAGCGAAGTACTTACTCCTGCGGATGAGCAATTTCATATTTCAAAAGAAAATTTCACCACTCCCTTTGTGTGTGGCGCCCGTGATTTAGGTGAGGCTCTCAGACGAATCTCTGAAGGTGCTGCAATGATACGAACTAAAGGCGAGGCGGGAAGTGGAAATATTGTCGAGGCAGTACGGCACATTCGTGCAATGCAAAGTGGTATTACCGAGCTTGTAGAGATTCTCAAGAAAAAGAACACCAAAAAACTACAAGCACTCGCACATGAATATAGGGTTTCATACGAATTGGTTTTGCAAGTAGCAAAGCTTGGGCGATTGCCAGTGGTTAATTTTGCAGCGGGAGGTATTGCAACACCAGCAGACGCTGCACTCTGTATGCAACTGGGTGTTGACGGTGTGTTTGTAGGTTCTGGGATATTCAAGAGTTCAAATCCAAAAAAGACAGCGCGAGCTATTGTTGACTCCGTTGCACATTTCAATGATGCAAAGAAAATTGCCCTAGCGAGCGAGAATGTTGGTGAAGCTATGAAAGGTCAAGAAATTTCTGCTCTCCAGACTCGTTTAGCAAGTCGTGGCATTTAGTTTGTCCATGCAATCTCTCACGGTAGGTGTTCTCGCTCTTCATGGCGATGTGAGTGAGCATATAGAGGCCACAAAGAGGGCTGGAGTTATTCTAAAAATCCCAGTCATTCTTGTATCTGTCCGTACAGCGAGTGATTTGGAGACTCTGGATGCTCTTATTATTCCTGGAGGTGAAAGTACAACATTGCAAAAACTGTGCGAGAGAGAAGGGATGTTTGAGGCGATGAAAAAAGTGAAAAATATTTTTGGTACCTGTGCAGGTTCCATTCTTTTAGCAAAAGAAGTTTTGCATAAGGCTGAAGATCAAAAGACATTAGAGCTCATGGACATGGAGGTAGATAGAAACGCTTATGGGAGACAAAATGAATCTTTTGAAAAAGTGATTGAAACAGAATTTGGCTCACTTAATGCCGTTTTTATTCGTGCACCGAAGATTACTAGGATAGGTAGAGAGGTTAAAGTACTTGCTGTGAATGATGGAGAAATCATTGCCTGCGAGGAGCGAAAGGGCGATAAGTATTACCTAGCCACGTGTTTTCACCCGGAATATACCTCCACTGCATTCCATGGCCATTTTTTACAGCAAGCTCTATTGCATGTTGCCTGATTAATATCAGAACATAAAATTTTCTTGTGGCAAAACGACCAAGGTGATAGCCTTTTCTCTATATGGAAAGTATGCGTTTTGGTTCAGTTCGTGTAGAAAATGAGAGACCCTACGGGTGGAGTCTTTGTAGTAGTGCAGAAGGAAAATTGCAGGAGTCACTAGAAGATGCCGGCACACTTGTTGTTAATCATTCCCTTGTTCTTAAGTTTTTGGGGAAACTCACAGGATTTTGTGCACGCACCTATACGGAATGTGGGGATAGTTTTATTGAAGGGAACTGGTATTCACCTGTAGGCAAAAAAACAAGAAGTTTCTTAAGAGGAGCCTTTGATCAAGGAGAGTCTCATGTGCTCTGCGGAGGTAGATGGGCTCACATGGGACCTGTGGAGCTTTATACTGAACATGGGGATCCAAAAATATTTTTAGCGAACGCCCAAGCACGTATAGCGGGTTTTACTAAGCCTCCATCTACAATATTAGGTATGACCAGAAAAGAATACAGATTGCGGACACATGAAAACCCCTTCGGTTAGAACCTACTTTCCCTGACCGTAATATTGCTTGAGAAGAGCAACATGCTCCTTGTAGGTTACGGTGCAGTGGAAGCCTCCTTTTTTGTCATGGAAGTAGAAGATGCAATCTGTTTTTTTAGGATTAAGCGCTGCAACGACAGCGGCAACAGAAGGGCTTGCGATAGGAGTTGGCGGTAAACCAGAATTTAGATAGGTGTTGTAGCTTGATTTAATATATTTATCTTTTGGTGCAACTTTAGGCCACCATATATCGTTTTTGCCTTTGTTTGCAGAGCTTTTTGCGTATTGAAGTGTCGCGTCAATTTGGAGATTCATGTCATTCCAAATGCGATTCCAGATTATGCCTGAGATTATTCGCATTTCATCGGGGTCGCTTGTCTCGCGCTCCAAGAGGGATGCAATGGTTAGTGCTGTCTCCAATGGAACCACTTCAGCAGTCGAGGTCGCATAGCGAGAAAGTATTGTGTTATGAAAACGCTCATCCAAGGTTCGCTTGATAGCATCAAGATCATCACCGGCATTGACTTCATATGTCCCTGGGGCAAATTTACCCTCACCTAGAGTTGGGGCTTCCGTATTTGTGTGCGCAAGAAACTCTACACGCTCTTCTCGGCTCCAACCTAGTGTTTTTCCAAAAGCTCGCGCAACCTCTTCTTGTCTGTATCCTGGGTAAATGGTGACAAATTGCATTCCTGCTGCCCCAACAAGTGCATAGCCAGGCACGGAAGTGATGATGCTGGCGATAGTGCCTAATATCCCCTTTGCTTTAATAGAAGCTGCTGATATTGAAGGATTTTCTTTAGTGAAGAAGGCGTCAACTTCCACGCTTTCGTTGATGGATCTTCCTTGTGGGTTAACGCTGACAGGGAAAGGTTTAACTGTAGGAGTTACGATTTCTTGTTCTTGCTGTATTTGAAAGGAGAAAAAATAAGGGAATGAAAGAACCGCGATACCTATAACTACAGCAATTACTGCACCCCACAACAGGAGTGGTTTTTTACTTGGCATTTTTTTCTTAGCCCTGATGTTTCGTGTCAAAGGTTTTGAGGCTGAAGAACTTGCCATACGATACAGTATAACGCTAGGAATGACTTCTAATCAGTTTCAAAAAGCTCACTCAATGATTCACCATTATTTAGGCGATTAATAGCATTTCCAAAAATTTCACCTACAGAAATAACTTCTATTTTCTGAGACAGTGTTTGCGTTTGAAGAACGCTGTCAGTTATGAATATTTTTTTAACGGGTGAGCGATCAATGGCGGCCATGGCACTTCCTGAAAGTATTCCGTGCGTAGCTGCAGCGTAGACTTCTTTTGCGCCGTTCTCCATAAGTAGAGCAGAGGCTTTTTCAAGAGTTCCGCAGGTATCAAACATATCATCAATAATGAGTGCGATTTTGCCTTTTACATCGCCGACAAGTTTCATTGCCGTTACCTGATTGGGAATTTCTCGTTGTTTGTGAATAATTGCAAGATCTACATTTTTTGTTAATCGTTTTGCATATGATTGTGCACGACTTACGCCACCGACATCTGGAGAAACAACCACGAGCTCTTCTTTTGCTAATGCGTCAGCAAAGAAGGACTGGAAGAAGGATATAAATACAGGTCGGGCGTATAAGTAATCAACATTTGTGTCTCTGAAGAATCCACCAATAGCATCTGTGTGTAAATCCATTGCTAAAATTTTATCGGTGCCAAGTGTTTCAAGGAGTACTGCAACTACTCGGGCGGAAATTGGTTCACGGGGTTTTGCTTTCCTCTCCTGCCGTGCGTATCCCATGTAGGGGAGTACGACTGTGATTTCTCGCGCAGACGCACCGCGCGCAGCTTCAACAGCGAGGAATAAGCGCATCCAGTTTTCAGCAGGTGGGTTAGTGGATTGAACAAGGAATACACTCTTTCCACGAAGATTCTCCATAAACTGAACATGTTGTTCGCCGTCAGAGAATGTTTTTAGTTTTATTTTCCCCAAGGAGGTGCCGAGCTTTGATGCAATTTTTTCAGCAAGAGGGTCGTTCGAGCCGAGGCTGAATAGTGCGTAGTCCATTAGTGGGGAGTATATCAAGAACTGTGTCTAATGTGTAACATTTTCCTCCTTGCGTGGGTTTATGTATTCAGTACTAGGATGCATGCGTAAAGGTGTCCCGTGTCTTATACTGCTTTAATACACTCATGATTATCGTAAACCAACTCACTGAGGTTTCAGATCAAAACATACAGGAACTAGAGCTTCTCTCGGGTATGTTGCATGGCGATGAACGAAAATCATCGGCAGACGAAATTGCCCGCATACTCGGCAACCCTTCTATTATTTTTGTTGTTGCAAAAGACTCTGAACGCATTATAGGAATGGGTGCGCTCTATATACATCAGAAAGTTGGTAAAATAGGGTCATATATAGAAGATGTCATTGTTGATAGTGCGTACCGTGGGCAAGGATTAGGTAAAAAAATAGTACAAGCTCTCATTGATGGGGCACGCGAGCGGGGAGTGGTATCAATTTCACTTACCTCACGACCAGAAAGAATTGCAGCGCATACTTTGTATGAAAAACTTGGTTTTAAAAAATATGACACAAATGTTTTTAGAATTACCCTCTAATAGCTAGCTCTAATGTCACGGGTAAAAATTACGGAATATCGAGCTAAGAAACTCATTCTCGGAGATTCATATATGGGAGTTTCTATTCACAATGGGAAAATTGCACTTCCGAAAAGTGGCCCATTCGACGGATTCGACAAGCTCACCACAAGCAGGCTCAGGGCAAGCCGATTTGTTGCAAAGGTTGATCAAGGTATTAAGAAGCGTTTTAAGCAGGGGCTTGTTGCTGTGGATGTGCCATCCACGGCAATTTCTAAAAGTGTCTCTTTGTGGAGGAAAAAAGGTTTCTCTCATTTTCTTGTTGAGCCGTATGTACCGCATGAGGAGTCTGAAGAGCAGTACCTTTCTTTAGAGCGGGTGCGCACGGGAATACGCATATTGCATGCATCTGCTGGCGGTATTGATATTGAAGCGCATCCTGAGCTTGTAAAAACATATCTCATTAACTCGGCACTACCATATACGATAGTGCCGGGCATCCCAGAAAAATTCTTGAAACATCTTGTGGAGGTGTTTGAGAAGAACTTTTTCTCGTTTCTTGAAATTAATCCACTCGTTGTTCGGGGAGACGAAGTATATATCCTCGATGCAGCGGTGCTCGTCGACAGCGCGGGAATATTTTTCGTCAAAAATGGATGGAGTGAAGACGATATTGTTGAGGGAAAGGCACGACATATTGCTGAAGAAAAAGTACAGGCACTTCAAAAAACTACCCCTGCCTCTCTGAAACTCACCATTTTGCACCCTGACGGAGGTTTGTTTTTTCTGCTTTCAGGTGGTGGTGGAAGCATTGTTATTGCGGATGAGGCAGAACTTAATGGTGTGGGTCGCTCCATTGGCAATTATGGAGAATATAGCGGTGGTCCAACTCGGGAAGAAACACATCTCTACGCACGAGAGGTGATCCAGCTATTACTTAATTCACCTGCAAAGAAGAAAGCGCTCGTGATTGCTGGGGGTATTGCAAATTTTACCGATATTAAATCAACTTTTAGAGGTATTGTTGATGCCTTGTCAGAGTACGCGGGCACTCTCCGGAGAAAAGGTGTAAAGGTATTTGTGCGTCGTGGTGGGCCACATGAAAAGGAGGGACTTTTGTATATGGAGGAGTATTTAAAAAAGGAAAAATTATTTGGTTCAGTATGTGGCTCTGAGGCAGTGATTACGAGTGCAGTGGACGATGCCATAGAATTTATAAAAAAATGAACATACTTGAATTAACACGGAGAGGAAGAGTAAGGGTTCTCGTCATAGGGAATCATTCAGGCATTATTCAGTCGATGCTTGATTTTGATTTTCTTTCAGGTAAAGACATTCCTTCTGTGCTGGGGATAGTTGCAGGGAATCGCAAAGCGGAAAAATATTTTTTTGGCACCAAAGAAATTTTATTGCCATGCTATAAAAATATTCAAATCGCTTCTGAAGTGATAGGCGGAAAGGTCGACTGGATGTTAAATCTTCAGTCAGGGCGTCGTGCGTTTGAATCGACCGTTTCATTTTTTGATTTTTTTCCGAAAAGCCTTGGCGTACATATATTTGCAGAGAACATCCCAGAAAGTCACGCAACAGAACTTATTAAGCGCTTCGGTAAAAAATATTTTATTGTGGGGCCTTCAGGCGTTGGACTCTTGATTCCGAATGCTTTAAAGCTTGGTGCTATTGGAGGTGTTGATGCTGTACAAATTAAATCTGGTGCATTGACGAGTGCTGGAAATATTGCAGTTGGTTCAACTTCGGGAGGTATGACCAATGAGTTGATTCATGCAGTTGCTCGAGCTGGAAAAAGAATCTCGTTTGCCATAGCTATTGGCGGAGACAGATTTCCTGTGGTTTCTTTGACGCAAATATTTGCACTTGCGGAGGCAGACCCTCAAACGAAAGGATTTGTATATTTTGGGGAACTCGGTGGTGTGGACGAGTATGAAATTATTGAGCTCATTAAGGCAAAAAAATTCACAAAACCCCTCGTTGCGTACATCGCAGGAATCATAGATGAGGCGTTTGATGAGCATGTGCAATTTGGGCACGCAAAAGCATTGGTGCAGACAATGGATGAAAGTGCTCGCGCAAAACGAGAAGCACTTAGGGCTGTGGGCGTTATTGCTCCCGACACATTTCCTCAGTTTCTTGATGCACTTCAAAAACTTCCAGGGGGAACGTATACTGAGGATGTAATGGACATTCAACCACTCCAAGGGCGTCAGAAAAGCATTCTTTCAACTAGAAAGGTTTTAGATATAGATGAGGGTCGTGTTTTTGTAAAAGGAAAAAAACTTTTGAAAGGTAAAGAAAATGCATTTGTAGAGGCTACATTAGTTGCTCTTCTTGGAAAACCCGTGCGCTCACCAATAACACGAGCCTTTACCGAAGCTGTGTTTGAAATGCTTATAGATCATGGAGGAAATGTTTCAGGAGCACTAAATACCATGATCACTGCCCGCGCAGGAAAAGATCTAGTTTCCTCGCTCGCTTCAGGTCTTCTTACAGTAGGTCCGCGTTTTGGTGGGGCAATAAATGAAGCTGCTATTTTGTGGATTTCAGGTGTGGTGTCGCAAAAAACAGGTTTGGAGTTTGTTGCAGAAAAAGCAAAAGCAGGGGAGTTGATTTTAGGCATTGGACACAAAAAATACCGCGTTGGGCTGGCGGATCCTCGAGTGAAAGCTCTTGCTGAATTTGCAACGCTTCTTAAAGTACATCCGCATTATGATTTTGCACGGAGCGTAGAGAAAGCAACAACTTCAAAAAATGGAAAATTAATTTTAAATATTGATGGCGCTATTGCAGCATTACTTCTGGATATTTTGAGTGAATGCGAAGGAATGAGCGAGCGCGAATTGCAAGAGTTGGCAGACGCTGAATTTTTCAATGCATTTTTTGTCATTCCTCGCTCAGTTGGTTTCATAGCACATTTCATGGAACAAAAGAAGAACGATGAAGGTTTGTTTCGCCTCCCCGATGAACTACTGTTTGTGAGAGAAGAGACTCCAAAGAAAAATAAGAAGAAATAATTCCTGTTCCGTAGCCACTTGTTCTGAGTTATTATTGTCCCTACAGTATCGGGCGGTTAGCTCAGTTGGTAGAGCGTTCCCTTCACACGGGAGAGGTCACAGGTTCGAATCCTGTACCGCCCACATTGCTCCAGGGAGCAGAGCTCGCAGGAGCTCTTTCGAAAAGAATGATTACCCGAGGTATCATTCTCTTCCTCACTCGCCTCATGCAAGCAGGGCTTTCATGAGCTCACTCGAACAACATCAAAATGCTAGCATTGTGATGTTCCTTCTCGTTCGCTCCTGTCGTTCAATGGATAGGATGCCTCCCTCCGAAGGAGGCGATGCAGGTTCGATTCCTGCCAGGAGCACATACGAAACGCAGTGAGTATGTACTCATGGAGCAAGGCAACTGCTTGCCTTGCGTCAGGAATCGAACCGCGGGTTGCAGCCCTCGAGGAGAGGGCGTAGATTTCGAGCGTAAGACGCCTCGTCTCCCTTTGAGGGTTAAACGCGAGAGGCGATTCCTGCCAGGAGCACAAAACGGACACAAGGAGTTTTGTGATCCTGAAGCAAAGCAACTGCTTGCTTTGCTTCGGAAATCGAAAACCGGAGTCATGCCGTTAGGCAGACGAGGTCGGGCAGGAGCCACTTAGCAAGTCCTCGAGCTTAGTGAGCTGACGCCGATTCCTGCCAAGAGCACCCTTCAACTCGATGACTCACTCAGAGCAAGCACTTCGACTCGCAAACTCGCTCAATGTTTACCTTGAACAAAGCTGAAGGGCAAATATTTCAATTGAAAATTCCTCTTTGAAATGCAATTGCGCTAACCTGGCGTAATATGACAAACGGTATAGGAATTAGTGGGCGGTGTCTATGTGGAAGTCGGAGAGGATGTGGGGGGTGAGGCAAACCCGCAGCGTGATATGATTGCTGCTACGGGTAGTCCTTTCGTACATCACCATGCCATTCGGACACTCAACAATGGACCTCAAACAGCCAGCCCTCGCAGTCGATTGCGTGGTGTTCAACGAGGCGGATCAGCTGCTTCTCATAAGACGCAAGAACGAACCGTTTCAGGGTCAATACGCCCTGCCGGGAGGATTCGTCGAAATCGGTGAGACGGTTGAACAAGCCGCTCGCCGTGAGTTGCAAGAAGAAACGAGCGTTGAAGCGGCCGACCTTCACCTGATCGGCGTCTATTCAGATCCGAAACGCGACCCGCGCCGCCATGTGATCAGCGTTTCCTACCTAGCTCTGCTAACCTCGGCCGTTGCTGTTGCTGGTGACGATGCGGCAACAGCCGAATTTATATCAGATTGGCGGTCTGAGAAACTAGCATTTGATCACAACACCATACTAGAGGACGCCTTGCGTGTCAGAGCGGCACTGTGATGCAATCGCGGTTTATGCGGTTGTTCGAATTAAAACAGAGAAAAGATGAACACTAAATTGCTAAACCAAATAACTAAGATTGTTTCAGGCGGTCAGACTGGGGCGGATCGGGCTGCGCTCGACTTTGCTATTGCAAATAGTATTCAGTACGGAGGGTGGTGTCCGAAGGGGGGCTGGGCAGAGGATTTTCCACAGTCTCCCGGTATTATTTCAAAGTATCCAAATCTCCGAGAGACGCCTCGTGCTGACCCCGCACAACGAACTCAATGGAATGTACGCGATAGCTCATTGACGCTCATACTGCTCAATTACAGTGAGCTTGAACGATCTGATGGAACTGTTTTGACAAAGCAGACGGCGGACAAATTGTCTAAACCGTCTAAAGTGGTGGATATGAGTGTCGAGGGCGTGGACGTTGATACCAGGCGATGGCTGGAAGAAAATCTTGGCACTGGTGTCTTGAACATAGCTGGGCCACGAGAGAGTGAATCTCCAAATCTATATCTTTCGGCGAAGCGATTTCTCGGAGTTCTATTTGGATTGTAGTGACGTATTTCTACTCCACCACGTTAAATTCTCTAACGGAACTCTTTTATTCTGCCCTTTGGTGTCAAATTACTATCATTGTTTCTTCCAAAGATAATTGAAGTTCATACCGAAGCACCGCCTGTAGAGATGTGAACAGAAGAGGGCCTAGTCTTCCTCTTTAAATGCGGCGCTCAAGACTCTTGGACCTGTAACTGTCGCTGAAACTGTGAGTGCGGTGAGGGCAGCTGCTCCCCCGGCCCATGCAAGTGGTACGTTCCCGTGGGAAAGGCCGAACATGAGAGCGGTGATGCCGCCGAAGAATAGTACGTTGTTACCGATCCCGGCCGCAATCAGCGCGCGTTTGTACTTGCCAGTGAGAAGTTCCGACGCCGCAGTGGCTTTTCCTTTTGGCGCTTTGCGCTCAATATCTAAAGATTCTGACATATATAAAGAAAAATTATTGAAATACTGATAACAATCAGTGGTGTAATGTATTTTATCAAGTGTTGCCGCTAAGTAGGGGTTTTGTATTTATCGGTTATAGTAAATATTGGCTAGTTAAATCCATATTTATCTTTTTCCCGCTTCCTTCGGCGCTCCCTACTTTCACCAATATTTACCACCGCATTTGCCATGAGACTAGCAAAAAAGACTCCAAACGCAAGATAAGCAACAGCAATTCTATCAAATTCCTCAGATTGAGTGATCTCGACAATCTGTCTTAAGGTGTGTAGTGATTCTGACATTTCTTTACTCTATCACATTATAATTTCCTGTCAATAGTTGCCGTCAATACGTTCCCATCGTCGGCAGTTGTGAGAGCCAAGTTTAGGGTTGCTACAGAAGCGATCCCCTCAACACGGTTTCGGGCCGATGGATGCGGACCCATGAAGCAAGCTTTGCACGGATGACCGACTGAGTCCTTGAAGTGGTTGCACTCGGCCTTGGAGGTCGGGCGTCAGTTTGGACGCCCAACCGTCGCCACCTCGAAAGAACGGGTATTTCGCAACGCGTAAGAGCGCGTAGTCGGCAGGCGTATCCCCAAATCCAAATACGATATCGTACTCGCGTCCAATCTCTTCCATGAGCGCGGATTTCTCGCGATCACCGCCAAACACGGTCGCAATCTCTCCAGTGTATCGCCCGTCGTCGTCCACGCGGAGGTCGAGTGCATACAGCCCCGTTATGGGAATGATCTCTTGGTACGCTTCGAGGGGAAGCTGTGGACCGCCGCTCACAACGAACACTGCGATGTCGCTCTCGTGGAGCGTGTTGAAAACATCCAAAGTCTCATCAAAAAGGCTTGAGAGGTCCTCACGAACGAACGCGCGTGCGAGCTCTTTCATTTCAATAGCCGAATATCCAGACAGCGCCTTCGCGTAGATGCGGTACGATTCGTCGAGTAAACCTTGATACGACAGCTCACCTTCGCGGTAGCGCTGGAGATGAAACTTGAAGTCGATCGACCCTGTGGCATAGACAATGTGGCCGCGCTCAAGAAATTCGAGCCAGGCGATGAGGGTGTAACCCTGCCTGAAGGTCCCGTCCCAATCAGCCACGCATGCTTTGCGAGTGTTTGTCATTTGAGCCTATTTCGTGTGGGCATCCCGCTTCCATTATAGGATAGTTGCCTCATACACCCAAGGTTGACAAATGACCCGGTGGTCAGTCGCTCGTGGTTGGTTCGGGAGGTGACCGACTCGATCAGTGTCAGAGACACATTTGGAAGGTTAACGCATCCAACATGCGGTCAACGACACCGTCTGCCAGAGGTTCGAAGAGCCACCATGAGACAGAGCCGGCAGATGCAAACGACAAGCGACTCCACACGATGCCCATAATCCGACGCGAGGGCTTCATTCAGCGAGTTTGTTAGGAGCCTTCTGCGGTGAGGAGGTCTTTCGTTCCTCCGCGTCAACGGAGATTACAATGTCGAGGAGTTGCTTGGCGCGTTCACGAGGAGTGAGACGACGATGTGCACACTTCGACTCACTTTGTTCGCTCAGTGTTTACCCTGAACCTCGTTGAAGGGCAAGCACTTCATTCGACTTTATTTATAAAAAGCCAGTATAGTATAATCTAACGACCGTTAGATTATACTATACTGGCTGAGACTATCTTTATTTTAGAATTAATTCTGGTTAATTTGATTTACTTGGCTTTTTTTAAAAATTTTACACTAAGAGGCAAGACATCAGGGTACACACGTTTTAGTTCTGCTGGACTAAATTTGGAAGGTGTAAATGCTTCAATGGTTGCATCTGATGCAGTGCCTGGTCCAAGCCACGCAGCGTCTCCACCCTCATCCGCATGTCTTTGAATATAAAATACTCGGTAGGTAGTGTTAGGGAGGAAATGAGGGGCAAGGGTAATGAAAACTTGCGCCGAAAGATTTCGTATTTTCACTCTGTCTCCTTTTTTAAGAAAGAGATGCTCGGGTTTTCGCTGGTCTTTTTCTGACATGGTTACTATTTAGTATATCATTGGGATTTTTCAAATAGTTTTTGACTCTTGGTCGATGTGACTGCTAAGTAGTATTAACTAATTGCCTATATAGTATAATTTCACGATCGTGAAATTATACTATACAGCGTTATTTTCGTTTTCTATGCACTATTACAGTACGCTGTATTTTTACTGGTTATTACGTTAAAAAAGAAAAAAGAGCTCAAAGATATTTATTAGAAGCCTGCTTTCATGGTTGATATATAATAAAAAAATGAAAGATAGAAAATACCGGGAACCTCTTTTACCTGAAAATGCGGAGCGTGTTTTTGAAGGCGAGATGTTTGATATGTATCAGTGGGAGCAGGAATTGTACGATGGCACGAAGGCAACGTTTGAGAAAGGTTCACGTCCCGACACTGCTATCGTGTTTCCAATTACTGAGACTGGGCACATTCTTATAATCGAAGATTCACAACCCCATAGAGAAACTGTTTTGACTTCAGTGAGTGGGCGAATAGAGTCAGGCGAGACTCCCGAAGAAGGAGCGAAGCGGGAGCTCTTGGAAGAAACAGGCTATGAAGCGAACACATGGGAATCTTTTTACACAGTTACCCCAGTTGAGAAACTTGATTGGGTTAATTATGTTTTTATCGCAAAAGGATGTAGAAAAGTAAAAGATCAACAGCCTGACGCAGGGGAGAAAATAACTGTGCGCT
>JBBAAE010000019.1:0-15258 GCA_041658485.1 Minisyncoccota bacterium
GGGTGGCAGAAAGGTGAAAGGAGAAAAGGTTGACGAGCCATCTTTTGAGGAGTACTTATGTATACAGGGTAGTTATTTAGAGTAATTAGTAGACTTTATTATTTACTACTAATGTATATGAATCCATCAGCACATGAGGCCTCAGGGGTAGGTGTTCGAAGGGGTCGAGGTAGAGAATCTGAATCAAAATGTCCAAGTGAAAGGTCCGAGAACGGTAAACATGTGTGGAGATACTTCGGCTCATTTCCAGATCTTAATTTGAAAGCGCACAAGAAGTGTATCAACTGCCCTGCACAAGGGAGTTACGACGACTAAGCTAGAATTAGACATGAAATATGGGGTTTACGAAACCCCACATGAGGAGATTTTTTTACCGAACTTGACTCTTATGTTTTTGTGCTGTAGTATGTAAGGATGTCAGAAAGATCAAGGCGTTTTCCCACACAAGTTTCCCTAAGGGATCTAGAGAAGGGACTTATTGAATATAGTGCAATTTGTCCTACTGGTGAAGGTAGGGGTACGCACGATTGGGGTACTGCAAATGCGTTTGCAGAGTTTGATAGTGGTGGCATGGCAGGGCACATTTCGATTCTAGAGTGTTCAAAGTGTCATAAAGTGATCCATGTGGCATTGACGGTCTAGAGAACCTTATTAGTTTTTCTCCAAAATAACAAAAGAGTACGAAGTTCCTTCGTGTTCTTTTTTTTCTTCAGAAATTACTTTTGTGAATTCTGGATATTCAGGGAAAAAAACATCAGCTGGTTTGTCGTCGTCGATAAGTGTGAGGTCGAGAGTGTCAGTGTAGGGGAGTGCTGCTTTGTATATTTCTCCTCCTCCAATAATGAAAACTTTTTCTTGGTCGAGTTCTCGTGCTTTAGCCAAAGCTTCTTCAATTGTGTGTACTACCGTGACACCCTCGAATGCATAGGAAGTGTCTCGCGTTACTACAATAGTTGGTCGCCCTGGGAGTGCCCTGCCCATTGATTCAAAATTCTTTCGCCCACTAATAATTGGATGTCCGAGTGTCGCATCTCGAAAATGCTTCATGTCCTCAGGGATTTTGTAGATAAGGTTGTTGTTCTTACCCAAACCCCGATTCCTGCCTATTGCCGCTATCGCTATTACTCGTGCTTTTTGTTTTTGCATTTTTCTTTCCCCCTGTACCCTAATCACTAAACCCTAAACGCTAGTTCCGGTGCCATGGGTGGTGCTTTTTGATGTCACGGTCTGCCCAGAGTTTTGGCAGCATTGTTTCAGGTTTCCATGTTTTCTTTAACTTCGCGACATCGGTAGTTGTTTGGTACTTGCCAGTTTTTGTATAGTCACCCGCAAGAATGGGGCCAGTTTCAAAAAATACTATCTGTGCGATTCTACGACCAACAACGAGAGGAATGATGTAGTGCTGAGATGCGTTTGAAATTTCCATAACCCAGCGGTTGGTATAGCCAACATCTCCCCAGCCTGCACATTTGCAGACATTGATGAAATTTCGTCCCATCGAAGAGCGAGCCTTCATCATGGTGGTTACTGTTCCACGACCACCAATAAATTCTTGTGTGTGAGCAAGAATAGTTTCGCCGGGCTCCATCAAAATCACTTTGTCATCAGGGCGTATTCCGTCAAATGTAAAGTTAAAGTTTTTGAGTTCTTCTTTTGCTGTTTTTGCACGGCGTGGCTTAGTGTCCCACACGATTTCAGTGTCAGACTTGCTATAAACATTGTAGATTTTCTTGTGTCCTTGGGGTGGTTGTTCCTTAAAGTACCACTCACCCAAAGTTACATCGTAGCTTGATGTTGCGAGGTTTTCACGCTGAAACGGTTCAATAATCACCGTGCCGGCTTTCATGTGCTCGATAATTTTTTTGTCAGAAAGTGCCATATTTTTATACCGCCATTTTAGCTTTAATCGGAGGGTGTGACTGATAATTTTCTAATTCTATATCCTCCATTTTGAAGTCGTTAATATTTTTCACAGACGGATTTAATTTCAAAGAGCAGAGAGCTAATGGCTCACGCGAAAGTTGTTCTTTCACTGCATCCAAGTGATCGTGATAGATGTGTGCGTCGCCAAGTGAGTGTACGAATTCATGAGGGACGAGATTTGTTACTTGTGCGACCATTGCAAGTAAAAGGGAATAAGAAGCGATGTTGAATGGCACACCAAGGAACATATCGCATGAGCGTTGGTGCATGAGGAGCGAGAGTTTGCCGTCAGCTACGAAAAATTGAAAGAACATGTGGCAAGGTGGCAACGCCATCTGATCGAGCTCTCCTGGATTCCATGCTGAAACTATGAGTCTGCGGTTAGTTGGGTCAGTTTTTATTTTCTCGATGACTTCTGCAATCTGATCGACGACCTTTCCGTTCGGCCCTTGCCATTTTCTCCACTGCACTCCGTAGACGCGCCCTAGGTCACCGGGAAATTTTGCTTTTGGTGCCCAGTAGGGTGCTTCAGCATTGTCGGTCCAGATGGTGCGCTCACTACTATTTAATTCTTTCAAACGGTTGTCGTCGTTTGAACCTTCGATGAACCAGAGGAGTTCTGATTTCACCGCTTTGAATGCAAGTTTTTTTGTCGTGACTGCAGGAAATCCGTCCGCCATATTGAAGCGCATTTGGAGTCCAAAAAGCGCGCGGGTTTTGCCATTCCGTGTCTCACGGTCTGCCCCCTCGTCCATTACTTTTTTTAGAAGATCGTTGTACTGGTGCATAAAAGTAGTTTACAGCTTTTAACTTTCAGCTGCTAGCTTTTACCTCGGCTAGCAGGGCTTGACAATTTTGCAATCTAGGGTTATGTTAGTTGTTGAATTATTCAGATATTTTTACCTAGATTAATCACACACATATGGGAGATTCCACAGGTGCTGAAAGGGGTTGGAGGCCGGGAGATTTATCAGATGCTGAAAAAGCGTGGCGTCAGAGTCCAGCAGGTCAGCGGGACTATGTGTTTCGCTTTGGCTCGAGAGAGGATCAGGAGAGATATGAGCGGCAAGAGGCACTCAGAAAAAATGGACAATGACTGACTGCGCAATCCTCAACAATTGAGGATTGCTGAAGTTTTTTGAAGAATTTTAAGCTGAAAGCTGAAAGCTGAAAGCCATCTTGCTATACTGCCAGCATGAAGCAGAACAAGGGCAAGCTGATAGTTATTGACGGAACCGACGGGGTAGGTAAGGCAACCCAAACAAAACTCTTGGTGGCACGCTTAAAACGAGAAGGAGTGAAGGTTGAAACGCTCGATTTTCCGCAGTACTACAAGAATTTCTTCGGTCACTTCATAGGTGCCATGCTCACGGGGGAGTATGGCGATTTTTTGCATATTGACCCCTACATCGCCTCAGTTATGTATGCAGCTGACCGTTTTGAATCCAAAGAAAAATTGGATTATTGGCTAAAAGAAGGGAAAACAGTTGTTCTTGATCGTTATGTGTCGGCGAATCAGCTCCATCAGGGAGGAAAAATAAATGATGCGAAGAAGCGTCGCGCATTTTTAAAGTGGCTCGACACCATGGAGCATGGAGTATTTGGGCTCCCGCGACCTGATTTGATTGTGTACCTCCATCTCCCCATGAAAGAGGTATTGAAGCTTTTGAAGAATAAGGATCGGGAGGATAAAAAACGCTATGCCCATAGAGGAAAGGATATTGTAGAAGGGGATGCGAAGTATCTTGAGGCAGCACAGAAAAGCGCCTTAAAACTTATTAGCCAAAAGGGGAATTGGAAGAAGATTGAGTGCGGAAACAAAAATGGTATTCTTCCGAGAGAAGAGATACACGAGCAAATTTATGGCACTGTTTTAAAAGTTATTAAGGGTAAGAAATAACACAATGGCATACATAGAAAAACAGGATGTAGAAGTAGCGGCAGCGATTGCAGGCGAGCAAAAGCGAGAGGAAGAGGGCTTAGAGCTTATTCCTTCTGAAAATTATGTATCCCGTGCGGTTCTTGAAGCGAATGGCTCAGTATTTACAAACAAATATTCAGAAGGGTATCCAGGTAAGCGTTACTACGGGGGGCAGATGTATACGGATGTTGTGGAGCGTCTCGCCATTGAGCGTATTAAAGCACTTTTTAATTGTAAATTTGCGAATGTACAACCTCACTCAGGGGCACCTGCAAACTTAGCGGTCTACGCTGCGCTTTTGAATCCTGGCGACACCGTTCTTGGCATGGATTTGTCGCACGGCGGGCACCTTACGCACGGACACCCAATGACACTCCCTGCGAAGGTCTACAGGTTTGTTACCTACAAAATGAAAGACCCTGAAACGGGGGAGATAGATTATGATGAGCTCCGCCGTGTTGCCATTGAAACAAAACCTAAAATTATTCTTGCAGGCTTCAGTGCATACTCACGCACACTCGACTACAAAAAGTTTGTTGATATTGCGCATGAAGTGGGGGCAATAACGATGGCAGACATGGCACACATTGCCGGCCTTATTGCTGGCAAGGCACTGAGGAATCCTTTCGATGACGGCTTCGACATCATTACTTCAACGACACACAAGACACTTCGAGGGCCTCGTGGTGGCATTATTCTCACGCGTGAAAGCGAGGAAATCGCAACCAAGATAGATAAAGCAATTTTCCCAGGCATTCAAGGGGGGCCTCACATGCACACGATTGCCGCGAAGGCAGTTGCATTTGGCGAAGCATCAACTCCTGCGTTTCAAGAGTACGCACAGCAGATTTTGAAAAATGCTAAAGCAATGGAGCATGTGCTTCGTCGCGAAGGTGTGCGTATGATTGGAGGGGGCACGGACAACCATTTGATTCTTGCGGATGTATTCGGCTCTTTAGGGGTGACAGGAAAAGAATCACAGACGGTCTTGGATGAAGTTGGTATTACACTCAACATGAACTCGATTGCAGGGGATACACGGAAACCTCTCGATCCATCTGGTATACGCTTTGGTTCTCCCGCAATAACGACTCGTGGATTTAAAGAAGTGGAGTGCGCGCGCGTTGCTGAGCTTATGATTCAAACACTGAAAAATAAAGATAATGCGGATACAAAGCGTGCGGTGCATGAAGAAGTAAAAGAGCTTGCGGGGCAGTTCCCAATTCCTGAGTCCTTTGTGTAAGCGTTGGTACTATCGTGAAAATAAGAAGGGCATCGCTCAAGGATTTTCTTGGCATCAAGAAACTCATCAAAGAATATCCCGATACACTTTTGCAAAAGCATTTGCCGAAAGCGAGCGAATTTTTTGTTGCCATAGAGGATGGGAAGATAGTTGGGTGTTGCGCACTGGTGATTTATTCAAAGCGCCTTGGTGAAATTAGAAGTCTTGCGGTTTCTAAAGATTTTCAGCGACAAGGTATTGCAACGGCATTGATTGATGCATGCATAACCTTCGCGAAGAAAAAAGATATTTATGAACTTTTGAGTGTTACTGGTGTACCTGCTTTGTTTGATAAACATGGCTTCGGAACATTCAACAATGAAAAGTTTGCTCTCCTAAAAATCCTGTAGGTTTTTCTTCTGAGGAGTATGTGCACCTATTGACTTCGCTGAGTTAGTTGTTACTGTTAACTGGTGAATACGTATGTTGTATTAATTCAGGTGCGTCGCCGTAGACATTCTGTTTGAGATTGTCTGCGAGTTTTTGTATATAACGAAATTTCCCAAACAGTCTCAAACGAGGCTGTTTTTTCTTATTCATACATTCAATCTAAAATTATGGAACAACCAAACAAAGAAAACCCGCCACTTCAAATCATCTTCTACGCTGTTGAAATAGCTAAGCTTATTAGGGAAATAGGTAAAGAAGGGGTGATTAAGAAATTGCAGGAGATGGTCAAAGAAACTGTTGAGAAATTCGATGTGAGATAAAACATCTCCAAACTTATTACGTACAAGAATAAAAAAAATATGAAAGAAAAAAATCCTAGGCAACTTCCAATCGTTATAGGGTGGCCGCTTACCCAATCGAGCTTCAATGCGCTCCTCCGAATGGTGGGGTCCGCAGAAGAAAAATCAACGGGTGTTCGTGTCGAGCAGTACCCTGTATGTAGGGGATGTGGAGAATCAATATTGCCAGATCAGTCAAAAATAAATATCGCTGGAGTCGTAAGTCACAACAAGCCATCCTGCGTTCTTAATTGGTTCCAGAGGTGAGCCTCAGGTCTTTCTGTGGCATGATCTGGCGAGGTATGATGGCGAAAGTATGATTTCTGAGCGAATTATTAAAGCAATACAGGGGGCACTAAAGACTCTTGATCTTGAGGTGCCGGTAGTTCTGGAACATCCAGCGGATTTATCTCACGGGGATTATTCAACGAACATTGCACTTGCTGTTGCAAAAAAAGCTGGGAAGAACCCCCGTGTGCTTGCCGAGGAGATTGTGAAAAGCCTTGGGGTAATAGAGGGAGTTAAGAAGATAGAGACGGCAGGAGCTGGATTCATTAACTTTCATCTCGCTCGCTCGTTCTTTTCTGAAAGTGTCTCAGCAATTACTGAGAGCGGGGAGTCGTGGGGTAGTAATGCAACTCTGAAAGGAAAGAAGATAATTGTTGAGTACTCACAGCCAAATCCCTTTAAGCCATTCCACATTGGGCACTTAATGTCGACTACCGTTGGAGAAGCCATCTCTCGCTTAGTTGAATGGTCGGGCGCTGACATATACCGAGCTAACTATCAGGGAGACATTGGCCCGCATGTGGCGAAAGGAATTTGGGGATTGCAGAAAAATAATCTTAATCCCTCAAGTATTCAGGACCTCGGTGACGCATATGTTATTGGAAATACCGCCTATGAAGACGACCCTGCCTCGAAGGCCGAGATTGATTCAATTAATAAAAGACTCTACGAAGGCGATAGTTCACTTCAAGACATATACGACAAAGGTCGCAAAGCATCGCTCGCGCACTTTGAGGAGCTGTATGCAGTTCTTGGAACGAAGTTTGACGAATATTTTTTTGAAAGTGATGCGTGGCGTGTAGGTCTCAAAATTGTAGAAGAGGGAAAGTCTCGTGGAATCTTTGAAGAGAGTGACGGAGCCACAGTGTTTAAGGGAGAAAAGGTAGGGCTTCACACTCGTGTATTTATCACTTCGAAAGGAACGCCGACCTATGAAGCAAAAGAGCTGGGGTTGGCCCAGATGAAACAACAGTCATTCCCATTTGATCTCAACGTGACAACCATCGCAGTGGAGCAGGATGGTTATTTCAAAGTGGTGGAGGCTGCTATGGCAGAATTGTGGCCTGATATGGCAGGGAAGTATACGCACACGGCATTCGGCATGATGCAGTTGACGAGCGGAAAGATGTCATCAAGAAAGGGCAATATCATAACGGGCGAGTCATTGATAGAAGACATGCGCGCTAAGGCATTAGCAAAAATGGAGGGGCGAGTGTTTGAGTCTGAAGAAATAAAGCAAGATGTTGCCGATGCAGTTGCTATTGCTGGAATTAAATATTCCATTTTGAAACAGTCGACAGGAAAAAATATTATTTTTGATCCCGAGGCCTCGCTTTCATTTGAAGGTGATTCAGGCCCGTATTTACAGTACTCCTGTGTGCGAGCGCGGGCAGTCCTTCGAAAAGCGAGAGCAGAAAAAATACCCGCACTTGCAAGTGACTTGATATATCAAATCAGCGAACTCATTCCTGAGGTTAGCGAGCTAGAGCGAACACTCTATCGGTTTCCTGAAATAGTAGAGCGAGCACAAGTGGAGCGTGAACCGCATCACATAACCACATTTTTGACAGAGCTGGCTTCCGCATTCAATAGTTGGTATGCAACAGGAAAAATTGTTGATTCTACAGATACCTTGTCTCCTTACAAGGTCGCATTAACGCGAGTCTTTGCATTAACTATGCAAAATGGCCTCACTATTCTAGGTATCCGTGCTCCTGAGGCGATGTAGTGAAACCTGTTTATAATCTCAGTAGTATGTATTGGTATGATATACAACGAAGGGTTAAGGGAAGATGGGTTAGGGAGGCGCGGGTATCCCAGTGCAAAAATAAATTTAAATCGCTCATCTGAGGTTCTTAAAAATAATTTAGGGAAAATAGTAGCTGGTGCAAAAGCTCGATTAAAAGAGTCGGGCATAGAGATTCCCTTTTCAGCTTGACAGCGTTCATTTTTAGAATATTCTTAGACACATGGCACGGGGCACAACCATCATTAAGATTACAAAGCGCTTTTCCAAGCGAAGGGGTTTTGTAGTGCACTCATAAAGAAAAATTACAAAAACATACAAAACCCCTTCGAAAGAAGGGGTTTTCTTTTAACTAAAAATATATGGGAGAAGGAGTTCCGGTTCATCAATTAGGCTTCGCAGAATATCTAAGAAAAACAATCCGTTGTGAGGCATGTGCGGGTTCAGGTAAAACAAGTAAAGGAAACTTCCTTGGACTCCGCGGTGTTTTTGAAGAAGCACGATGCGTAGTGTGTAATGGCAGAGGTAGAGTGCCACAAGACTAAGTGTTCTTCTATTGAATTACCGTTGGGTGACAATGTTAGTATGTGATGAAGTTTATGGATGGAGATACTAAAAGCGAACCCGCCAAGCGTGAGGAAGAAATTCTAGCTTTTTGGCAAAAGAACGAGATTTTTGAAAAAACCCTTTCTAAGGAGGCTCCAAAAGGGGAGTTTGTTTTTTATGATGGACCACCATTTGCCACTGGCTTGCCACATTACGGCCACATCCTCGCAGGCACCATTAAAGATGCTATTCCTCGCTACAAAACAATGCAGGGCTACCATGTGCCAAGGCGGTGGGGTTGGGATTGCCATGGGTTGCCGTTGGAGAATCAGATAGAGAAGGAGCTCGGTCTTGCTACGAAGCGGGATATTGAAACTTTAGGTGTCGCCACATTCAACGAAGCTGCCCGTAAAGCCGTGCTTCGGTATTCGGATGATTGGAAAGCCATTATTCCTCGTTTCGGTAGATGGGTAGATATGGAGAATGACTATAGGACGATGGATGCCACCTACACCGAAAGCGTATGGTGGGCATTTAATGATCTTCATAAAAAGGGATTGGTGTATGAAGGATTTAAAGCAATGCACCTTTGTCCTCGCTGTGGCACCACGCTCTCTAACTTTGAAGTAGCGCAAGGGTACAAAGACATCACTGATATTTCTGTCACCGTAAAACTTGAGCTTGTTGATGAACCTGGAACATTTCTACTTGCATGGACAACGACGCCATGGACTTTGCCTGGCAACATGGCTGCGGCAGTGAACAAAGATTTTTTCTATGTGAAGATTTCAGTGGGGGACGAAAGATACATCCTTGCTAAAGATAGATTAGAAACAGTTAAGGTTGAATACAAACTAGAAAAAGAATTTCTTGGGAGTGAACTTGTTGGAAAATCATACACACCTCCATTTTCATATTTTGCAGAACACAATATCAAAGGGAAAGAAAAAGCGTGGAAGGTGTATCACGCTCCATACGTAACGATGGATAGTGGAACAGGCTTAGTACATCTTGCTCCTGCATTTGGTGCCGAAGATTTGGAGCTCGCGCAAAAAGAAGGGATTCCGATAGTACATCATGTAGACAAGGATGGGTTATTTGTTGATGTTGTTTCTGATTTCAAAGGACTTCAGGCAAAGCCAAAAGACGATCCACAATCAACTGATGTTGCAGTTATTAAATATCTTGCAGGGAAGGGCTTGTTGTTTGCAAAAGAAAAAATTATACACTCGTATCCGCATTGTTGGCGATGTGATACGCCGCTTTTAAATTACGCATCATCATCGTGGTTTGTAGAGGTGACAAAATTCAAAGACAAGCTCGTAGCTGAAAATAAAAAAATAAACTGGGTACCAAAAGAAGTGGGGGATAAGAGGTTTGGAAACTGGCTTTTGAATGCACGGGACTGGGCAATTTCACGCGCTCGGTACTGGGGCGCACCAATTCCTGTATGGCGTAACCACAAAACGAAAGAAAACATCTTCATTGGTTCACTTGAGGAGCTAAAAACACATACAAAAAAGTCAGGGAATAAATATTTTGTGATGCGTCATGGGGAGAGTACCAAGAATGTTGCGGGCATTATTCGGTCTCGTTTAGAAGATGACGATATACATCTTACCGAAAAAGGTACAGAAGCAGCGCAGGCTTTTGCGAATAAATATAAAGATTCAGGAATAACACGCATTGTAGTTTCTCCTTTTCTTCGTGCTAAAGAAACAGCCGAAATTGCTCGAGAAGTTTTTGGTCTCCCTGTGACATCGGTGTCATACGATGATCGACTTGTTGAGTATAAGCACGGCACCTTTGATAGAAAGCCAGAGAAATCATTTTGGGAGCATTACATAACATCTGCAAATGCATACGATGTAGGTCCAGAGGGTGGGGAAAGTGCACGGGAAATGGGCGCGCGAATGGGTGAAGTGTTGTATGAGCTCGAACAAAAATATTGCGGAGAAAATATTCTTATTGTTTCGCATGAGTGGCCACTGCTCGCTCTTTCTGCTTTAGCGCGAGGGTGTTCTAAAGAAAAAACAGTTCGCATCCTCGATAAAATAGAAGACCACATTCATCCAGGAGAAATTCGTGAACTTCCTTTCGTTCCTCTCCCGCACAACGAAAACTTTGAACTCGACTATCACCGCCCATACATCGATGACGTGGTGCTTATAGACACCGATGGTACAAGGTTGGAGCGTGTACACGATGTTTTTGATTGCTGGTTTGAGTCGGGCTCAATGTCGTATGCTCAGAATCATTATCCATTCGAAAACAAAGACAGGTTCGACCCGAAGCCGGGGTGGCTCAAGAAATCTCGTGGCTACCCAGCGGATTTTATTGCTGAAGGATTAGACCAAACAAGAGGTTGGTTTTACTCGCTCTTAGTTTTAGGGGTTGGGCTTTTCGGTAAGGCGACCTATAAGAATGTAATTGTGAACGGTATTGTTTTGGCAGAAGATGGGCAAAAAATGTCGAAGCGTTTGAAAAATTATCCCGATCCAGTCACCGTATTAGAGAAATATGGCGCTGATGCTATTCGGTACTACCTCCTCGCGTCACCCTTAATGAAGGCAGAAGATTTAAATTTTTCAGAGAAGGGAGTGGGGGAAGTCGCGTCGAAACTCATCGGACGATTTTTGAATGTCGTCTCTTTCTATGAGCTCTATAAAGACTTGGAGCACGGAGTGTCTCCAAGTTCTCACCCTCTCGATAGATGGATTTTTTCACGATTGAATCAAGTTATTGGAGAAGTTGAAAAGGGAATGGAATCCTATGAGTTGGATAAGGCAACGCGCCCACTTACCCTTTTTGTGGACGATTTGTCGACATGGTATCTCAGGCGTTCTCGCGATCGTTTTAAAGAGGAGGGGGCTGACGCAGGAGACGCACTTCAAACACTTCGTAGCGTTATAGAAATTTTTGCAAAAATATCAGCACCTTTCATGCCGTTTGTCGCCGAAAGCGCCTATCAGAGAGTGAAAACTAAAGACATGCCAGAGAGCGTGCATTTGTGTGAGTGGCCACGCACGAGCTCTACTGACATACCACTTCAAGAAGCAATGGTGGAAGTTAGGCGCATTGCATCGCGAGGGCTCGAAGCGAGGCAGAAGGTGGATATAAAAGTGAGACAACCACTTGCAAAAATAACAGTGAATAGTGAACTGTTAGCAGGAAGAGTAGAACTCCTGCAATTAATAAAAGATGAGCTCAATGTGAAGGAGGTTGTCATCGACGGAGCGCCATCGAAAGATGAAGTGATGCTTGATACTGAGATTTCAGATGAGTTGAAAGAGGAAGGTAATGTGCGCGAAGTAATTCGCTTTATTCAAGAACTTCGCAAAGGGGCAGGACTTACACCAAAAGAGACGGCAACATTGGTGTTTGTTCAGAGTGATGACATAGAGAAGTTTTTAGAAAAACATTGGCACACTCTCAGTACTGCCACCAAACTCTCATCAAGAGAATCAGGTAATGGTACGAATGAATTGGTGTTTGATGGAATGACATTTAGGTTCAATGTCCGTTCGTGAAGTAACAGCTCGAGGGATTATAGTTGCTAGGCGCTCAGCCGGAGAGGGTAGTGTGCGTATTTCTATATATACGGACTCGTTAGGACTTGTTTCTGCTCTCGCTAAAAGTGCCCGTGAAGAGCGATCAAAGCTTCGCCCGCATTTACAAGTTGGTACAACGGGCATTTTTGTTTTGGTGAAAGGTCGTGATGTGTGGCGTGTTATTGGTGCTACAAAAACTGAGAATTCTCACTTTGCGCTTTCAGGTAATACAAAAGCTCAAGAAGTTACGGCCCGTGTTATCACAATAGTTAGGCAGTTTATTCGGGGAGAAGGTAGTGATCCATATCTTTTTAGTGCACTGTTTGGATTCTTTCGCATTCTTCCGAACATCGATGAGGAGTATGTACTTGAAGCGGAATGCGTTGTGGTGCTTCGGGTACTCGCAGCGTTAGGGTATGTGCGGGAGGATCCCATAATGAAGTTATTTTTAGATATTTCGTACGATATGCCGACTTTGAAAGCAGTGCGTGAATCTCGCAATACACTTGTTCGCCTTATTAACGAAGCTATTTCTGAGAGTGGACTGTAAGTAGGGTTTAGTGGCTAGCGTTTAGCGTATAGAGGAGTGCCAACAACAGGAAAGCTCTTTTTTCTTCTCTTAAAAACCCTAGACGCTGAGCACTAAACGCTATACCCTGATTAGATGTCTGACAACGGCGCACTCGAAAATCTTTCAAAAAAACTAGACAGCGGGTTAGTCGATGGAAGTATTCATCGTTCAACTCTTTTCTCACGCAGTTCGCGTGCTCCTAAGGGATGGCAGAAACAGGAAGGAGGTGATGCATCGACTAGGCCAAAGGGGCGACGTATGAAGATCCCTGAAATACTCTTTGGTGGCTCGGTCATATTTTTCTTTCTCGCTGTTGCAGTCGCGGGAGTAATTTTGTTTGCTGGCAATAACACAATCTCAACTAAGAATGTTGATGTTCAGGTGACTGGCCCTACAGAAATTGGTGCCGGAAGCACACTTTCTTTGCAAGTTGTTATAACAAACAGAAACGCTGTGCCGATGGAACTCACTGACTTAATTATAGAGTTCCCCGCAGGTACGCGGTCAGATACAGATATTTCTCGTGAACTTCCACGCATTCGAGAGTCGCTAGGGACTATTAAATCCGGTGAGAGTATTAATCGTACAATCCGTGCTGTTGTTTTTGGTGAGTCAGGACAGGATCTCTCCATCAAAGCTTCGGCGGAGTATCGTGTACCTTCTTCGAATGCTATTTTCGTGAGCGAAACTACGTATGTGACAAAAGTTAATCAGTCACCGGCATCTATTACTATTGATGCTCTCAAAGAGGCAGTATCAGGACAACCTGTCACATTCTCCGTGTCGGTGGTATCGAATGCTCCAGGGGTTTTGAAAGACATGCTTCTTGTCGCAAATTATCCTCCGGGATTTTCTTTTGAATCTTCAAAGCCAGCGCCTACAGTAGGCACTGCATCGTGGGCACTTGGAGACATAGAAGCAGGCGGTACACGCACTGTGGAAGTGAAAGGTGTTTTTGTTGGTGAAGATGGCGAGAGCAGGGTACTTCGTTTTAATACGGGAACTCAGAAGATAGATAATAGTGATGCAATCATAGCTCCGCTCGCGGCATCTGAACTTTCACTTACCGTAACAAAGCCTTTCGTTTCCGTTGCGCTTTCGCTTGAAGGTTCCACTTCTGACACACACACAATTATTCGTGGACGAGAAGTGCGAGGGCAGGTGACATGGACAAACAATCTTCCAGTGAAAGTTCAAAATGTCGCCATCACACTTACCTTAGATGGAGCTATTTTAGATCGAAGTACAGTGCAAGCAGAAAAAGGATTCTATAGTTCAAATAATTCCTCAATACTTTGGAGTAAGGCAACTAATCCAAATCTTTCAAATGTTGCCCCAGGGGACTCGGAGACACTTTCGTTTTCATTCAAGACACTTCCTTTAGATAAGGGTGACTTTAAAAATTCGACGGTGCGTCTATCGGTCAACGTGGAGGCAGAGCGACAAAGTGAATCAAATGTTCCCGTTATCGTTAAGTCATCTGCTACAACAAATGCCGTTGTTGCAACGGATGTGAAGCTTTCTCCGTCAATAACGAATATGGCGGGACCTGTATCACCAAAGGCCGATAAGGAAACAACCTACACTGTCACCTGGATTGTGTTGAATTCAGCAAATGCATTAGCCAATACTTCTGTGAGCGCGATATTGCCAAGTTATGTGCGTTTCATTGCGCCCGAAGCTGGGTCAAATATCTCTTTCAATGCCTCTGGCCGTATTGTCACTTGGACTATTGGAGATGTGGCAGGGGGGCAAACAAAAAATGCTTCATTCAAAGTAGGAATGACCCCGTCTCTCACCCAAGTAGGAAATGTACCGACCATAGTCGGTAGTCAGCGAGTGTCTGCCTATGACCGATTTGTAAGAGGTCAGATTGAAGCTACGGCAGGACCATTAACAACTGGTTCAGCTTCAGGCGTACCGAGCGGAGGCGTTGTGGTGCCGTAGATATAGCTTTCAGCTTTCAGGGAGGATACAATCATTCAATGCAAAAAGAAGAAGGACTGATGGAGAAGATTACATCGCTTGCAAAGCGACGAGGTTTTATTTTTCCAGGCTCTGAGATATACGGAGGTCTTTCAGGTACCTACGACTATGGTCCATTGGGGGTGGCATTGAAGAATAATGTAAAGAATCTTTGGTGGAGGATGTTTGTTGATTCACGTGATGATGTGTATGGCGTTGATGCTGCAATTTTAATGAACTCAAAAGCGTGGGAGGCGTCAGGGCATGTTTCAGGATTTTCTGATCCATTGGTTGAATGTAAAAAATGTAAACGACGTTTTCGGGCCGATCATCTTGAAGATGAGAAGAAGTGTCCTGAGTGTGGGGGTGAGCTCGGCGAAGCGCGCCAGTTCAACATGATGTTCAAGACACACGCAGGTGCCACCGAAGATGAATCGTCAGTGGTGTATCTTCGCCCTGAAACAGCGGGTGGAATTTTTGTTAATTTTAAAAATATCATTGACACATTTCATCCAAAGTTACCATTTGGAATTGCACAAATAGGCAAGGCATTCAGGAATGAAATTGCACCACGCGACTTTGTATTTCGTTCAAGAGAGTTTGAGCAGATGGAACTTGAATACTTTGTTAATGAAAATTCATGGGAGGGTGCTTTTGAGGAATGGAGAAAAGGTATGGTGCACTTTGCGGAAGCGTGCGGTTTATCAATGGATTCCTTTCATTCTAAAGATATAGA
>JBBAAE010000020.1:0-15218 GCA_041658485.1 Minisyncoccota bacterium
GACCAGCCTAAGGCATTGACACTTGCCCGATCGCCAAAAGTTCGAATCCCCTATGCTGCCATCGATATAAGAACAAAAAAATGGCTTAACTAAGCCATTTGTGAGGGTCAAAATTTGGTGGAGGATAAGGGATGCTATTCGAACTTTGAAGTTCTTGA
Source organism: Minisyncoccota bacterium (assembly GCA_041658485.1). Lineage (GTDB taxonomy): Bacteria > Patescibacteriota > Minisyncoccia > Phycocordibacterales > Phycocordibacteraceae > Phycocordibacter. The sequence continues at coordinate 159 of JBBAAE010000020.1, forward strand.
TGCTCTCGAGCGAGCAACTCATTAATTTGGACTAGCCCATTAACTTCTCAGTTAGCCTATAAACAGTGGTTCCAGTATTTCGCGGCCAATCGTCGCAAGGAGGAATATCACGCGATCTGGCTCTCATAATTGCATCCTGTATCATTTCCCTTGTGAAGCGTCGAGGATCAAGAACCTTGTCATAATCGTGTAAATACCTGCGGAGTCTCGTCGAACATTCCCTCGCACTTGAAACACCACTTCCATCCTCAAAATGAAGAAGCAACCAATATTCAAACTTAGGATTACTTACTGCAAGACCGTAGTTTTCTTTTAACTGCGACCAATCATAGAGAAGATTTAGCTGACCGTCATTCCATTTGTCTTTATCTACTACCAACCATGCTTCATCAGTATTTCTTAATCCATTTTGTCTTAGGTATTTATCCAGCCTTGCTAAAACTTCTCGTGGAGAACTCGCGTTTTTCTTTTTTACGCACTTTACCTTTATAACAGATCGAGTGGTATTAAAAATGCCAAAGTATCCAGGCTCTGTGATTGCACCCTCAGAAGAAATAATGACTAATTTACGATAGCCCCGTTTGCCTAGAGGTCGGCTAAATCTTCTTCTGTTTGAAGATGACTTATCCAACAGCTAAAAGAATCTAGGAATTCTTAGTGGCAAGACACCAATCATCGTTAAGTAGAATATTTGGTATTCCTCCTAAGCGGCCTTCCAAATAGCTCTTTCGAATATCCTTATCGTAGCGAATATCCTTATATTCGCTGAAAGAAAAAAGGTCCGTGGTTCCATCCATGTGGCGTTCTGCCACCCACATTTCATCGCGTCTGAACAATTCCTGATCCATTAAAGCTATATCGTGAGTCGTAAACAATAGCTGATTGCGACTTTTATTAGAGCAACATGAAAGATAGGATTCAATTAATTGCCTGATCAACAGCGTGTGCAAGCTACGGTCAATTTCATCGATAATATAAACCTTCTTTGAGGAAGAATTAGAAATGTCGAGAAATGCTGGTAGTAAATCAATGATTCTTTGCGAACCATCTGATTCTTGCCACATTTCGAACTTTACTTCTTTTCCATCTTGAGCAGGATGATAGGTCATCAATTTCTTTGCTATCAAATTACCGCCTTTTCGAACAATAACAAATCGTTCGTTGAGAGGCGAAATGATTCTTACCGCCATCCCCTCTTTAACATCCTCTTGTATTTCCAGTTTTAATGGATCGGGAAGGGGAAGATTATCAAACGGAATATCCTCACTTCCAAGATGTGTTATGCCTGTATCCAGTTGGATGAGTAACCTATTCATGGTCTCATACAATGGACTTTCTTCATCGAGAAACTGATCGAATGGGTCAAATCGAGTATCAGGAGCAATCAGTTCTAATGAATTATTGAACCAGTCATACACTGGTTTGAAGGTCTCAACCTTTTGGGACACAGAATTTGTAAGGAATAGTTGGTTATCGCGCGTGCCTCTGAAAGCAAACTTCAGAAAACGGTCTTTTTCTAGATTGGGAGAAAACTTTATTTTGTTGTTTTTGCGTTCATAGAGGACGGTTTCCCGTGAACTAGATACTTTGACTAGTTTCTCTTCTAAAACAGAATGCTTATTTAGCGAGAAGCTGAATTCGTAGATCACTTCTTCTATCAGCAACTCTAAGACAAATCTCGTAGGTTTGCTTTTATCGTTTGAGCTAAGACGAAATGGCACAACTGGTATCAAAGCATCTGGGGGAAGACCCTTGGTTGCAAAGTTCTGAACGAAATGAAGCGCTAGAAAAAAATTAGTCTTGCCTGAGGCATTTCCACCATATAGAGCTGCAACAGGAAGAATTCGGCTCTGGTACTTATCCACTCTTGGTATTCTTTCACCATGCTGACGCTCACGACTTGCGACCATCGATAAGGTCACCTTACTCTGAAAAGACATCCAGTTTTCCAACGTAAAACTAAGTATCACTTGTAAGCTCCTGAAGTGTTATTATCACTTAATATACCCGTAATTTAGTATTTTAGACAGTAAATGTCAATGTTTATGAGAAATTATCTCGCCAATAGCTTTATTTATGATATAATCCTCTTCGATGCGGAGAGCCCAACAACATCGGGTTGGGTCTCAGCAACATTCCTGGACGGCCGCTTTAAGGACTTCTCTACTCGCTTAAACATAGTAAGGAGGTCCATTATGAAAAAGGGCGTCTTTAGTAAGATCATGTGTAGCATTAATTGGATCTGCTGGTTTTGTTCAAAACTCCTTATCATCAAGGGAAACTACGGTGCCAGCATGGGTCTTGAAGCCGCCTCCAGGATGTTGGGCTGTCCGCATTTCGTTATTCATGACGTGAGATTGTTTTCATAACGTGAACCTAGAGCACTTCTATCCCATGACTCAAAAAGTTCGAATCCCCTATGGTATTTACGATATTGAAAAGAAATAATGGCTTAGGTAAGCCATTTGTGAGGGTCAAAAAGTGGTGGAGGATAGGGGATTCGAACCCCTGACCTTTTGGCTGCCAGCCTGAAGGCTTAGTGCAGGTTTAGCCTGCTATTACTATTATTCCGAAAACATGTAATCTTCTTTCCCGACACCATTCCCGGCATGTAAGTCTAAATAGAATTATTACGAAACAGCCATCAAGTATGAACGCCATTCCAATGCCATCTCTCTAACAATGTCTCGATGGATATTGTAGGCCGCCTACTGACACATGAGGGCCGAACAGTCACACCCTGTTACACTCACATCCGGGATGATGGTTTGCGAGAGGTGACGGCATTGGCATGGATCTTGAAAAAATGACGGAAGGACATCCAGCTTACACCTTGCCGAGCAACCTTAATCAGCGCCCGGATACATTCCAAGCTCATTGGCAATCTGTTCGAGCTTGTGACCCTTTAGCTCTCTATTCTTAACCCATTTGCGAGCTGCCCTGGCTCCGACTCCACGTTTTTCCATGCACTGTTTTACAAGTCCTGCTCTTGCCAATTTTTCTATTCTCTCTCCGGCGAGCTTCTCAAATTCTTCTTTTGGAATCATTACCCTGCCATCTTCGTCGTATTTTGCAAAAATTCTTCCCTCTCTAATCCAACGATACAGATTACTCTTATCTTTCAATTCGAGTTTATTTGCTGCATCGTCTACGCTGATACCTTGCGTGGCTTTTTCTAATGTATTTTTTAAAGCTGATTTGTGGCTCCAGGAATGATTGCTCAACGATGTCACGGGTTCGCCGGAAGAGTCTAAGGTTACAGAAGTTTGGGGAGCGTGGCCTTTGCTTGACCTCCCGAGTTTGGCTGCTACGGATGCCAAATAGTTTTCCAGCGCCTTAGGATGGTAGGGTCCTTGAAAATTCTTTATGGCCCTGTCTACTGCAGCGAGTCCATCATCGCCGTATTTTTGTTGAAAATTGAAGAGTGCCTCATCCATCATCACTGGATTTGAAAAAACTTCATTTAGCCACTGTCCTTCTTTTTGTCCATCCGTGGGGTAACGAGGCACGAATTTGACGACCTTGACTAGTTTGACGTACTTCAATCCGCTGGTAATTTCAATAAAGTGTTTTGGCAGCGCCGCCGCCATTTCCGGCGCTTTATCAATTGGAGACGGCCACCATGGCCAAAGCTTGCTGAAGATGCTCCATTCTAGGCCGCCCACACTAGTCGTTATGTGAGGCTCTATCTGTTTTACACGACCATCTGCCAGCAGCGACTGCCTACCCCATTTCTTATCCTCTGGATACCATGTTTCAGCATATCGTTTCCTTGCCTCGTATTCATCTGGGAACTCAGAGAAAATATAGAGCCTGGGAATTGTTATAGTCTCGAATCTTTCAGCCAATTCTTCGAATGTGGTCTTACTTTTCTCCCTTATTTCCACGGCTACCTTATAACGGTAATCGCCATGATACATCATGTGAGAATCGTCTTGGCTTTTCACAAAATATGGCGGTCCCGAAAGCTCACCTGGTGGTGGTAGCGCCTCCGCTGCTGAGCAATGTTCTTCGATCAGAACTCCCGAAACACCCCGCCACTTCGTTTGCCTCGAATACAAAGCTGCATAACAGAGTGCTTTTTGTTTTGATTTCTCAGTGAAATCAGGAAGAGGTATATAAGCCGAAACAGTATCCTGCAATGCCTGTTTTTCAATTCTTTTTTCTTGAATCTTGGAATAAGAAACGAGCCCGCAGCTATCTTTACCCCAGCGTGGCAAATAATCAGCGTAAATCGACAACACAAGCATTCTGCCGGCGATTGTATTGCTATCCACAAAGCCAACAGTGCGTGTCCTTTTTAGGCGCGTCTCTACATCTCTTCGAACTTCTGCAAATTCTTGGCTTAGGTCTATTCCTCTGAGCAGGTTCTTCACGAATGGAGGCCCTGTTTCTTGAGTCTCAGGCCACAGGCCGTATCGTCTCCCTATTCCATTCGTTTTGAGATCTGTAATTTTCTGTAGACGTTCGTGCTCATTCTTAGCCTTAAGGGCTTCCCGCAACCGTGCTTTCTCCCTTTTAAACCACTCCTTTTGTTCAGCCTCATCTTCAGCTTTTTGTTGTTCCGACCGCACCGCCCAAGCCTTTTTTTCATTCTCCCAGGCCTTCGAAGCCTCTTCCCTTTTTGCTTGTTCTTTATTTGCCCAAGCTTTGTAGGATTCTTCGGTTTTTAAAGCCTCTTCAACTTCGGCTCGTTTTTGTTCGAGCATGCGAGCAGTCTGATGTTCATCCAAGGAGTCCATGGTTCCGTTGCAACTACGTTATAGGAGATAGAGACAGCAAATCAAGCAAGCGGAGGTGTATCAATGGAAAACAGATATCTTTGTGAAAAAGAAGTAGCAGAACTAACAGGCTTGGCTCTTTCAACCCTGCGCAATTACCGGATGGAGAGTAAGGGCTTCCCCTATGTGAAAATAGGTCGAGCAGTCCGCTATAGCCTGGCGGAAGTTACTGACTGGATGGATCAGCACAAGATCACACCGGGCCGGTGAGGCGACCCGATGCCTCCGCAAAAAGAAGAAGGCCGCCCGGCGAAGGACGGCCTCAATCAAAACTCTCTAATGGATAGTTTATCAGCTCCGATTAAAAAAGTCCTCCCGAAGCTCGAAGGTGTCAAGGGCGGCGGCGGCCAATGGACGGCCAGGTGTCCGAGTCACGAAGACAAGCGAAGCTCTCTGAGCGTTTCTGAAAATCCAAACGGCAAAGTGCTGCTTCACTGTCACGCTGGTTGCGATACTGAAACGATTGTGGCCGCTATAGACTTGGAAGTTAAAGATTTATTCCAAGACACCGGCAAGGCCGCCAAAAGGAAAATTACTGCTTACGATTATGTTGATGAGCAAGGAAGCCTTCTTTATCAGGTCGTGAGATACAGGCCGAAGGACTTCCGCCAGCGAAGGCCGGATGGTAACGGCGATTGGACATGGAACCTCAAGGACACCCGCCGTGTGCTCTACCGGCTGCCTCAAGTCCTCACCGCCGTGAAGCATGGAAAAACGATCTTCGTGGTGGAAGGCGAAAAGGACTCAGACGCGCTGAGGGACTTAGGTTTTGTGACCACATGCAATGCCGGTGGTGCTGGCAAGTGGCTGGATGGCTACTCTAAAGCCCTTAATGGCGCTCACGTTGTGATCCTGCCAGATAACGATGAACCCGGCAGGAAACACGCTGAGGCTGCCAGAACGGCGCTAGAGGGAGGCGCTGCCAGCGTGAAGGTGCTTCAATTGCCTGGCTTGCCGGAGAAGGGTGACGTGAGCGACTGGATAGCGGCTGGCGGAACAGCGGAAAAGCTCGATGCCCTGATGAAACCGGCAAGCAAACCGGCGACAAAGAGATCCCCGGGCCGGATGCTCCGGCAGGCCGTTAGCCAATCGAAGAAGCTTGCTGCCCTCTCTCAAGATTCGCTGGCGCTCTTTTTCCTTCTGATACCCCACTTCAATAATCATGGAAAAATGGCCGGGAATCCTTTCACGGTGAAAGGTACGGTTGCACCGTTGATTGCTTGGCTTGACGTTCCCGCTATCGAACGATGCCTCAGCGAGATTAGTGAAAAAACGAATGTTAAGTGGTTCCAATATGAAGGACTTTGGTATCTTCAGTCGCTGAGCTGGCGAGAGCATCAGGAATTGCGAGAGGACCGGCTAGGGAAAGACCATCTGCCTAACTACCCCGGAGTCATACTGGAGTAGTCCCGGACCTCCCTTCTACTTCAACTTCTACTTCAACTTCTATTTCAACTTCCAATTCTAAACGTGAGGAGTGAAATAACCTTGAGTACTAAAACAGATAGGAATACAAAAAAGCTAACTCCAATGAAAAGAATCCGGCTCAAGTGTCTAGATTGTAGCGCCGGTTCACCTAAAGAAGTCCGACTTTGTCCTTGTGAAGATTGTGTCCTCTGGCCGGTGAGGTTTGGCAAGCGGCCTAAGATCGATTCTGAGCGCGCAAACGGGCAGCTATCTAGCGGTTTCGCGAGATGAAAAACCAGATAGGTATCAAACCATGCCTTGAGTGTGGCCGGGCCTTTATTCCCTCCCGTGCCGATGCACAGTATTGTTCCCCGGCATGCAGACAGAGAGCCTATCGGAAACGCCGGTTAGATGAATGGCTAGGAACTAAACGTAACGCATACCTCATGGAAGCGTGAAATTTTGGGAACCTCATGGAACAACCGCCAACAATAGGGATGTAAAAACCCTATTCGCGTGCGAGGAAGGGTGAGATTGGCCACATCTTCGGACAGTCGAACCCTAATGCGCGCGGGAGGGAAGGGGGGCGGTCGAAATAATCTCTAGAAAAAGACGCGGGGGCACGAAGAGCCCGCCCTTTCCGCGAGAAAAAATGACCTGATAGGTGGTGAAGTGGTATAGACCATAGGGGTACAGCGGGTTAAATCTCTACAACCTGCGAATGAAGACCGTTGGTGCAGGTTTGCACACACGCCCGCGAGTTGAGGCCTTATTTGTCAGAGAACTGAATAATCTTTCACGTTACCTCATGGAAGCCTCCAAAGCGGGATACCTCATGGAACACTTTAAATACATGATAGTGGTCGCGCGCACCTTAACAATCAGGCCCTTGCTAGATTCTTTGATTGTCCGTCAAGCCTCAGTGGTATAATCTCGCCATGTACGCTTCTGAGAATTTCTATCCTTTCAACTATCGGGTGGCCTAGAAAACAATTATCTTGGAAGTTCTTTAGCGAAAATCGACTAATGGTTTGAAGATAAGAGCCGGTCGTTTTGAGAATTGGAAAAATTAATATGAGTTATGAGTCCAAAGAAATAAAAAATACGATAAATCCGTTAGGTGAGCGGCAGGCACTTATTGCGCGCGTCGCAAGAAGAGATTGGAATTTCCCTAAAGAAACTGGAAGTAATGCTCTCTTTGGTCTTCATCCATACCCAGCTAAGTTCATTCCCCAGATTCCTAGAGCGCTAATTCAAGATCTCGGCGTCTCTGCTGGGGGAGTCGTATTTGACCCATTTTGCGGTAGTGGCACTACTCTTATTGAAGCTCAATCTATGGGGTTCAGAACTCTAGGAATTGACGTTAATCCTATTGCATGTCTTATTTCTCGTGTTGCAACCTCACCACAACCGCCAGAACTTGAGACAGCGATTGATCGTTGCATTACATTTGCTCGCACGATACGCAATCCGCAAATTGCCAACATCCCGAACGTGGACCACTGGTTTAAAAAACCCATACAGAAAGCTATATCGGCGATTCGCGCAGCAATCGAGAAAGAAACTTGTGACAAAACACGCGATATCTTGCTTCTTGCTCTATCCAGCACAATTGTCAAAGTATCCAACCAGGATAGTGACACGAGATATGCAGCTGTTGAAAAACGAGTGTCTGCTAAAGATGTTTTTAGCAATTTTCAGAAAGCCAGCAATCGTTCGCTTGCTTCTCTACCTACCGCAAGCATTGAATATCCATCTTGCGCGGTGCAATGCACGGATATTCTTGACATAACTGCTGCTGATATTCCTTCCCCTGTCGGCTTGGTAATTTGTTCCCCTCCGTATCCAAATGCTTATGAATATTGGCTTTATCATAAGTACAGGATGTGGTGGCTTGGATATGATCCGCTTTATGTTAAAGAACATGAAATTGGCGCTCGGCCGCATTACTATAAGAAAGACCCCCAAACGCCTGACGATTTTCGAGAGCAGATGAAAAAGGTGTTTAGACTTTTTGCTGAGGTATGCATAGACAATTCGTATGTGTGTTTTGTCCTCGGGGATTCCAAGATTCATGGACAGATTATTGATAACACAGCACTTCTTTGTGAAGCTGCCCAGAATCACAATTTTGAGTCTGTAGCGGTTTTGAATCGTGATATTGCTCTTAATCGCAAGTCTTTCAATCTAGATAACTCTCGCATAAAATCTGAAAATATCATCATATTTCAGAAACGTCGCCGTCTTCATAAATCAACAACTACAACAGCAGAATTAAGCTGGCATAAATATAAATATTTGCCATACGAGAAGAATTTTGCACTTAGAGAACTTACTGCTATTCCTGGAATAAGAAGTATTTCTATGAAACGAGATATCGTAACGATTGACATTCTTAAGCGGTCACATAAAAAGCTCCAGAAGCTGGTCTATTTCTCAGAGTACTCCTTGAGTTCCGGTGAGCCACAAAAAACTCTCCAAGCGAAGTTTGAGAATGGCATTCGGAGGAACGGCAATGGTAAGAGGCAGTCAACTCGTTACGGTGCTCATGGACTTCATGATTATAAAGGAAAGTTTAATCCTCAGATCGTTCGAGGAATTCTGAATGCCCAAAGCCTTCCATCTTCGACAAAAGTATTAGATCCGTTTTGTGGAAGCGGTACAACTCTGATTGAGTCAGCGATTGCAGGACATTCTGCAATTGGCTGGGATATTAATCCCTTTGCTGCTTTCTTAGCTAATGCAAAAATTGTAGCGATGAATACCGATCCACGTTCTCTTCGAATACTAGCGGAACACATCCTTCAAAGTTATGACCAGGGTAAATACGATGTTGCTATGAATGGCGATAAGCGAATCGCCTACCTCTTGGAATGGTTTCCGAAAGGGAATCTGCGAACTGCAGAAGCATTCAGAAATATTATTACAACTTCCACGGATGAAGTTGCTCCGTTCTTTCTCGTTGTTCTCAGTGACCTCCTTAGAGACTATTCACTCCAGGAGCCTTCTGATCTTAGAATCAGAAGACGAAAAAGCCCTCTTCCTAAAGTAAAATTCAGAGATCGCCTTGAGAAGAACCTCATAGAAAGAATTGAAGCTTTAGAAAGAAGTTATCAAGTAAGCGGGGCCCAAAATATTAAAGCAATTGCTTACGAGGTAGATGGACGCAAGTGGTCGAATATAGAGAGGCTAGGAATTAAAAAAGAATCTGTTGATTTTGCTTTAACCAGCCCCCCTTACGCAACAGCACTGCCCTATATTGATACTCAGCGGCTAAGTCTAGTTTGGCTCGAACTGTTAGAGCCTTCATCAATTCGCGCTGTTGAAGAGACACTGATTGGAAGCCGAGAAGCATCGAAAGCTAAACAAAAACGACTTTCACAGGCTATATTCGATAATGAAGGTCAACTCCCACACGGAGCTGGGGAATACTGCAAATTACTTTACAACCATGTCTCTGAATCTGATGGTTTTCGGCGGCGCGCTGTTCCTGCCTTACTCTATAGATATTTTATAGAAATGATGGAAACGTTTGTGACTGTGAAAACGGCTATGAAACCAGGCGGTACTTACACTCTAATTGTAGGAACTAATCGCACAATGCTGGGAGGGAAACAATTCCAGATTGACACCCCACGTTTTCTTGCCGAAATTGCAGAAAGCAAAGGCTGGAATATCCTCGAATTATACCCACTGGAAACGTATCGCCGCTTCGGTTTACATTCGGCAAACGCTGTTCTCGAAGAAACTATGGTCGTGCTCAAGAAATGAGCAATTTTATTTTACAGCCAGACGTTTATAGGACGGGAGCAAGACATAACCTCTCGGGCATACTTGAAGATGCATGGATTAATGATATAGGGCCGGGAGATGGCACTATTTATGTTCTCTCCGGGTTTGGTAACTACAATGGCGGCGTCCGCTTCTATTCAACCTTTAGAAGGCACATTGACGCAGGTGGTCAAGTTGTTGCCATTTTTGGTGGTAGCACATCACAGCGCCTTACTAGCCGGCAAGTTATTGAGCGTCTGCTCGATTGTGGATGCACCGTGCACCTTGTTTCTAGAAAAAGAATTTTTCACTCAAAATGCTATGGTGCTCAAACTCAAAGTGGCAGCAGCCTTGTCGTTACTTCCGGAAATTTTACTGGCCCCGGGATGACCCAAAATGTCGAATCTACTGTCTATTTGAAACCCGATATTACCTCTCAGTTGCAGTTTCAATGGGATCTTCTGTTCCAATCAATCATGGCACAAAGATGGGATATTTACCGACCAGTTCTAACTAATCCAGGCGATCCAGCTTGGCAGCTTCTTTATGACGAGCGCGAATCAGGTATTAGTGTTGAGGAGGCTCAACTTATGACGATGGTGCTAACTTTAGGTCACGCTGATACTGTTCGTATCAATGCTTCGCGTGGGTCTGTGGAAGGGCTAGGATCACAATATTTCTGGCTCAGTAAAGATTGCTACGATTTTTTTCCCCCGCTCACTATCCTTAATGAACGCGGATATAAAACAACCAACTCCGCCCTTATTAATCTTCACTATGTTGATCTTGGTCTTGTGATGCGTGATACAAGAGTCACTTTTGAAGCAGGCAATAACGTCGACTTCCGGCTGGGAACTGGAAAATACAGATATTCTCAGTTAGCTCAACCCGGCGATATTGCTGCGATTAGCCGCATTTCCGAACATGATTATGAAGTACGCATTTTTAGACAGGACACTCCCGCATTCACCGCCCTTTTTCCCTATGCGACCAATTTCATTGGTCACAGGGATAAGAAGATTGGCTTTCTAGCGAACGACCGTTTTGAGCAAGAAACTGGCATTGTGCTGACTCCTGACAATCGTTTTGGTAACTTGCCTACGCGGTCCCCCGATTGAGCTGATTTGGGGTCCTGTTGCTCTGTTTTTATGGATGCCAGAGATTAAAGAACCAATTGGTCAAGACCGCTTCATTAGCTTCGACTGAAATATTTCCTTTTTTACACAGAATTGGAGAAATGAAATCTAAAATAAACACTCGTGAAAATAAGTTTTTGGCCATCGGTGCTTTTACCTTTGTAATATGTATTTGGTGTGTGGTCGTAATTGTTCTCTGCATCGCTACATGGCCAATTGAGGATGTAAATATTCAAAAACTAGCTTTCGCAGGTGAAACCTTCGGAGCTGTAAGTGCTTTGTTTACCGGCTTAGCTTTCGCCGCTATTATTCTTACTCTCCGCTTGCAACGACAGGATCTTAAAACTCAGCAAGATGCTTTGAATTTTCAGCAAAAGCACTTGGAAAAACAGAGCTTGCAAATTGAAAAACAAGTATTTGAAAGCACATTTTTCAAGATGATTGAAGTTCAAGAAAAGATTCTAAGTTCAACGGATTTAGGCGGGAAGGTATTTTTTATTCAAAATGCTGATAAGAATGGGAAATTAAATATACCGATCCCAGACGCGTCCCCGGGAGCTAAAGCTTTTACTAAATTTTACGAAGTTCTAATATTCAAACCTACATTGTTTGCAACTCGCGAAGAAGCAGAGCACGGGTATGTTCAAGCTTGGGAATATTTAAGTCCTTACCTTCAACCATATTTTTCAGGTCTTCAATGCATCCTCGCTTTGTTGGATGAAAGTAGTTTTTCGGACAGCGCGATTTATCATGAAGTTATAAAGGCGATGCTTACGACAGGGGAAACAATCATCCTTAAATTCCATATCAAAACCGGCTTGGCATCAAATGAACTAGATCGGTTAATAGACAAATTCAGCATCCTTAAAGATGTTGATTTACCCGAATTTGCATAACTGGAATAAATTATAGAGGTAAAAAAATGATTTTCACCTACGGATGATCGACCTTTACACCACTCAGCGTCGTTGTATTCTATACCATGCCGGGAAGGATGCCGGAAATTATCTACGGCCTTACTTATACACTCTTAAACAGGCGGTTTTAATTGATTACGCCCCTTGGTCACTGACCAAAGAGCAACAGTTACCATATTTTATCCTGCTTCTCCGTTTCCTATTTTAAATAGGCGCTTTATTGTCTTAATTGCCTCCATTTCGTTTTTGAGGGCGGGGTTTGGAGTGAAGCTGGGTGGCTCTGGTTCCGGCGGGGCCGAGGTACGCAGGCGCTGTTTGATAGAAACAGACAGCGAGTCCAGACTCGGGAAAAGCGTTGATTCAGTTATTCCCAAGGAATAAAGGTCACTTAACAACGAGACCTTCCTGATGGCAGGAATTCGGTAAGCCCGGATGTGCTTGGGGTCAGTGAGGATATCTGTGAGCTGGTTCGCGCCATCCGGCTTTGGATGAATCGTAAAAGCGCTAAGCTGACCTATCATCCTCGAAGCCTTAATCGGTGGAAGAAACGCTATCGGAATATTGGGCTTCTCCTTTAAACCAAGTGCATCGTGAGCGTTCGGGCTAGCATAAAATGGCTGACAAGCAAGGTACTGTAATTTCGGATGGTCGGGGTGCGGCATGTAGCCGTTTATATCGGCAAAGCCATTCAGTATCCCGGGATTAATAACCCAAAGACAGCCATCATGGTCCTTATTGTCTCTGACTGCGAAATAGAGAGCAGTAAGAGCACTTTCAGACCAGTCCAGAATGCGGGTCGGTGCTCCGTGGTGCTGCATCATCAACAACCAAGAAAACCAGTCGCGATATTTCGGTATATTCCCTGTCATAAAGGAAGGTGCCGTCCTGGCAAATTCTGTCATAAACTCAACTTCTCTATCCCCGAATAGTTGTTCGACTTCGTCAAATTCGTGGCGAAAGACGCTCGGTATAAGCTCGTATTCGATTTTAGAATGGCCCCTGAACCAGCATCGCTTCATCACAGTTGCCAGCTTAACTGCGTCTTCAATTGTATAAAGACAGCAATCGCTCACGTTGCCAACCTCAGATCTGTCAGTCGAGGTTCCTCCAGCAGTTGCCCGGCCAGTTCTGCTGCTTCCCTGAGCGCATCATCCCGGATATGCGCGTAACGATGGGTCACGGTCCTGCCCTTGTGCGTCAGCAAGCGGCTCACGATGTCCAGAGACACTCCGTTTGAAACTAACATCGTGGCAAACACGTGCCGGAGGCCATGCAGAGGCCGAAAGTCAGACGGTAGCTCCGCCTCCACCCTTATCCGGTTAATCTGCCGCTTCACGTCAGTCAGCTGCCCTCCGCCCTTGCCAGGGAAAACGTACGGGCTGTCAGTCTTCGGGATGAATTCAAGCAGTCTAGCCGTGTAGGAACTCATGGGGATTATTTCATCCCTGCCGCTCTTGGCATCCCGAAGGGTGATGTTATTCCGGTGCTGGTCGATGTCCTCCCACTTCAGCTTGAACATCTCCCCCCTTCTCATGCCGGTGAGCAGCGCCAGCCGCATCATGTGGGCTGCTTTTGCTGACGGGGTCTGGCTCTGTATATGTGCGTCGAGCACGCTCAGGAGCCGTGACAGCTGCTCGGGAGTCAGGTCCTCAGTCTTCTCGTTACTCACGCGGGGGAGCTGGATGGGAAAGCCTGGGCCAGGACAGAGGCCGCGCTTAATCCCGAAGTTAACGATGCGTCTCAGCAGCTCCAGGGCACTAGCGACAGTCTTCGTGCTCTTGCCCTTTATCTGCCGCTTGAGCCGGTCAATGTCGAACGGAGAGATTTCCTTCGGCTTCTTGTTCCCGAACATGGGGGCAACATACAGGCGGTACAAGCTCTCGTAAGAGGCGAGGCTCTTTAGACCAGGGTTGGCGGTCTTGTACTCCTCCCATAGGATGGAGACAGTCCAGGTGCGCTTTCTCCTCGCGGCCTCTGCCTGGGCGCGGCGCTCCCTGTTCGGCAACTCCTCCCCACTCTGCCGCCGGGTGCGGATGTGAGAAGCCTTCGCAGGGGTCATGCCAGGGCCGTGAACGGTTTCTTCCACCTTCTGCCACCCGCCATCCTCAGTCCGGAGGCGGTAGGAGACGTAATAAACTTTCTCCTCTTTCCCCGTGGCGCGGTTCTCTTTAAGGCGGTAATAGACTCCCGCATACTTAGTTAAATTTCTTTTTTTCATCGCGTCCTCCGGGATTCAATATGGGAATCGATTAAATGATAAAGCCAGGAAAAAAGCCTTGTCACGTAAAGGCCTATAGCAAAAAGGATGAACCATCCCCCCAAAAAGAAGATAACCAGAAGGGCAACAATATGTTCGGTTACGGTATATTCAGCCATCAAACTAACGTTCCCGCTGTGTTTTCCCGGCATCCTTCCCGGCATACAATCAGTATATTCCCGTTAAGGCAAGTGAACAAGAGGCAGGACCAATCAAAGAAACGCGCTACTAAAAGCCTGCTATTTAAAGGGAAGAAAGTGAATCGCGGTGAAAGGAAGTATGGTGGAGGATAGGGGATTCGAACCCCTGACCTTTTGGCTGCCAGCCAAACGCTCTCCCAGCTGAGCTAATCCCCCATGAGGTATTGTGTGATTCGGGTCCCGTTTCGCCAAACCCGACCTGTAAGATTATAGAAGCGCCCGATTGTAGGCGCAAGCCGGGTTGTTATTCCTGATATCCTTCGGCTTCGCATCAGGAAGACAATTACGTGCGACTTAAAACTTATTCGACGGCTGCGTCGCCTAATTCTATTTTCTCGGCGCTCAATGCTGTGGCTATGCGCTTGCGGAGCTCGCGCGCCACTTCCGGGTCCTTGAAGGGTTCGGTCTGGGCGATGATGCGGATGGTCACTGCTTTCCCTGCAATACTCTCTACGCCGAGGACGCTTGGTCCCTCCGTGATGAACTGCGAAACCGGGGAGTCCGCGGCGATGCCCGCGGCGACGCCGGCAAGGATACCGATGACCTTATCCAGGTCTTCCCTGTAATCGACAATAACGTCGAGATTGACGC
>JBBAAE010000021.1:0-14908 GCA_041658485.1 Minisyncoccota bacterium
AATAACAAGAAATTATATTGTGGTGGGCGATGCAGGACTTGAACCTGCGACATCTTCAGTGTAAATGAAGCGCTCTACCAACTGAGCTAATCGCCCGAATTGCTCAGAGTACACTAAAAGTTTTTTTATTCCAATCACACCTAAGATATTCTTCCCCCTCTATTTTTTTATGATACCGTTTTGTTATGAAAGTGAGCCTTAAAACAGCGAGCGTTGTCCTAGGATACATAGGATCTGTGAGTGCTGTGGTACTGCTATGGCGTGAGTCTTTTATACTCACGCTGACGCTTTTTGTGATTTCAGCACTGATGCTTGCGGTTCTTAGGAGCAAAAAAATCACAGCGGTCTATGTTTTTGTAGCACTGTGGGGCCCTCTCACGGAGGCAATCGCAATTGGGAAAGGAGTATGGCATTACGAATCGCCGGATTTTTTTGGTCTCCCTCTCTGGCTTCCTTTCCTGTGGGGTGCCGCTTCTATTGTTATCACCTATTCGTACGAGCACCTCTCTCGTTTTAAAGATAAAAAATGATACCGCGATACAATTTGCAATGCAGGCTTACTCCTTGCTCCGGTCGGCACTGTTCTAGTAGAGTGCATGAAACTAACTGCCACGCATAGGAGTTTCTCTATTTGCTACCATCACTAACATTTCATGAAATCTATTCAATCAGTTGGAGTTATCATGGACGGCAATCGCCGCTTCGCCAAAGAACAGGGACTGCCAAGTCTTGAGGGGCATCGACGAGGCTTAGACAAAGTGAAAGATTTAGTTTCGTGGGTGCAGGAGGCAGGAATTAAAGAGTTAATTTTATATGCATTCTCTACAGAGAATTGGAACCGCAGTCCAGAAGAGGTTAATTACCTGATGAACCTTTTTGAAATGACTTTTGGTAAGGATGTAGATGACATCGTACAGAAAAATGTACGCGTAAAATTTATAGGACAACGCGAGCGTTTACCTTTGAGTTTGCAGAAAAAAATGAATGAAGTTGAGGAGCGAACAAAAGGAGGAGTGAGCGGGACACTCATCATTGCGTTGTCCTACGGAGGGCGAGCGGAGATTCTTCAGGGAGTGAATACACTGTTATCAGAGAAGGTTGAGCAGGTGGATGAGGCTTCATTTCGCAAAGCGCTTTGGGGTGGCGAGTTTAGTGATCCCAATCTGATCATTAGAACAGGAGGAGATAAACGTCTTTCTAATTTTCTCACGTGGCAGTCAGTGTATAGCGAACTTTTCTTCACTGACACTAAGTGGCCTGCTTTTGAGAAGGCTGAATTTGACTCAATTCTTGCAGAATATGCTCTACGAGAACAGCGACGCGGCGTTTGAGTATCCATGATGCCCGAAATAATTTTTGAAGATGATGATGTGCTGGTGGCAAACAAACCTGCCGGTATGTCTGTGCATAAAGATGGAAGGCGAGAGGAAGAGACACTTGCAGATTGGTTTGTCCTGCATGTGCCGAGTGCAAAAGAAGTGGGTGAGCCGTTAGTCCTTACCAATGGTGTGGTCATCAATCGTCCGGGCATTGTTCATCGTCTAGATAAAGAAACTTCAGGGGTGATTATCCTCGCAAAAAATCAAGAAGCATTCCTTTTTTTGAAGGAACAATTTAAAGAACGAGAAACAGAAAAAACGTACCGTGCATTTTTGTGGGGAGAATTAAAAGAACCCACTGGGATTATTACGCTTCCTATCGGACGATCGAAAACTGATTTCAGACGTCGCTCTGCTGAACGAGGCGCTAAAGAACCTCTTCGAGATGCAGTCACCGCATGGACACGGTTAAAGGTGGGTGGGGGATTTACCTATGTTGAGGTAAAGCCAAAAACTGGAAGAATGCATCAAATTCGAGTGCATTTTAAGGCACTTCAATATCCATTAGTATCTGACTCCTTGTATGCTCCTAGGCGAGACAAGGCTCTTGGTTTTGAGCGATTAGCACTGCACGCACTATCTTTAACTCTTACGCTTCCAAGTGGGGAAGGGCGAACTTTCGAGGCCACACTACCCGCTGACTTTAAGCATGCGGAAAAGGAGCTAGAAAAGCCAAAATAACTCTCCCCGTTGCTAAAATGGCGCCCCCGTGTTATTTTTCGTCACTATGGTAGTAGCAATTGACCTCAAAACGATTTCCTCAGTGAACGTGGAAGAACGCAAAAAGCTTGATATTCGAGCTGGAGATGTTGTTCGTGTGCATCAAAAGATTCAGGAAAAGGGCAAAACTCGCATTCAGATGTACGAAGGTCTTGTGCTTGCACGAAAGCACGGCACTGAAGCTGGTGCGACATTCACCGTTCGCGCAACTCTTTCAAGTGTTGGTGTTGAAAAAATCTTCCCCCTCTATTCTCCAATGATCGACAAGATAGACATTGTTCGCCGTTCAAAAGTACGACGCGCAAAGCTCTATTACATTCGCGATAAAGTCTCTCGTGAAATGCGTCGTCAGCTTCGCAAGATGAGCCTTGTGTCTTTGACAACAGGCAGTGACCGCGAAATGGCTGAAGCAGCATCTCTTGCTGAAGCAAAGGCCGCAGAAGATGCAGCTGCAGAAGAGGCACTCAGAGCAGAGCAGGCAAGAGCAGCTGAAGTGGTTGATGAGGCACCTATCGAAGTCTCTGAACCCATCACTCCCGAAGAAAAAGAAGCAGCAAAAGAGGCCTCATAAATTAATCAGGGAAAGTCAGAAAAACTGTGCCAAGTGCACAGTTTTTCTGTACGTATCTCCTGAAAGCAGGTAAATTATCTGAGTTCGAAATCTAATCTGCTGGCTGAGCTGAGAAGAGATATACTGTTTGCATGAACGCTCTATCTTTTTTTACGAACTCTAAAGCAGTATGGGTATCTGAAAACTTTCAAAATATAATTTTAGGAAAATATGTATACACAGAAACGAACGAGCAAGGTCGCTCTGTAAAGTCTTCAGACCTGCAGGATCTGCAACCTGACATCGGTGCTCAAGAACTCGTTTTTCAAGATGTCGACGCCTTCTTGGAACAATTGGCATTATTGATTCAAAACCAGATACATGGCGAAGAGGGAAGGCTTTTAAACGATAGCTCTGCAAATTACTTCTTTCTTCGAGGGAAAGATGGGAAACACTATTCAATTTTAGTTAGGTGGGAGCAGGCGCAAAAATTGTGGCGCTGTGGCGCATATCTACAAGAAGAATTAAAAATGCCCAATATTCGGATTTTTTATCCTGGATAACCGTGTAGCTCCCTGTATAGATTAGTTCCAACATTGTCCCAGACAGCCAGCAAAACAATTTAGCCATTTTTTCGACAAAATTGGTCTGGTATATTTTAAACGTATGTTAGAGGCCTGGTTGAATTTTACAATTGTTGTTTTTATGCAACTCCTCCTTTTTATTATCCATGCATATTATGCGAAAAAACTTTCAGATGTACCACGTATACTCCTATGGGGTGCTCTCATTGGAATAGTAATAGGTATGCTCTTTGACCTTGTATTGGGAAAATTCTTTGGTCTCCATTCGTATACTCTTGGATTTGGACTGTTCTTCCTGAGCCTCAATGTTGCGCTCTCGTACGGACTCTTTGCGGCAAATATATTACTCATGCAGTATGTTCGATTACCATACTTTTTTCTCTCGATCATTATTGTGATGGCAGTCTACGAAATTACCAATCATTTCTTTCGTGTGTGGGCATGGAACTTTGTATTGCCACGTTTTGAATTCTTGATGGTACTTCTTGCAGGCTATTTTGGAGGTGCTATTCTTGTTGCAATAATCTCGCACGTATTTCTCGGACACCGTTTTTTCTTTATAAGTAACTTGCTCAAAAAATAGAAGGGGATCCACACTACAACTAAAGTACGCTAAAGCTGGCTCTTTAAAAATCATGGAAAGAATGTATTATGACTCTTCAGTGCTCTGTTTAGGTCGGAAGAGAGGTAAAGCTTCTTCTGTCCTTAAAAAGAGAGATTGATAATTTGCGCAGGTGTTGTAATTGGTAGCCAAGCATCCTTGAGGTGGATGTGCCCTTTCGGGCGTGGAGGTTCAAGTCCTCTCCTGCGCACTAAGGTTATCAAAAGAACTTGTGATATTTAATCCACAAGCTCTTTTCTTTACGATTTCTATTTTTCACGAAATAATGGGGTTATGGCAGTCAGTGCGATATGTCAGACCTGTAAAAAATCTTTTCTCACAAAGCCTGTCTTTGTGAGAAAAGGACAAGCAAAATACTGCTCACTTGAATGCAAGTATGCAGGCACTAGAACAGGAAGAATTGTTTCATGTGCGCGCTGTGGAAAAGAAATATACCGAAAACCAAGGTTACTAGGGCTTTCAAAAAGCAATTTATTTTTCTGCACAAAATCGTGCCAAACTAAATGGCGGAATGAATTTTTTGTCGGATCTAAGCACCCAAATTGGAAACATGGTCGTTCTGCATATCAGAGTGTTTTAAAGAGGGCCCGAAGACCTGCTGTGTGCGAGCTGTGTGAGACGAAGGATTCCAGAATACTCGCCGTACATCATAAAGACAGAAATCGTCTAAATAATACTCTAGAGAATTTGGCGTGGCTTTGTCACAATTGCCATTTTCTCGTTCACCATTATGATGAGGGGAGAGAGAAGGGTTTGCTAAAGCCTAGATCTTTTGAGAAGTAACATGGTGGTTGTAGCTCAGCTGGTAGAGCTCCGGTTTGTGGTACCGGCGGTCGTGGGTTCGAGCCCCATCAATCACCCTAAATGACAAAACCGCCCCTTGGGGCGGTTTTGTCATTTAGCGAGTCTTCGAGCTTAGGAACTTGACCCCGATTCCCTGTAGCCACCCAAAATAAAAATCCACCCATATGGGTGGATTTTTATTTTCACTAACTTTCTAAGTAAACTTTTTACTTATGGTTTTGTAGTGAATGTTGCTGGCCATGTGACGCTCACATGTCCTGCTGCGTTTGTTGTGTGTACTACGTAGTAGTACTGGGTGTTTCTCTGTAGATTTGAGAGCAAGACATTTTGTGATGCACGAAATGATGAGTCGGTTAATGCCGTATCACCACTCACACCCACACTGCCTGAAATCCCATTTCCTTCACTCAAGACGATAGGGGAGATGCTGTAACGCACAACACCTTGCGTCATCTGGTTTGTATTCCACGATATGTTCGCAGTGTTACTTCCTGTGCTTACTCCAACAGATGAGATAAGTGGCACCTGTGTATCTGCAGATGGCACCCCGCCCATTTTTGAATTAATCGAAGCCAAGGTCGTTGGTCCAACTCGTCCGTAACCAGTTGTTACCACGCTTCCTGTGCAGATGATGCTGTATGCACACTGAAAGCGCTGTACTGCGGATGTAGTAAGGACTCCGTAAAACCCTGTGACTAATCCTTCAGGGTAAATGCTTGTGTCCAATGCAAGGTATGTCTGTAGGGTTGTTACGCTAGCATTGTTGTCTCCTGGGTCGAGCTGTCTGTCGATAGATGCGGCATGAGCTGAGACAGGGAGCATAAAGAGCATCCCAATAAGTGAAAGGGCGAACAGTGCAGAGGCTGCAACAATAGTGCGCTCCACCGTAGTTAGTGTTTTTGTCATATTTTTATTTTTAGAGTTTATATAGAGGCATTTTTTATCTGGCAAGTATGATGACGAGGCGACCCAGAATCTACCTTCATAATAAAGTGAATAGATTCAGCTACAGCCATCACCACTTAAGCCGTATCAGCTGGTTGATGCTTACAGCGTTTGAGTAGAGCAAGATGGTGATGAAATAAATGCCTAATTCATGAATTTTTTTGATAGTGTAAAGTAAAGTCTGTCGTTTTTGGGCATGAAAAAACTAACTGAATTTTTTAGTCATCACAAACATCATCTCGCCACCGTAGCTTTTGTGCTGGGTTTCTTGGTAGATATCATTACCTTTAGGACTATCAACCTTGATGTCAGTCAAATCATTCTTGCAGGCTATCTTATTATTCTTGCAGGCTCGATACTTGTGCTCGCGAGCCCTTTACATAGAGGAGTATCAAAAATCGATCAATCGATGCGTGAATGGCTCCCCATCATTCAACAGTATGTCGCCGGAAATTTATTGTCGGCTTTCCTTATTTTGTATTTCTCAAGTGGCTCACTATCTCAGAGCTGGCCATTTTTAATTATCGTGGCCCTTGCCGCCCTCAGCAACGAAACATTTTTCATTGAAAAGTATCGTCTACCATTTCAAACAACACTTTTTTTCTTGAACCTTGTGTTGTTCTTTGCGCTCGCAACGCCTATCGCTCTTGGCTCTCTCGGCCTTCTTACCTTCCTCTCCAGTATCGGCATTGCAGTCGCTTTTTTTATTTTATTTTTTCTCCTCGGCAGATTTTTGGCACCGAGCGCATTTGTACATAACGCGTCAGGCATAGTCGGAGGCGCTCTTAGTGTTGTTGTTGTTGTAATCCTCCTTTATGTAACGCACCTCATACCTCCAATTCCACTCTCTGCAAAAAGTATCGATGCATATCATTCAGTAATAAAGGCAGGGGATAGATACATAGCAACAGACGAGGTCCGGACATGGTACGAACGCTTTTTTGATATCCAAGGAGTGACACTTCATCTTTCGCCAGGGGAGTCGGCGTATGTGTTCAGTTCTATCTTTGCTCCTGCGCATTTTGGTGCGGGAGTTGTACACCAATGGGAATTATTTGAACCAGAGCTCGGTAAGTGGGTGATTAAAAATAGAGTGAGCTTTCCAATTCTTGGGGGACGACCAGAAGGCTATCGAGGGTACTCATTTATGGATAACCCTACCTCCGGCCGTTGGCGAATTTCTATTAAGACTCCCGATGGGGCTGTTATTTCACGGATGTCTCTTATTGTGGAGCAAGTCAAAACCCAACTGGTGACTGTTGAGAAAGTTCTTGAATAACATCGCATCATTTAGGAAATGGTGATATCATTTCCAAAAGTGGAGACTGATATAATTGTTGACTTACAATACGGAGATTCAGGAAAGGGCAAAGTAGCTCATTTTTTGTGTAAGACAAAGAAGTACACACACGTACTTCGGTACAACGGAGGATGTAACGCTGGGCATACTATTTTTCATAAAGGTAAGAAGTTTATAACGCACCACATCCCTGCGGGAGTTTTTTGGGGCATTAAATCCATAATAGGGCCAGGATGCGTTGTTGATCCTATTCAGTTTCTGAAAGAAATTAAGATGCTTGAGGATGGAGGTATCAAGACTAAGGGTAAAATTTTTATTGCAAAAAACACCCATGTCATAACTGCATCACATAGAAATGAAGATTCTGTTGATGTAGCAATCGGCACGACAAAGCGAGGAAACGGTCCAGCCTATCGCGATAAGTACGCTCGCATTGGTGTGCGTGCGGAGCATGTAAAAGCATTAAAGCCTTACCTCATCGATCTCTACGAAGAGTTTCATGAAAACAAAAAAAAGGTCGTCATATTAGGTGAAGGAGCACAAGGCTTCGGGCTCGACATTGATTGGGGAGATTACCCGTTTGTTACTTCCAGTCATTGCACCACCGCTGGAGCCCTCTTGAATGGTGTACCGCCACAATCAGTTCGCCACGTATGGGGTGTCGCAAAAATGTATGAGACCTATGTCGGTACCAAGAAGTTTGAACCAAAAAATCCTGTATTCGAAGAGCTTCGGCGAGTAGGTGAAGAGTATGGTTCTACGACAGGGAGGCCACGCCAGTGTAATTGGATGAATGTTGATTTGATAGAGCAAGCAGTTCGTGTGAATGGCGTCACGCATCTCGTTTTTAATAAAACAGATGTAATGCGAGATGTTGGTGAGTGGGCTGTGCTCATCGGAGGAAAAGTTCGAGCATTCAAGGGAGAAAAAGAAATGAAGCATTTTCTCACTACACGACTAAAGATGTTAGGTATTCCTCCCCGACAAGTTTATTTTTCTGAAAGCAGGGAAGCGATTTAGTAAAAAATCTTTAATACATGAACAGCATAATCAAATTTTTCGGAGTCTCAGTTCTTATTTCTCTCGTTGGCCTTGGTCTCGTGTATTACTATCTCGGTCTTGCGGCCTTTATAACCGCAGTGTTGTTGGTACTTCTTGAAGTAACCCTTTCTTTTGATAATGCCGTTGTGAATGCACGGGTGCTTGCGAAGATGAATGAGAAGTGGCAGAAGCGCTTCCTCACATGGGGAATATTTATTGCGGTATTTGGTACGCGCATCCTCCTCCCCGTCATTATTGTTTCAGCGATTGCAGGTATGTCTCCGTGGTTGATTGGCCACATGGCCTTGTTCGACCCTACTCACTATGGAGAGTTATTAGAAAGTGTTGCTCCTGCAATTCATTCGTTCGGCGCAGTGTTTCTTATGCTGGTTGCTCTCAAATATTTTCTTGATAGCAATAAAACAAAACACTGGATTCAGTTTATTGAGAGACACTTGGTGAGCTGGGGCAGAATTGAGGCATTAGAAATATTTCTTGCGCTCGTCGCTGTCGCTACTGTTTCATTTTTTGTTCCGGCCGCAGAACAGACCTCTGTGCTATTGGCCGGTGTTTTTGGAGTTATTGTATTTATTGTGATGGAAGGAATCACGAGCGCTTTTTCTGTCGAGACAAAAGTGGGGGCATCTGGCAGCGTTGCGCTGTTCTTATATCTTGAAGTTTTGGATACGGCATTCTCACTCGATGGTGTTGTTGGTGCGTTTGCGCTTACCTCAGCGTTGCCGGTAATTGCGGTAGGTTTGGGTATCGGCGCTTATTTTGTACGATCCCTAACCATTTTTATGGTGAGAGAACGCACTCTCGATACTCTCGTGTTTTTGGAGCATGGCGCTCATTGGGCAATATTTGGACTTGCGGTGAGTATGTGGGTTAGCCTACTTACTGATGTACCGGAAATAATCACTGGAACCATTGGTCTTGCGTTTGTTCTCGCTGCATACTATTCCTCACTCCGTTTCAATAAAGCGAAGTCTTAAATTTATTCCCCGAGGTAGAACTGACTCGGTCTCGCATTTGCTATACTGTCGTTAGTGAAGTACTTCATTGCCCACCTCCTTTCGGGGGATGCAAGACAGTATCATTCGGGATTAACTCGCGAGCTTGCATTGAAGTATCGCGTCATCCCTCTCCACGACAGGATTCCGCCACACATCACCATCAAGCCTCCTTTTGAGACTGATGAATCAGGCATTAAGGAAGTTGAGCGGGTATTGCGATCGTTTGCAGGGAATGAGCGATCCACTCCTTTGGTTATAGATGGATTTGGGCGCTTCGGTTTTCGTACTGTGTATATGGATGTATATAAGGGTGCGGAAGCAGTGTCCTTAGTGCGTCGTCTCATTCATGCACTGAACACAAACATTGCGTGGATGCCAGCGTATCCACTTGAAGGGAACAAGCTCCATGCGTCCGTGGCGCGTTTTTTAAATCGTAAACAATTTCGCAGAATATGGCGCGAACTTCGAGTGCTACGACCTCGTTTCGAATCAACTCTCGATACTATAGTAATCCTGAAAAAAGAAGAGAGGGTATGGAAGGTGATGACCTCGATACCACTTCGAGGTGAGGCATCAGGGTGGGTTTCTGTAGGGCAAATGTATCGCGAGCAGGTTGCAGGATGAGATTCTTACGCTTCAAGGAAGGTCAACAAGAACATCAGTGCGATACCGATGATGAATGCACCAAGTTCAATCGCGCCACGCATCGCTCCTTTTGTTTTATGTAGTTCGGGGATGAGATCTGTCGCGGCGATGTAGATGAATGCACCTGCCGTGAATGCTCCAGCAAATGCTCCGACCAGCTCAAATGCGGAGTGGAGTAGAAGGAGGAGTCCTGCTCCGAGAAATGCCGTCAGTGCTGAAAGAAAATTGAAGAAAAGAGCTTTCGTGCGTGAGAATCCGCTGTGCACGAGGAGTGCGTAGTCAGCGATTTCCTGCGGGATCTCATGGAGGAATACGGCGACTACAGTCGCGAATCCGACGACTGGAGAGATGAGGAACCCTGCGGCAATTACTGCCCCGTCAAGCAGATTGTGGATGCCGTCCGCGAATAAAACCATCGGCGCAAGATGTTTAGGGTGATGAAGGGCTTCTTCCGTTTCGTGCTCTTCCTCGGCTCCATGATGAGCGTGATGCCAGCGCAAATATTTTTCAAGGATGAAGAAGACCACGACGCCTGCTAAAAGCGCAAGACCGAACGCTCGCTCATCACCGATCTTTTCGAGTGCCTCAGGTATTAGGTGTATCACCGCGTCTCCGATCAATGTTCCAGCGGCAAGCCCTACGAGAACGAAGAGCATCTTTTTCATCATTTCTGCCCTCATCGAGAATGCGGCGATGCCGGCGAATGATACTAAGCTCACCGCACTGATACTTATAAATATGTAGGCAATTGTTCCCATAGTGTTAGTTATTTAGTCGCGCATAGTGCGCAGAGACCAAAAAGTTCTAGTGAATGGCTGATAATCTTGGCGAATCCTTTTGACTTTTTTAGAGCTTGCTGTGCGATCGGCTGGTAATCGCATCCAGTGAAATCTTCTATCTTTTTGCAACTCATGCACACGATGTGGTGGTGGTCGCTTTTACCCTCCTTAAGTTCATAGAGGGCATGTCCCCGTTGGAGATCAACTTGTACAACTAGCCCTGCCTGCTTGAACGCCTCGAGTGTCCGGTACACCGTCACTGTATCCACACCTTTCGTTCCCATTTTTACCTCCTGCACACTCATAGGATACGACGCCTTCTGTAAGACATTGAAGATGCTAACGCGCGGTGCGGTTACTCGGAACCCTCTTTTTTTGAGGGCATCTGCGATGACGATCATAGTCACCATACTATCCTACTTGCAATTTATTTGCAAGTAGAATATGGTGCACGACATCGCCACCATGATTGCCATTTATGTACTTGTTACTAGTGCGCGTAAGGAAACCTTTCGGGCAGGTCGCTCGCAGAAAGTTCGCTAGCGCTCTTGTTTTTGCTTCGTCGAGCCAGAATGAAAGTAAAACTTTTCTCCGTCTCTTCGCCTCAAAAACACTACTTCGCAGACACTTTCCTTCTCGTTCGCGCCCGTAAGAATAAGGTCAGATCTTCGTCTTAGTGAGAGCTTCATGCCGATCTTATTAAATATGCCTAATGATATACTAGGCTCATAGCAGTAATATATTCGTTTTTATGGATGAACTTAAAGATACTCACGATCACTCACATCACCACGGACTTTTGAAAAGTCGTTTGGTTATGAAATTATTTGCAGTGTTTTTGGTCGTTGCGACTATTTTTGTCGGAGCAAAGGCAATCAATGCCATTGTTAACTTTGACACCCTGACGCAACCTCCGACCAATGTCATAACAGTGACGGGAGAAGGAAAGGTTTCTGCATCGCCAGACATTGCCACAGTTTCTTTCGGTATCTCTGAAGACGCTGATACTTCTGCGCACGCACAAGATGCTGCCGCAAAGAAAATCAATGTTGCCCTCGCGCTATTGAAAGATCTAAAAATTAGCGAGAAGGACATTAAGACGAGTTCATACAACATTTCACCTCGTTATTCACAACCAACTCCATGTTACGGAGCAGTTCCTTGTGTCTATAATCAGGAGCAAAAAATTATCGGCTTTACCGTCTCAGAGACTGTTGAAGTAAAAGTACGCAAGATTGATGACACAGGCAAAGTGCTTTCGGCTCTCGGTGAAGCAGGAGTTACCAATCTCTACGGGCCTAACTTTTCCGTTGATGATCCCGATGCTTTGAAGGCAGAGGCTCGGAAAGAGGCAATAGAGAAGGCTCGCGCGCAGGCGAAAGGACTTGCAGGAGATCTTGGTGTTCGTTTGGTGCGAGTAGTAAATTACTCTGAAGGTGGCGGATATCCTCCGATGTACTATTCAAAAGACATGGCGATGGGCGCATCGTCAGCACCTGCACGGCCAGAAGTTTCTGTACCAACAGGGCAGAATGAAATTATCGTGAATGTTTCGGTAACGTACGAAATACGATAAGGAAGGGGTTAGTGTATAGCGTTTAGGGAAACCCCAAGCATTTGCTTGGGGTTCTTTGTAGTCTGGAAGTGCTATTGACAGGATAGCTCGGAAGTGTTACCATATAAGAATCATGGGAGAAAGATTATCGCTACCTGCGGCAGAGCCTGTTTCAAGAAAGCCTAAAAATAAAGGTTGGCTTGCGCTCGCTATTGCTGGGTTACTAACAGGAACTTCACCTGGCTCCGCAGAGGCAGGGCAAGATTTTAACTGGGGTCAATTTGCTCAAGGTGCGCTGGATGGTTATGCCCGAGGTCAGCGCGAACGAGAAGACGAACAACGATGTCTTCGAACACAAATAGATTCGGCTAATGAGCTTCTAATCAACGCTAGAGATGATTTTCGTTATGACACTGAGAGGGCAAACGAGGATGCTGACAGTGCCCTAGAGTCGCTTAGTCGTCGCACTGACCTTACGCCCGCAGCCCAGGCAATTGAACGACGCAGAATAGAAACAAACAGAACTCGTTCTTTGTCTTCCGCTCAATCTCGTTTTGCTACGGCACGCCGAATTGCTGATGAGCGGGTACAGAGCTGTAGACGTCGGCAATGATAGGTTGTTGGGTCGCTCTTGACCAAGCAGTCTCAATTTGATACCTTAATCAAAGCCCTCGCAGGGCTTTTTTTATGAAAAAATTCATTGAATACATCAAGGCAGTACGAAATGAGCTCACGCATGTGTCATGGCCAACTCGAAATCAAGCAATTCTCTATACATTGCTCGTTATTGTTATTTCTATCAGTGTCGCACTTATGCTCGGTGCTTTTGATTTCATTTTCACATTAGGACTAGAACAACTTATCCTTCTTAAGAAATAATTTGTATGGCAAAACAAACAGAAGGAACACGAGGTTGGTACGCAGTACACACATACTCAGGATATGAGAATGCTGTTCTTCGTAACCTCAAGCAACGCATCGATTCTCTAAACATGCAGGATAAGATTTTCAATGTAGTGATTCCAACTGAGAAGAAAATTAAAGTAGTGGGTGGTAAGCGAAATACCGTTGAAGAGAAAATTTACCCAGGCTACATCTTGGTCGACATGATTGTTGATGATGAGAGTTGGTATATTGTTCGCAACACCCCACGCGTGACTGGCTTCGTGGGCTCTGGGGTTACTCCGGTGCCTTTGACGGAGGATGAAATGAACATTCTCTTCAAGCGCATGTCGACCGATATTGCAAAGCATAAGATTGACTTCGCTGTCGGGGAGCCTGTTATTGTTGCGGACGGTCCTTTCAAAGATTTGGAGGGTCGCATTGGCGAGATTGACGAGGAGAAGGGTAAGGTAAAGGTGTTAGTGTCGATGTTCGGTCGTGAGACACCAGTTGAGCTCGATTTTTTGCAAGTTAAGAAAATATAAGTATCATCAACGCATATGGCAAAAGTAGTAAAGAAAATTAAGCTTCAGGTTCCAGGTGGTAAGGCAACGCCTGCGCCTCCAGTGGGAACAGCTCTCGGTCCAGCCGGTGTAAACATTGGCCAGTTTGTTCAGCAGTTCAATGCTGCAACCCAAGACAGAATGGGCGACATTCTCCCTGTTGAGATTTCGGTCATGGACGACCGCTCGTTCACCTTTATCGTTAAAGTGTCTCCAGCATCGCGTCTCCTTTTGAAGTGGGCAGGTTTGGAGAAGGGTTCTGGAAAGGTTCCAACAGTAAAAGCAGGTTCAATCACAAAGGCGCAACTCAAAGAGATTGCTGAGAAGAAGATGCCTGACTTGAATACAAAAGATACTGAGCAAGCAATGAAAATCATTGCCGGTACGGCTCGCTCCATGGGGATCGACGTTAAGTAGGTATGTTTGAAAGCTCTCAGGAAAATAAATTTTGGGAGGGAGTAAGTCGTTGTACTGCGTGCAAAATGGAAGGCAGTCCTCGAAAGACCAGTACCTTTCGTGGGGCTAGTGTTTCCATCGGTAACATGTGTGACAGTCATTTCGATGAATTTCGTCGCCTGCCCGATTATCTAGTGCATCCGGTTACGGCGTTTGACATGATCTAAAAAGGCTACTTATATTCAAGGAGTACCCTGAGGTTACAGTTTTCAACTTTTAAGGCACAATGCGGTGAATGGAAGTCACCGCATTTTCTATTGATGTACTTCATCCGCCAAAAGATGATTTATTTTCCAAAATAAAAGCCTCTTCGCTTACCCTCAAGGAAGGCGATGTTGTGGCGATTTCGTCCAAGGTTGTTTCTATATCTGAAGGCAGGTGCGTAGAGCGTGATTTTACAAAGAAGGATGAGTTAGTGAAGCAAGAAGCTGACTGGTACATTCCTCGCGAAGACATGCGAGACGGCGCTGTGGTGCACACTATAACGAACGGGATTCTTATTCCTTCAGCAGGTATTGACCCGTTAGGTCAGTACTATGTTCTCTGGCCTGAAAATCCACAAAAATCTGCCGAAGAACTTTTGGCTTGGTTTAAAGAAACATACAAGATCAAAAATTTGTATCTCATCATGACGGACTCGCGGAGTGTATTTCTTCGAAAAGGTGTCGTGGGTATCGCACTCGCATGGGCGGGGTTTGAACCACTCTTCAGTAATAAAAATCGTATTGATATTTTAGGCACTCCATCAGGAGGAAGCCAAACAAATATTCCAGACTCGTTAGCAGCCGCCGCGTCATTTGTGATGGGGGAGGCGAATGAGCAGACACCAATTGTGCGTATTCGGAATGCGCCTTTCATTGGTAACAAGGAGCATGTAAGTACTGATTCTTTCTCCTCGGCTATAGAGGAAGACCTTTTTGAGCCTTTTTTGAAAAATGTGGGGTGGCAGAAAGGTGAAAGGAGAAAAGGTTGACGAGCCATCTTTTGAGGAGTACTTATGTATACAGGGTAGTTATTTAGAGTAATTAGTAGACTTTATTATTTACTACTAATGTATATGAATCCAT
>JBBAAE010000022.1:0-14184 GCA_041658485.1 Minisyncoccota bacterium
CAAAAGGGCACGGTGGCGTGGGTGCGCTGTACCATCCTTTGCGGAGGTAAGCTGCATCTTCTTCAAAGCGTGGTGCGAACGGCGATTTGCCGTATGCGCCCGCGTATGTCTCATTCGTACTACCATGGAGGTAAGATAGCAAAAGAAGCCCTAAACGGCAAGTCTTATTGATTTTCAAGCAGATTTGAGTGCAGTCAAAAATCTTTCAGATGCGAGGCACGAGTGAGCACCAAACCGAGCCATATCCAGCATATGGCGAGGGAGGAGCGGAGCGAGTAACGACGCAGGTGAAGATTTTGGACGCACTCAACGCATTGCGTCGGTAAACTCTTTCAATACACTCTCCGTCGCCTCCGCCAACGCATGCACCAATTCTTCTTGAGCAAACTTAGTACGAAAGAACCCTGCAACGGCATTCAAATCGGGCTCAACACCGGGCTCAAAACCATTCCCCATTTCTGCGAGTTCTTTTTTATCTTCGTCTGAAAGTCTCTCACCAAGTCGAACGAGTAGATCGGCAGCAATAGCTTCCATCAAATTTTGCTCTACCTCTTTTCTCTCTTCGTCAGGCACTCGAAGCTCATTCAACGTTTCGTCAACAGAGCTATAAAGTGCAACCACACGCTCAGCAAGCTCAGGATCGACAGGAAGGTCAGGAACTTGGTTCCCTTGCAAATTCTGTGGTTCGTCGCTCATGAGGGAATAGTAGCACTGACGATTCTTGAAAGAAAACTCATACGGTGGATGGGTGAGGGACCATACTCTTTAATAGCTTGAATGTGTGATGCTGTCCCGTACCCCTTATGCTTTTCGAAACCGTACTGTGGATGCTCCAGCGCTAACTTGACCATCAAGCGGTCACGGGTGACTTTCGCCAAAATGGAAGCGAGCATTATTGCAGGAATGAGGCCATCACCTCCAATAATAGTCTCCTGTTCATATTCGGCAGGAGCCTTGAGTGAACCATCAAGATATATTTTCCCGTGATCTGACTCGGGCATGAGCTTACGCACACCCTGCTCGAGTGCATGCGAAATGGCATACGAAATTCCCTTTGTGTCTATAACAGTCGAACTCGAGAGACAGGCTACCGCACGCACGTTTCCTTTCTGCATTTCTTCTTGGAGACGGAGAAATACTGCTTCTCGTTTTTTTTCTGAAAGTTTTTTAGAGTCATTCAATCCTGGAAATGCATCAAGTAAATCAAAACTACTCTCCACCGCAATAACACCAACAGAAACAGGCCCAGCCAGAGGTCCCCTGCCTGCTTCGTCAATTCCAAGGATGTATGGCATAGGGTATAGGGTATAGCGAATAGGGGTTAGGGACTAGGCCTAAATACTACCCCAAAACCCTAAACGCTAGCCCCTAAACGCTGACGCCTTTATACTAGACCTAATGTCTTCATTCTCCCACCTATCCGCACACAGCCACTACAGTCTGCTCGACGGCATTATTCAGATAGATGCACTCGTGAGCTCAGCCATGTTCTTTGGTATGCCTGCACTCGCACTAACTGACCACAACAATCTCTACGGCGCCATTGAGTTTTACAAAGCCTGCAAACAAGCTGGGATCAAACCTATCCTTGGTGTTGACGCAGACATTCTTATTGGCGACACCGAAGACCGTATAATTTTCCTTGCAGAAAACAACGAAGGATATCAGCACCTCTTGAAGCTTGTATCGCACGCATACCTCGATCTACCAAAAGAACAGACTGGGGAGACTCTACCAAAAGTAACTGGTGAGCATATACAAAAATACGGCAAAGGATTGATTGCGCTCATTCCAGACACTGCACTGGTACGACGAAATTCTGAAGCTCTTGTAGAAACACTGAGATATGGACTCGGAAAAGAAAATGTATACGCCAGACTCGGCTGGAACGGGGGTAGAGATCAGCAAATCCGCATCGCTGGCATAGCAACAGCCCTTGCGCTTCCTACGGTAGCCTCAGACGATTCTTACTATTTAAAATCCGAAGACCGACAAGCCCGCGACATCGTGCGAAGAATAGCGACACCAGGAATTGCACCAGACATTAGAGATCTTACTTTTTGTAGTATCGAGAATGCGCAAGAACACTATTCCGATTTTCCTGAAGCGCTGGCAAATGCTGAAAAAATTGCTGAGCGAGCAACAGTGGAATTAAACCTAGGTTCATGGCTTTTTCCACGCTTCCCTATTCCCAAAGAAACAACATACGAAAGCGAGCTGAAAGTTGCAATTGCAAAAGGTTTGATTGAACGAAATATGGAAGCGACTGAGGAAGTAACAAAACGTATCGACTACGAACTTTCCATCATCACCGCAAAAGGCTTCGCTCCCTATTTCCTCACTGTCGCCGACCTGCTTTCACATGCACGAACTA
Organism: Minisyncoccota bacterium; assembly: GCA_041658485.1. Lineage (GTDB taxonomy): Bacteria > Patescibacteriota > Minisyncoccia > Phycocordibacterales > Phycocordibacteraceae > Phycocordibacter. Next base: position 2,375 of record JBBAAE010000022.1, read on the forward strand.
GCGGCATCCTCACTACCACTCGAGGCTCAGCTGCTGGCTCTTTAGTTTCGTACCTCACTGGAATTACTAATGTTGACCCAATAACCTACCGCCTTCCCTTCGAGCGTTTCTTGAACCCTGAGCGCCCATCAGCGCCCGATATCGACATGGACTTTGCAGACAATCGTCGTGACGAAATGCTGGTGTATGCAAAAGAAAAATACGGAGAAGAATGCGTGGCACAAATTGGTACCTTTGGCACCATGATGGCGCGCGCAGCGGTACGAGATGTCGCGCGCGCACTTGGCTACCCGTACGGCGTGGGTGACAGAATTGCAAAACTCATTCCATTGGGCTCACAAGGATTTCCTATGACACTTAAAAAAGCCCTAGAGATGGAAGATGAATTAAAAAAACTATATAAGTCTGACGAGGATGCTGAAATAATTATAAACACCGCAAAACAAGTTGAGGGTAACGCTCGGCATATTTCCATTCACGCAGCAGGTATAGTTATTGCGCCATCTGCAGTATCGGACTTCGTACCAGTGCAATTTGAACCATCAGGTAGCGCCATCATCACCCAGTACGATATGCATGAAGTGGAAGATGCCGGTCTTTTGAAATTCGACTTCCTTGGGCTTACCAACCTCTCAATTCTTGGCGATTCAGTTGAACGCGTCAAAGTACGAAAAGATGTAGTTGTTGATATTGAAAACATTCCACTTGATGATGCAAAAACATTTGCCATGCTTGCCCGAGGTGAAACTGGAGGAGTGTTTCAGCTGGGAGGCTCTGGCATGACCCATTACCTAAAAGACCTGAAGCCAACATCAATTCACGACATCAATGCCATGGTGGCCTTGTATCGCCCTGGACCGATGGAGTCGATTCCTCAATATATTGAACGAAAGCACAACCCTGCACTCGTCACCTACTTGGACCCACGCATGAAAGAAATTCTTGACCGCTCCTACGGCATCATCACCTACCAAGACGATGTGCTTTTGATTGCCATTCATCTCGCTGGATACACATGGCTTGAAGCAGACCAATTGCGCAAAGCCATGGGTAAAAAAATTCCAATAGAAATGGAAGCACAAAAGGAAAAATTCATTCAGGGATGTGTGGAGAAAGGGAAGATACAAAAAACAAAAGCGGAAAGTTTGTGGAAGTTGATTGAGCCGTTTGCAGCGTATGGTTTCAACAAAGGCCACGCGGCTTCATACGGCAAAGTTGCCTATCAAACGGCATACATGAAGGCAAATCATCCCGAAGACTACATGGCGTCCCTCTTGACGGCTGATTCTGGAGACACTGAGCGCATTGCTGATGATGTTGCTGAGTGTGAACGAATCGGCATTCGTGTTTTACCTCCCGACATTAATGAATCGTATGAATCATTCACCGTTATTGCTCATGGAATGATTCGCTTCGGACTCTCAACAATTAAAAACTTCGGTGAAGGGGCGGCAAAAACAATTATTGAGGAACGTGCACGCGGAGGAAAATTTACCTCTATAGGCGATGTACTCTCTCGAGTCCCTGGAAGCATTATCAATCGTCGAGCATTGGAGTCACTTATAAAGTGCGGTGTATTTGACGCATTCAATAACCGAGGGATTCTACTGGCGAACATTGAAAAACTTCTTCTATTCGCAAAAGATGCGGGTGCAACATCCGCAGGGCAAGACTCTTTATTTGGAACGATGGTGCGACACACTGAAATCGCACTTGAGCCAGCACAACCGCTTTCTCAAATTGAAATGCTCAATTCAGAAAAAGAACTCTTAGGTATTTATGTATCCGGACATCCCCTCGACCAATTCAAGAAAGAACTCGCAGACTATCCTCACTCAATTAAATTCGCTCGAGGAGAAGAGCGAAACGGATACCCCCTCACTGTGTGCGGTGTTATTGAAAGCATAAAAACCATCCTCACAAAGAAGGGCGACAAAATGGCATTCATCACCATCAGCGATAAAGATGGTTTTATAGAAACAGTTGCCTTCCCTGAGGTCTACAAAACAAATGCCAGCGTGATGACAGAAGGCACCTGCGTCCTCTTCAAAGGCAAGCTTTCAAAGAGAAACGGCGAACCTTCAGTGTTAATTGATAAAGTGAAAGCCCTTAGTTAGGGTTTAGCGTTTAGGGGCTAGGGTTTAGGGGAATCAAACCCTACACTAACCACTAAACGCTAATCCCTAAACACTTCTACCAATTGTGCTATATTTTCAAAATGCCTCAGGAACTTGAATACAAGCGCCACACCCTTGCCCATCTGATGGCAGCGGCGATTATGAAGATCTGGCCAGATGCTAAACGCACTATTGGCCCCGCTATAGACGACGGTTTCTATTTCGATTTTGAATTTTCAACTCCCCTTTCTGAAAAGGATTTCACGAGGATTGAAAAAGAAATGCGCAAACTCTTGCCAACATGGAAGGCATTTGAGCGCTCTGAGCTTTCACGAGATGAGGCAAAAAAAGAATATCCAGGAAACCCCTACAAACATGAACTGATAGACGAGTTCACAGCAGATGGCTCTAAAGTCAGTTTCTACAAATCAGGAGAATACTCTGATCTCTGCCGTGGAGGACATGTGGAAAATCCAAGCACTGATATCAAACCTGACTCTTTCAAACTCGACCGCATTGCAGGCGCCTATTGGCGTGGTGACGAAAAGAACCCAATGCTCACTCGCATCTACGCACTCGCATTCGATACGAAAGAAGACCTTGAAGCGTATTTGGTGCGACGTGAAGAAGCAAAAAAGCGTGACCATCGTAAAATTGCACGAGAGCAAGGTCTTCTAGTTTTTTCTGATCTCGTTGGCTCAGGTATGCCACTCTTCACACCAAAAGGAAATATCATCCGCTCAGAGATAATCAATCTTTCACGAGAGCTCAATGACGAGCTCGGTTTTGGTGAGGTACATACGCCAAACATGAATAAGGGTGAGCTATTCAAAATTTCCGGTCACTACGACAAATACAAAGAGGATATGCTCCAAGTGGAGTCTCAATATGTTGAGGACGAGATGTTCCTGAAGCCCATGAACTGCCCACAGCATACGCAAATTTACGCTTCACAGCCTCGCAGTTATCGTGACCTTCCTATCCGCTACAGTGACTTTGCGGTTCTCTACCGCGATGAACGCCCTGGTGAGCTTTCAGGCCTCACTAGACTTCGTGCATTTTCACAAGACGATGGGCATATTTTTTGCCGAGAAGACCAAGTTGAAGAAGAAATATCCAATGTATTAAATGCAATTCAAAAGATTCTAAAAATTTATCAGATTGATTATTGGATGCGCCTCTCACTTCGCGACCCAGCTAAGAAAGAAAAGTACCTCGGTGGTGACGAAGTGTGGGAAAAATCTGAACCAATAATGCGCACACTCCTGCAGAAAAAAGAAATTAACTTCAAAGAAGCGGTGGGAGACGCTGCATTTTATGGTCCCAAAATAGACATCATGGCAGTTGATGCCATTGGCCGTGAGTGGCAGATTTCAACAATTCAGCTCGACTTCAACATGCCTGGGCGTTTTGAGCTCGCGTACATGGACAAGGATGGCGTAGAAAAAACTCCTGTCATGATTCACCGAGCACTCATTGGATCTCCTGATAGATTCATGGGTGTGCTTATTGAGCACTACGCCGGCGCCTTCCCTCTTTGGCTTTCACCGGTGCAGGTGAAAGTGCTTCCTATTTCTGAAAAACACAACGAATACGGAAATAAAGTTCTTGCTGAACTGAAAGAAGCAGGTGTTCGTGCTGAAATTGATGACGCAAATGAGTCTTTAGGAAAGAAAATCCGCAATGCAAAAAAAGAAAAAACTCCCTACCTTTTTGTGGTGGGAGATAAAGAAATTGAAAGTAATACCGTATCAGTAGAAAATAGAACTGGCTCTGAAGGTGCAATGGCAATTACTGACATCCTCACTCGTATTTCAAAAGAAATTTCTGAACGCTCCTAAGTCATTAGGTCAAGTACTGATTTTGTGCAACCTTCGGAGGTTGCACAAAAACTATACGTTCTGTTTCGGATTAATGTCTAACAGACATTTAAGCAAATCAGCGGATGGAGTTTGAATTATGGTTGGTAGTAAGTCTCTAAAGCGACCTCCTCTCGGTCCCCACTTCCAGAGGGCATTCGTGAGTTGCTCTTTTGTTACTGGTTTAGTTACTGGTTTAGGAGCCTCTTGTGCCATATCGTTTTTATGCATTTGTGCTAAACCCGAGTTTAGCACAAAGCCTTAATGGGTTTTAGAAAGGTAAATTTCTTCCTGTCTCTTTTTTGAATTCATTTCTTGCGTTCTGTTTTTGCTTACGAGAAAGTTTATAAAATGGATCTGCTAAATCTGTATCTCTGAGAGCACCCGCAAGCACTAAATCAAGAACCTCTAAGAAATAAGTCCAAACATTTATTATTGGATTTTCTTCGTGTGTTCCTCCTTCTCCCATAAAGGTAATTTCTTTTATTACCCAACAACTTCAAACGCCTGAGCGAGGGCGAGCTTTACACCAGTGAATGGTGAAGCATATACCGTGTCGAGAGAGTGCGTGAAGATGTTCACCAAGTGTGCAAGTTGCTCATCTGAGAGATGCGCCGCAACATCTGCAAGAGAGGCATCAACAGCAGGACGGCTGTCTTTACGAGTGCGATACAGGATATCGAGAGCAACAGCTGTTGAAGTCATGAGCGCAGTCGGGCTCATTCCGTCATGCTCAAAGGAACGCATAACACTGAAGGCAACATCACGGTTACCTGAAACCACAGCGCTAGCAAACTGAGATGCAGCAACACTATCAACTGGATTTTTAACTGGTACTTCTACAGGAACACTCACTGGTGTAGAAACTGGAAATGCAGAAGCTGTTGGAGGGGCGATACTTACGCCCTGATCCTTATTTGCAAGATCAGCAAAACGATCAGTGGTAAGCATGACCCAACCGTTTTCTCGAGGAATTGTACGCACCGCTTCATTCAAGATGTTCCCAAACACACGAAGTGATTCTGCTCTATCCGTTGAGATCGAAGTTGCGAGGGTGACTGCTTCTGGCGACATTAATACACCAGCTGCGTGTGCACGAGATTCAATGACATCAGCAATATTTGGAATACCATCAACTGCAGGTGCTGATGAGCGTACGGGTGCAACTGGAGCAACGGCGGTAAACAAATGTTCAACAGGGATAAATGCCTCTTCTGTTTTTGCAGGTGACACAACTCGTGCCTGATGCATTACTAAAGCATCAGGAGTTGGATATGGAGTTCCGTATACCTCCTCGCGTGCATGCTCATGCATTTCAGCGGGAGTTTCATGTCGAACCTGAGGAACGTTGTTTGCATATCCCATCACAAATCTAATACCTCGTTTCCCCGCTACGATATATGCAATAAGTGCAGAGAAAAGTCCTATAGCAAGCCAGAAGAAAAAGGTAAGTGCTGGCCCTGCGTCAAACCCAGTATATGGAATCTGTGAAAGCGAGATGAATGCCAACGGTTGGTTAGAAGGTTGTTTGTAGAGAACAACATTAGGCGGATTGAGTCCCCCACCACAATTACTGGTACAACCCGTAGGAGCGACCGTCACAGTCTTTTGACATGACACTGTGCCGTTAGGACCAGTGAATGTTCCAACATAGGTTGTATCGGATGGTGGGAACAAATCAATGGAGCCTCCCGAAACTGGACTCACTGAACCTATCCCTCCAGTTATAGAACCACTCGTTGCATTAACTGATGTCCAAGAAACAGTGACACTCTGTCCAGTATTTATTGAAGACCGCGAAACTGTAATCGTACACGCAGGCCCTGGAGTGGTGACTGTAATAGTTGTCTGACAAGTGTTCGTTGCGCCAAAGGGACTTGTCACGGTCATTGTGTAGGTAACAGTACTCGAAACAGATACCGCAGTTGCGCCTGAAATAACTGGAGTCACTGCACCCACACCGTGATCAATCGAAGCCACGAGTGCATTAGTTGTTGTCCATGAAAGCGCTGACGCATCACCCGCATTCACAGACGAAGGTGTTGCACTCAAAGTACAAGAAGGCGTTGCAGGTGGTGTTACGACAACTGTTTGCTGACAAGTGACTGTTCCACCAGGGCCTGTGGCAGTAAGAGCGTATGTTTGAGAAGTTGCAGGAGAAACCGATGTAGAACCGTTTAGGGTTACTGTGCCAATACCCTGCGTTATAAGAACGCTAGTAGCATTTGTGGTAGTCCATGAAAGTACCGACGAGCCTCCCGGAGCAATAGTCGCTGGATTTGCATTAAGCGTACACGTTGGTGCAGGGTTTGGTGTAACAGTAACATTCACTCCACACAAAACCGTACCGCCAGGACCCGTTGCGGTGAGACTATACGTATGTGTACCAACACCAAGCGCTGGAACAAAGTTGTAGAAACCTGAAAGTGCTTGCGGGGAAGGAATTGTAGGTGACGCAGTTGTTGGAGTAATGGTAACCGCGGTTGCATTTGTTGTAGTCCAACTAATTTGATCCTTTGATAAGTCGAGAGAACATACCGGCATTGGTGAGACAGTGACAGTGATTATTTTTTGACAGGTAACTGTTCCACCAGGACCTGTCGCGGTAAGAACATATGTTGTTGTCGAAGACGGACTCACACTTCTCGAACCATTAGTTGCAACTGCACCAATGCCCGGTGCGATACTTACTGATGTCGCATTTGCGGTCGTCCATGAGAGTGTTGTCGAATTACCAGAAAGAATAGTTGAAGCCGATGCAGTAAGACTACATGTTGGTGGAGGATTTGCTGAAACAATAATTGTCTGTTGACACGTCACTGTGCCACCGGCACCCGTTGCAGTGAGGGTGTAGGTTTTTGTAACCGACGGGGAGACGGTAACTGAACCGTTTGCAGTCGAGAGCGAACCAACGCCTTGATCAATAGAGAACGTAGTTGCATTTGTTGTCGTCCACGAAAGTATCGAGGAAGCGCCAGTAATAATAGAAGCTGGGTTGGCATCAAGAGTACAGGCTGGAGTAGAAGGTGGTGGATCAATATGAATAGTGCCGATACAAATAACTGCCCCTCCTGCACCCGTCGCGGTGAGCGTATACGAATGAGTGCCTACTCCAAGGTTAGGATTAAAGCTGTATGAACCGTTCAGCGCAGGAGAAGGAACAGCTGGTGAGCCCGTCGTAGAAACAAGTGTGAGTGAGGTTGCATTTGTGGTTGTCCAAGAAATAGAAGTTGGAGAAAAATCGAGGAAACACACTGGCGGTGGTGGTGGAATCACCGTAATTCCTTGTGCACAGGTAACCGTGCCTCCAGCGCCTGTTGCGGTAAGCGTGTAGACCGTTGACGCAGTTGGCGAAACAGATGTTGAACCTGAGACTGCTACCCCACCAATACCCTGATTAATTGAAATAGATGTCGCATTAGTTGTAGTCCATGAAAGAGTCGAAGACCCACCACCTGTAATAGAGGTTGGATTGGCACTTAAGGTACAGGTTGGTGCAGGTTGTGGAGTAATCGTGACTGTAACAGCACACAACACAGACCCACCAGGACCTGTTGCAACAAGATTATATGAGTGCGTACCAGAGCCTAGCGGTGGAACAAAGTTATATGAACCCGAAAGTCCATACGGAGCAGGAACTACAGGAGAACCAGCAGTAATTGTATTGATAGTTACCGAGGTTGCATTAGTAGTACTCCAAATGAGGTGATCTTTGGAAAGATCTGCTGAACAAACTGGCGTTGGTGGTTGAGTTACCACAACGGTCTGCTGACAGATTACGGTGCCGTATGACCCACTGCCGGTGAGTGTATAGGTGGTCGTAACCGATGGCGCAATCAGTGTGGAGCCATCCACGACAACCGAACCAACTCCGTTATCAATAGAAACCGACGTGACGTTGGCTGTCATCCAAGACAATGTCACACCCTGTCCTGGGGTAGTAGGATTTCCACTCACAGTGAGAACACACGACGGACGAGGGACACCACCGCCACCGCCTCCTCCGCCACCACCGCCATCACGCTGTACCGTATAATTCCAAACCCAAGAACCATGACCACAACCGCCACAACCACCTCCCGCATCCGCAGTGATGGAGCTTGTATTAAAAGATATCTGTACGGCATCAATAGAAAACCATGCACCAGCAAAAACCGCGATACTCGCAAAGATGATGAATGCAGTTTTTTGTACAATACTTGGTTTCATAGTGATGTGGTTCATAAAAAAATTAATTAAACGCGTGTGATGGTAATAGGCTCTTCGAACGTAAACTCTGCCTCGACAACATATCGTTTCGTTTTTTGCTTACCAAACGAATCGCAGGTAACCAAAGTAAGAGTTCTTGCTCCTCCACCAATCTGTATTTCAGCATCACCTGCATCAACATATGAAATTGAAGTCACGCGATAGTGATAGTTAGTAGTTGCGGACGACACAATCACATCATCTCCCGCACGGACATTTTGCAAACTGTTAAATGCCTTGAAAGCCTGATTTTTCACTACAGGCAAGTAACTCTGGTGACCGAAAATAAGCATAGGGGCACTCTCACCCAAAAGTGCTGAGGTAGGATAGCGAACCGCACCTTTAAGAAGTGCACTGTCTAACCCGCTCACAGTAGTAGTGTTTGGATTATTGACTGGCGTATCAATGCCAACTTTCGGTATGGTGATTCGGAGAGGTGCACTAGCATTATTATTAGAAGAAGCGTACGCAACTGGAGCTACAACATTGTTAGTTGCGCTTTTAGCCGCACCCAGAGACTCCGTAGTACGGATTGGCTCCGAAGCACTCAAGGTAACTACCGATGCCTGTGCAACGCTTGCAGTATTACTTGAAGTTGGAGACTCTGGGACAAAATCAATTGCAAAAAGAAACACCGACACAACAAAAAAGACAATCAGAAAGATTGCAAGAAACTCCCACGGTCGTGAGGTTATTCGTCTATGTTTCGGAGTGTTATTTTTAATCATAGTGAAAAAATCATTTGTTCCGAAAGCTGCTATGGTGCCTTGGGTCATGCTTTTTCATAGTACATCATAAATCTATATTTGTCAAATCATCAATTATTGCGCCCTTCTAAGGTCCGGGAAGTCCCCTACTGAGCCATTCTGGGGTCGTGCTGTCTCAGTAATGCCTTCACGGAGGAATTGGAATATGACTTTTGGTGAGCCATCAGGGTTTCTGAATGCCGCTGCTCCATCTGGATGTGCTGGTGTTTTGTGTAGTTCTGCATAGAAGTGCAAGTAGCCACCAAGTTCGCGAATTTGCTCATCACTCAAGATTCCACCAAATTCTGCTTTCAATGCCGAAAACCGCGCTCCTTCAGTGCGACCTTGAATGAAACCTTCAGGAATTTTTGAAAGGAATGCTCTTTCAAGAGTTGCCTGTGCATTCGGATTACCAGTTTCTTGAGGAACAATGTCATTGCCAATCAAATATATTTGGTTATTTACAATATCATTCAAGGTACGGCCAATTTCATTGGCCTCCAAGATGCCGTTGCCATTTATATCCATACCTGGGACGAAACGGTTTGGTCTACCATCACCGTCTGGATCTATGGCAACAAGTGGCATCGGATCTTTAGGGCTCATGACACTAATATCAGAACCACGCATAGTACCAATCATTCTCAACTCTTCACTCGTTCCAGTAACTAAACCATCAAACTGCTCAGCGGTACGAACAAATTCCGTTCCCCTGTCAGTTACAATAGTTGGCTGAGAAAATGTTTCCGTCCCGAGACTAAAGCAATGGTACGTATATGTTTGTGTAAGTGTGTTATAGAACTTAAGATACGTAAACTTATTAGTCATAACCTGCTGGTACCCTTCCCATGCTGAGCGTTCACTTATAGCCGCACGCATATATTGACGGGCCTCTTCAAGACTTTCACCTCTGTATTCAAGTATACGAAGATTAGTAACCTTCATCTCTGATCCACCACAGTCAGTACAATCTTGCGCTACGAACCCTGACTGTTCCGACCAAATAATGCGAGCTGCAACAAGCACTGGTTGTTCTGGCGTTGGTGGAGGCACAAATGTTTCTGGTGTTGGTGGAGGCGTCACTACTGTACGATCGCTATAAAGAGAGAAGTTGTAACAATCCTGTTCTCCAGAACCATCGGCTTTACCTATTGGTATTTCAACCATGACCTCATGCAAAACACCACGTGCATCAGTATAAGAAAAAGGCATTTTTAACGCACGGTATACCGGAGGATGTTCACCTCTAAAACCAGGCTCTCTACTCGCATCAAAAAGAACTCTGTCGACACCATCACCAAGAACGCTAGGCACACCGCGTGTTCTAAATGCTTGTGCTTCCCACTCTCTTCTGGTGAAATCAACAAACTCCGGACTCTGGTTGTTCTTAAACGCGCTTGCTGCTGCAATAAATTCTTCGCGTGCTTCAGGATTCATACCGCCTCGAATCAACACGTCTGCCGCTTCACTAATGGAACGAGGACTCAGTGCTTCTGTGAGACTTCTAGCCCATGGCGCACTTCCGAAATGTGTAATGAGTTGTGTTCGTCCTACCTCAGGCGCTCCACCTGTAGCAGTTTCTATAACTGCACTACCTGTGCCAGTTGGAACATAACCCGCCCGTACTACTCCTTGCGAACCAGGAGCATGCATCTCTGCCGCTGCAGCAGTTTTTATTCCAAAAAGTTCTTGTAGGGTAAAACCGGCGGCAGCGCCAAATTTTTGCATAAAACCTTGAAACGCCCCAGTACCATGAGCCAAATAGTCTGCCCATCCCTGCTCCAAACCTATGTGATGTAATCCGGCATCTACACCCTTAGAAGCCCACTGTCCTGCTGAGTGACCAACATGATCTGGTGTCAATACACCAGTTGTAATGACTGTCGCGGTAGTAAATCCAAGAGAAGCTGCTAAGCGAGCAAGTCGTCTGCGTCCTATTGATTTTGCACGATCACGGAGAAGTTCACGATTTTCTTTCTTAAAGTCTTCAATGGTCTGCCCTGCCTGACGAGCGGCAAGTTCTTTTGATGCATACTCCTCTCGAATTCCTTTCGCTACAGGCTTAATGGCAAAATGCGAAACAACTCCAAATCCTGCACCTGCAGCAACCATTGCATACAAGCTTGTACCGCCTAAATGAAAAGCCGCAGCAAGTGGTGCGGCAGCCACTGCAGGCACAGCAATACTACCAACAGCAACAGTTGCGGACATCTGCTCGGGAGTAATGTGTTTTCCTGCAATACTTAAATACGGTCTTGCTTTCCAACTTTCTGCTCCTACTGCTCGCTCTGCCGCATCAAGACCTTCTGTTTGAAAAACAAACTGCTTGTACGCTTGAAATGCTGCACGATATTTCTGACGCGCTATTACGACTGCCGGATCTGTGTCACTTTTCGCTTTTACAAAAACGTCATGATATATCGCTCTCGTCACCTTCACTGGCGCATATGCAGAATCTTTGGCTGCACGAGCACGCTCACGCTGGAGTGCGCTTTCAGATTTTCTACGATTACCTTTTTGATTGGCAATCTCTCGTGGAGCTTCTTCTGCTAAATGTGTCAACATAATTGTTTTATTTTCTTAAAAAATGTATGAAAATCCCGATTGGGAATTATTAAGACAGTATCACGCTTAAATGGCTTTGTCAAGTCTGGTAATAGGCACCTTTCATAGCCGTCTAACATTCGGAGTCATTACGAGAAAGATTAGAAGCTTGACAAGAGCAATCTTATATGATATACAGTGTTTTATGGAAAACGATTTAAAAAAGACACAGTCACGCCTCGGAGGCGTTGCAGTACGAGCTCTTGCCATTTTTGGCTTTCTCGCAATTATTATTG
>JBBAAE010000023.1:0-11973 GCA_041658485.1 Minisyncoccota bacterium
TGGAACTTGAATACTTTGTTAATGAAAATTCATGGGAGGGTGCTTTTGAGGAATGGAGAAAAGGTATGGTGCACTTTGCGGAAGCGTGCGGTTTATCAATGGATTCCTTTCATTCTAAAGATATAGAAGCAGGGGATTTGGCACACTACAGTAAAAAGACAATCGATTTTGAATTTGATTTTCCTTTCGGGCGAGGTGAGCTCTGGGGGTTGGCGTATCGAGGTGACTTTGATCTTTCTGCGCACGAAAAAGGTTCAACTCTTGAGTTGAAATATTCTGATGGAGAAGGTGCAAAAATTACTCCACATGTTATTGAGCCATCACTTGGCGTTGACCGCACCGTGCTCGCAATTCTCGCGAGTGTGTATAAGGAAGATGTGACGGGGGAGGATACGCGTGTTTACCTTGCATTGCCATCTCACATAGCTCCCATTAAAGCCGCGGTGTTTCCACTTCTGAAGAATAAGCCAGAGCTTGTAGAGAAAGCGCGGGAAGTATACATGGCACTTAAAAAGAAGGTGCCTCAGGTTATGTGGGACGATAACGGCAACATTGGCAAACGGTATCGTAGACAAGATGAGATAGGTACACCGTGGTGTATTACTATTGATTTCGATACTCTCGGCGAAAACCCTGAACAAAAAGATACCGTTACGGTGCGAAATAGAGATACTGGCTCACAAGAGCGAATGCCTATCGATACGGCAATAGAAATGGTGGCAGGAGGTGTATCCCTGTATCTACAATAGAGTGGTGCTAGAATAGCCACATGGACACTCGGCCTCTCACTATTAACATCACCCCAGGTTCTTTTTGGACAGTGGTGTGGATTGGTCTACTCTTATGGTTGCTCTTCTTTCTCAGAGACCTTGTTCTTATTGTCCTCACGGCGATTGTTCTCTCTTCAGCCGTAGAGCCCGGTGTGCATTGGTTTGTGAAAAAGAAGCTCCCACGAGCTTTTGCAGTGCTATCAATCTACGCTCTCATTGTTGGTGTATTTTTAGGAATCATTTATCTTTTGTTACCACCCCTTGTTGAAGAGACACGAGGGTTTATCGTTGATCTTCCGCAGTTCTTGAGTTCCCTCCGTATTGATAGTATTTTTGGAGGCTCTACGGTGAGTGCGTTGCAACCGTTTATTCCTCACGAATTTTCTGCAGCGCTCCTGACACAATTGCAAAGTTTCATTATCCCGACTGGACAAGGAGCACTCCAAGCTGTGTACAGTATATTTGGCGGTATCATCTCTTTTATTTTGATAATCATTTTATCGATCTACTTTGCATTTCAAGAAACAGGTGTGGATGATTTTCTCAAGGTTGTTATACCAGTGAAGCATCAGCACTATGCACTTGATTTATGGAAGCGATCCCGTCACAAGATTGGTCTTTGGATGCAAGGACAACTCATTCTTTCCCTTATCATCGGTGTATTGGGCTACCTTTGGCTCTCTATTCTTCAGGTGCCGTATGCATTTCTTATTGCTATTTTTGCAGCCTGTGTAGAAATTATTCCTATGTTTGGTTCGCTCGTCTCAGGAACACTTGCGGTTATCATAGGAGCAACAACAGGAGGAACCCAGCTCGCACTCTTTGTTGCAGGAGGCTTTCTTGTTATTAATCTCCTTCAGTCAAACCTTATTTATCCTTTGGTAGTGAAGCGAGTAGTGGGAGTACCTCCGCTCATGGTTATTTTGGCAATGATTGCAGGAGGACAGCTTGCAGGCTTCTACGGCATACTTCTCGCCGTTCCTCTAGCGGCCGCACTTCAAGAGTTTGTGACCGATATAGAAAAATCAAAAACCCGTGAACTCGCTGAGTTGAAATGATTGATAGTCCGATGCGCACCTTTTATCTCACCACCACGCTTCCTTATGTGAATTCCGATCCACACATCGGGTTTGCGTTAGAGCTTGTGCAAGCTGATGCACTTGTGCGCTTTTGGCGCTCGCGGGGCGATGAAGTTTTTTTCAATACCGGCGTCGACGAACATGGGCAGAAAATATTTGAAGCAGCTGAGAAGGCAGGAAAGAGTGCGGAGGAGTATGTTGCGCACTACGCAAATGAGTTCCAACAGTTGAAAGAAATACTCGGCCTCTCTTCCGATATACATTTCATCCGAACCACCGACCCTCACCACAAAGTGGCCGCGCAGGAAATGTGGAGGCGATGTGCCCAAAAGGGAGACATTTATAAAAAAGAGTTTGAGGGATTGTACTGCGTTGGATGTGAAAAATATTTAACACAGAAGGAGATAGTAGAAGGGAAGTGCCACATTCACGGCACAGAGCCAAAGCTCCTCAAGGAAGAGAACTACTTCTTTAAGCTCTCAAACTATCAGAAACCTCTTGAAGAATATTTAAGCACCGAAGGAGTCATTATTCCTGAATGGCGTAGGATTGAAGCCATTAATTTCGTTAAAGAGGGCTTGGAGGATTTCAGTATTTCTCGTGAAAAAAGCAGACTCGCGTGGGGTGTTCCTGTTCCTGAAGATAATACTCAGGTGATGTATGTGTGGTTTGACGCGCTTGTTAATTACATCTCAACCTTAGGGTGGCCAGAAGATTCAGATAGCAGTTTTAAGAAATTCTGGGAAGAAGGATACACACTTCAGATGGCAGGGAAGGATCAGGTGCGTTTTCAATCCCTCATGTGGCAAGCGATGCTCATGTCTGCAGATATTAAAAATACTGACCAAGTGTTCTACCATGGCTTTATAAATTCTGGTGGTCAAAAAATGTCGAAGTCTATCGGCAATGTCATTAGTCCGTACGATTTGGTTAAAAAATATGGAACCGAGGCAACGCGGTATTTATTGTTGCGACATGTCCATTCAACTGAAGACACCGATGTTACATGGGAAAGACTGGATGAATGGTACACAGCAGGATTAGTAAATGGAATCGGAAATTTGGTTGCCCGTGTGATGCAAATGGCAACTACCCATCTCTCAAGTCCTGTAGAGTTGACTCAAGAAACCCAATCAGATGTATCGGTCGGGAGTTATCTTGAGAAATTTGAGTATGGTCGTGCAGCAGATAGTATCTGGGAACGTATAGGTCATGATGATGCTCTCATAGCAGTAAAGAAACCTTTTACTGGAATAAAGTCCGATGAGACCGCTGTCCGTGATGAGGCGATCATGATTATAAAGAAACTGGTAAGGGAATTAAATGCAATTGCTACTGATATTGAAGCGTTCATGCCCGCAACAAGCGTCTTAATTAAGGAGGCAGTTTTAAGTCACAAAAAACCGGAAAACCTATTTCCACGCCTCACATGATTCCGCAGTATTTTGACATTCACTCGCATGTAACTTTTAAGGACTACGATCAAGACCTTGAGGAAGTACTCCAGCGCATACGCGATGAGTCCGTGTGGACTATTACTGTTGGTGTTAATAAAGCCACATCAGAAGACGCAGTGAAGTTTGGAGAGGGGAAAGAAGGATTCTTTTCAACGATCGGTCTTCACCCCAATGACACAGAGAAAGAAACTTTTTCAGAGAGCGAATATAAATCACTTATTTTGAATCCGAAAGTTGTTGGAGTAGGGGAGTGTGGTTTAGATTATTTTAGAATTACAGGCGATATAGCAATTGCGAAGAAGCGTCAGATGCGTGAATTTGAAAAGCATATTGATTTTGCAATTAAATACGATAAACCATTAATGATTCATGGGCGCCCTTCGCGAGGTACTGTCGACACGTATCTCGACATGCTTGCCATGTTGGAATCGAAAAAGAGAGAGGTAGGTGAAAAACTTCGAGGGAACATTCATTTTTTTGTGGGTACCGTTGATATAGCGAGGCGTTTTTACAGCATTGGTTTCACAACATCATTCACGGGCGTTCTCACTTTTGCTCGCGAATACGATGAGGTGGTGAAGTTTGCACCACTTGAGATGCTCATGACCGAAACTGACGCCCCCTATGCCACCCCGAACCCTTTTAGAGGGAGAAGAAATGAGCCTTTATATGTGAAGTACGTAGTTGGGGCTATTGCCTCGATTCGGGGTATTGGAGAGGAGGTAGCTAGAGAGGCTACCGTCCAAAACGCCATCAAGATGTTTGTCCCCTCCCTAAACGCTAGCCACTAAACCCTAAACGCTACCTGCCCGTTGCCTCAATGGGCGAGCCATGGTACGCTCTTCGGACAATGGAAACAAAGATATTGGAAGAAGATTTGGCTGGAGTTCCAGCTCTTTCAGATGAAGGAGATGATGTCCGCACAAATGTCTATGAAGTAGGCTATCACCTGTTGCCAACGCTCTCTGAGGAGGAAGTTACGGTAGCGGTTCAGGGGATTATGGAAACTCTCAAGAGAGAGGGTGTTACTTTTGTCGGGGACAGATTTCCTTCAAACATTGCTCTCGCATACACAATCGCAAAGCGTGTAAACGGTAAATTGACGAATTTTAACGGCGCATACTTTGGTTGGATGGCTTTTGAGGCTCCCCGCGGCGCAATTGCTCGCATAAAAATAGCATTGGATGCAAACCCATCAATCCTCCGCTCACTCATCGTAGTAACCGACAGAGAGGCGGTAGCAGCAGCTTTGAGTGGTGCAGTTGTAGGCCCATCAGGCTCTATTGATAAGCCAAAACGAGAGGCTGAAGTAGGAGGCGAAATGTCTGAGGTCGCCCTCGATCAAGCTCTTGAAAGTATTGCTACAGAAGACGCAAAGGTTAGTGAGTAGGTGTTAGCCAATAGCCACTAGGGTATAGAAAAGTCATCACATCCAAAATGTATTCAAGAAACTCTTCACTAGACGCTAACCCCTAACCCCTATACCCTAATTCGTATGTATCTCAATAAAGTTTTCATCGCAGGAAACCTCACTCGCGACCCAGAGTTAAAAGCGCTCCCATCTGGTGCGAATGTTTCTTCCTTCGGTGTTGCAACAAATCGTACATGGAAAGATCAGAATGGTGAGAAGAAAGAGGCAACAGAGTTTCATAACATTGTTGTGTTTGGTCGTCAGGCAGAAACCTGTGCTCAGTACTTAAAAAAAGGTCAGCAGGTTTTGGTTGAAGGCCGACTTCAGACTCGTTCTTGGGACAAAGATGGCGCAAAGCAGTATCGAACAGAAATTGTTGCAGAGCGCGTTCAGTTTGGTTCGAAGACCGGAGGCGGGGGGAGCGACGAAGTGCGCGGTGACGGCGCTCCAATGAAGCCTGGTAAGGCAGGGAGTGACAAAGGTCCCGATATCGAGTATCCTGCCGAAGAAATAAGCCCTGACGATATTCCATTTTAATTAATAGCTTTCAGGTTTCAGGTGCCAGCTTTCAGCTTTAAATCCAAAATAATAAAAATATGAGTTCACTTCCAAAATACGTTGATTACAAGAACACCCAATACCTTAAAGGGTTTATTACGCCACATGCTCGTATTCAAGGCGCTCGCCGAACCAGCATGCCAGCAAGCCATCAACGAAAGATTGAGAAAGCTATCAAACACGCAAGGTTCATGGGACTTCTCCCATACATCGCACAATAAATCAAAGCAGAATGGTAGCTGAAGCATTTCATGGTCAGACACCAGAACAGGTAGCCCACAGCATGTTTCTTGCTGAGAAGTCTTTTTGGGAGCGAGAAGTCGATCATTCCGGAAACGATGGACACGTTCCCGATTTCGGATTTAGATTAAATGTACTAAGTAGAGTTTTAGGAATTCCTCGAAGCTAAAAGCTTATTACCTTCTAATTTCTATCACCCCCCCGTTGTATTTTTTTACGGAATAAAGAAAAAACCACTATCATATATGATAGTGGTTTTTTAAATTTCGTTTTGAGTCGCGTGAGATTCTTTTGCAATACCTAAATCCTAATCCTTGAGAGCTGATTTTTCTTCAAGCTAGAAGCTAGCACCTAGAACCTCATTTATGCTTTCTCAACTCTTTCGTTGTATTCTCCAGTCTCGGTATTGATGCGCACAATATCACCTTCGTTGATGAACATCGGAACATTTACCGTTGCTCCACCTTCGAGTGTTACTAGTTTTGTACCACCTTGCGCAGTATTACCTTTGACCGATGGGGGAGCCTCAACCACTTTGAATTCCATTTTTATTGGTAACCTCGCGCCAATGATTTCTTCATTCCATACCAATAGTTCCACGAGCAAATCAGGCTTCAGATACTGTCCGTTTTCTCCAAGAATCCCCTCGGTTACCACAAAACGATCTTTTGGATTTTCTGGATCGGTAAACCACGCTTCGCCACGATTTTTGTATATGAATTTTGCTGAGCGCTTTTCCATGTCTGCTTCCAGTACGGTTTCCGCTTGGTGAAATGATATTTCAAGCACTTTCCCAGTTTTCAAGTTTCTGAGTTTTGTTTGGTTTACAGGCTTTCGTTGTTGTTTGCGAAATACGTGCGAAGAAAGTACTTCAAAAGGCTGTCCTTCGTGGACAATTATTTTCTTGGGAATGATTTCGTTGTATGAGAGTACGGACATAGAGGTTAGGCGATGCTTCATCGGATCCGAAGGGATCATGGAGCGTTTAGTGGTTAGCGTCTAGGGTTAGTGAAAACCTCAAAGCTGACAGCTGAAACCTGAAAGCTTCTCAATAAGTATTAATAAAGGCGCCGAAGCGTCTAACAATGAGTACTATACCAAAAGTAACTGCTATTGCTCAAACTGCTCCCGTAGGGTTTAGTATACGCAGTATGGATGAACTTATGAGTATGCCCGATGAGGCACTCCTTGCACGCTCGCTATCAAACCCGAGTGCATTTGAGATTCTTGTTGCTCGCTATCAGTCGCAATTTTTAAGCAGAGTTCAGGGGATCGTTGGTAGTCGGGATGCCGCTGAAGATGTAGTGCAAGAAGCATTCATTCGCGTGTACCGTTTTGCCCCGCGCTTCAAAGGAGAGTCGGGTTCATTTCGTGCATGGTCACTTACTATTCTTATGAATGTTGCGCGAACTCACTATCGTAAAATTGCTCGCGGTAGAGAAAGTTTTGCAGAATTAACTTCCGAACACTATGAATCTCTTGCCGATCCATCAATTCATGCAAAAGAGGGTCACCAAGAGTACGCAAAGGAAGTAATAGAGAAGGGACTTTCTAAAGTTCCAGAGCATGTTGCTGAAATCCTTAAACTCGCCTTCATTGAGGGATTGCCGTATGCAGAGATAGCGGAGAAATTGGGCACAAGTGTTCCTGCGGTAAAAACAAGGGTACATCGTGCAAAAGCAGTATTGCGAGAAAGTATGGGTTCGGTAGAATAATTTAGTAACTATTTTTATATATGGATAGAGATCAAGAGCTGAGAAATAGAATTATGCGCCGTGTGTATGGCGTGTACATAGTGCGCCAACTTACGAGTCCAATGGTGCGCTTTGCCGTCCTTGCTACGGTCTTTTTTGCGGTTGCCGCATCGGTGTCACTGCCGAATGTCATACAAAATGTCCTCAATGTAGAGGGCATTTCTGGACTTATAAACTTTGCAGTTGTTGCCATTGTTGGAACAACGCTTGTTGTTCAGCTCTGTGTTCTCATTGCCGTTTTGCTTACTGCGTGGATTGGAGTTGATGTGGTACGTCGAGCAGGGAATACGCAACTTTCAGTGCAGTAATCGACACTTCACCGTACCTCTTTAGGGGGGGCTATGCTTCCAAGAATTTTGCTCGAATGGCTTTAAGAATTTCTCCTGCTATTTTAGGATTTTCTTTGAGGAAGGTTCGTGTTGCATCATAGCCACGACCCAATGACTCCTCGCCGTACTTGTATGAGGCGCCAGATTTTGTAACGAGGCCAAACTTCTCACCCAAGGCTATTAACTCTCCTTCACGAGAGATACCCTCGTTGTACATGAGATCAAACTCCGTCACTTTGAATGGCGCAGCAATTTTGTTTTTTACCACTTTCACTCGTACACGCCCACCAACAATTTCTTCACCTTTTTTTATTTGTGCAATACGACGAATATCGAGACGTACTGATGTATAGAACTTCAAGGCTTTTCCTCCCGGGGTTGTTTCTGGGTTGCCAAACATCACACCAATCTGCATGCGTATCTGGTTGATGAAAATGACAGTCGTCTTTGATTTGGCAACGATTGCAGTGAGCTTACGTAGAGCTTGCGACATAAGTCGCGCTTGTTTGCCCATGTGCTGTTGGCCCATCTCTCCCTCAATTTCGTCTTTTGGTGTGAGTGCTGCAACGGAGTCAACGACCACCACATCTATCTTTCCTGAACGCACCAAACTTTCAGTAATTTCAAGTGATTGCTCACCGGTGTCAGGTTGCGACACGAGGAGGTCTTCAATCTTAACGCCAAGAACTTTTGCATACTCTGGGTCGAGCGCATGCTCCGCGTCAATGAATGCACAAATGCCACCTTTCTTTTGAGCTTCGGCGATGATGTGTAAAGAAAGAGTGGTCTTTCCAGATGATTCAGGTCCAAAAATTTCTATGATGCGACCTCGGGGGACTCCGCCGATGCCGAGCGCCCAGTCGAGTCCAATAGAGCCTGTGGGGATAGCATCAACACCAACTTTTGGTTTTGCACCGAGCGTTGTAATTGATTCATCACCGAATTTTGTTTTTATACTTGCGATTGCTTCACTGATCGCAGCTTTTCTATCGATGGTACTCTGGCCACCTGTTTGATTTGAGGTTACGGGAGGTTTGGATACTTTTTCTGCTTTCTTTTTTATTGCCATAGTGACCAGATTATTGATTCTAATTAATAGGCGCTTCTACTTTTGTAATGGGGGGATGCTCTTGCTTTGGACTAAGTAACGAGAGTTTTTTTGTAACACCTTTCCCGAAACGGTCTCGTGCCGTTACGGTGATGGCAGTATACCCCGGAGGGTATGCGCGCTTTGCCAAAAAACTCCCGTTTTCCTGTAAAGGAACTGGTGCGCCGTTTACCTCCAAGAATGCAACACGGCGTGTCATACCACTTATTAAGACAGCATCGGTATCTATGGTTGCCGTGGCGGTGAGTGAGGGTCCTTGAATGAGGGGAAGTGCTGCGTACGCGCTATAACCCAGAATTATTAGAAGGGCGACCCCGCTAATAAAGAGGACAGTGCGTCTAGGAGTGAATGCAATAAATTTACGCGGTGCCATTGTTTTCTTCAGTCATGGTCGTTTCTCCTCCTGATGTAGTGAGGACATCGCGAGGTCTCGCACCATCTGCCGCTCCTATAATTCCTTTATCTTCAAGAATATCCATAAGTCTCGCAGCGCGAGCATAGCCGATGCGGAGTTTTCGTTGCAGGTATGAGGTCGAAGCTTTCCCAGCTTCTTCTACAATTTGTTTTGCTTCAGCAAATAGGTCGTCATCGACATCATCGTCTTCGAGCGATGCTGAGAATATTGCATTCGGAGAATCTGGTGTATTGCTCGAGAGAGTAATGGAGTCGAGTGATGGCTCGTTGTGTTTCCTGATGTATTCCACAACGGTCTTTACTTCGCTTTCAGAAATGAATGCAGTTTGAATACGGTGTGGTTTTGACATATCGGCAGATTGGAAGAGCATGTCACCAGCACCAAGGAGTTTTTCTGCGCCTGCTGCATCGAGAATGGTGCGTGAGTCAATTTGTGAAGCCACCTGCAAGGCGATACGCGCGGGTACGTTTGCCTTAATGAGTCCAGTAATGACATTCACTGAGGGGCGTTGCGTTGAAAGAATCAGGTGGATACCAACAGCACGGCTCATTTGAGCGAGGCGCACAATAGCAGCTTCGAGCTCTCGTGGATATGTTTGCATGATGTCAGCAAGCTCGTCGACAACAATCACGATGTAGGGCATTTGATCCGGCATCTCGTTTCCTGCCTGCGGTGAGGTTGTCGAACCCGCTGAAGGTTTCCATTTAGATGCGATGTTTTCGTGGTACGACTGCACATCGCGGACTGCGTGCGTCTCAAGAATTGTGTAGCGTCGTTCCATTTCTTTCGCTGCCCACTTCAAAGAGAGGATTGCTTTCTTTGGATCGGTAATGACCGGCGTAAGAAGATGGGGGATAGGGTTGTAGAGAGTGAGTTCCACGCGCTTTGGATCAATCATGATGAAGCGAAGTGCCGAAGGGCCATTTCTGTAGAGTAGGGAAGTAATGAGTGCATGAATTGACACTGATTTCCCTGCACCTGTTGCACCTGCAATGAGAAGGTGGGGCATCTTACCGATGTTCGCAAAATGTGATGCTCCCGCGATGTCACGCCCAAGAGCAACCATAAGAGGTCGTTTATCGCTTTCAAACTTAGTGTCTCCAAGGAGTGACCCCAAGCCCACCGTTGATTTTTTAGTGTTAGGCACTTCAATACCCACGAGAGACTTCCCTGGGATTGGGGCTTCAATACGGACAGGGTGTGCAGCGAGTGCAAGTTCGAGGTTATTTTGAAGAGCAAGTATTTTTTGAAGACGTACTCCCTCCGCTGGTTTGAGTGCATAGCGGGTCACGGTAGGGCCAATAGATACCTCATCCATCTCTACGGTGATACCGAAGTTTTGGAGCGTTCGTTTGATGAGATTGGCGTTTGCTTTAATGTCGCCATTGTCGGGCTTCCCTTTATCTCGTTCCAATAGTGAAAGTGGGGGAGGGTTATATGCTTGCCCAATAGGAGCAAAGGCAAAGCTTGCCTCTGGCTCGGCTTCTATTTTCTTTTCTTTTATTTTTTCCTTTCGAATTGGTTTCTCGTCCTCCACTTCATTTTCAGGGGTTGCTATCTTTATTTCGTCATCGCCACCACCCGTATTTTCTGATGTATCTCCAAGCACTTTCTTTGACCAAGGAAATTGAAATTGTGGCATCGCAAAGTGCGGGATACCAAGCGGTGTATCAAGAGCAAGAAGAGTCCCTACAACGGCGATACCTCCAAGAATAATAGAGGCGAGAGTGATATCAAAAAGTGAAGTGAAAGGGAGGGCAATCCAATGTCCTGCAAGCCCGCCATGGTTATCAATAAGTGAGAGTATGGCAATGCCAGAAAGAAAAAGAATCGATGCGCCGAAGACCCGTGTACCACCGAAGCCCGGATGCTCTCGTTGTCTAAATAATCCGATACCTAACAAAAGTAATGACACCGGAATAAGGAAGTATCCGATGCCAAAAAAAGAACTCAAAGCTTCGTAGATAAAATTGCCAGCAGGCCCCCCTTTACCAAGAGGACCTAACAGAAAGAGTGCCGCCGCAACCATGGCAAGAATACCGTAGATACTCTTCGTGGTTTCTGGTTTCAGATTGAGCGAAAGAGAGGGGGTAGGAATACCAGATTTTTTCTTACCATTCTTCTCTCTTTTTTTCTTTGCCATTGATGGATTTTAGCACGCCACTCGAAACGAGAAGTGCCAAATTCCAAATGCCAAGTATCAAAAATTTTAGAAAAAACTCTGCTCTGTTTCTTGGTGTTTTGTTATGGAGGTCCTGTTCTATTTTTGGTTTTTAGAATTTGGGTCTTGGTACTTGGCCTGCGGGTCTCTTTCTTTTTGGTTCTTGGAGTTTGTTTCTTGTTTCTTGTTTCTTGTTTCTTGGGCCTCCCATAGCTTGCAAAGGACAAGGTCTTAGAGGTAAAATGACCTTGAAATTAAAGACCGATAGCATTTCATATATGTCCGATAGTATAAAAGACAATCAAGGTAATCAGACAAATAAGAAAACGCTCAGTGTAAGCGCTTCTTTCCATTTGGGACACCTTTTGTCTAATGGACATCATGCTTTTGTTGTTAAAAAATCTGAGAGACTGGCCTCCGCCCTATATGTAATTACCGGCTTCTTGTCTCCCGATGAACCTGCACGAGGACGTCTCCGTTCTTGTGCGCTTGACCTTCTTAATCGATCGACAGATCAGGCAAAACTTCACGGCGCTAGCATAGAGTCTTTCGGTGCTCGTTGCATGGAGATAGGTGCAATACTTGAGACGGCAAAAGCGGGGGGGTTGATTTCGGCAATGAACGCAAAACTTATAGGAGATGAATATGCCTCGCTCGCTTCTTTTGTCCGAGACAATCAAGAGAAGATTTC
>JBBAAE010000024.1:0-11784 GCA_041658485.1 Minisyncoccota bacterium
CGATTGGCGCAAGCGGCACTTTCATACTCTAGAGTATGAAAGTGAAAAACCGCGGGGACACATTCCCGGGAATGTGTCCTAGAAGAGATGCATATAATATGTTCGAGTCCTACCCGGGGAGCCACACTATTAATGCAATTCAAGCGTTGTGATAAAATAAGAGCAAAATTCAACAAGACTAATAGGGGTGGCATATGAAAAAGATCCTCTTTCTTGTCCTAGCAACTCTTGCTCTTGCTACTCTATGTGCCTCAGGATGCACGCCAGGATTTTTAAAAAGGGCGCATCCTGAAGAGACTAAACCAGTAAAGAAGTGGAAATTTGTCGCCAAAGACATCTCGTCTCCAGTTATTGGTACAGACGGTTGCATCTACTTATTGGGTTCAGGTCTTCTATATGCCATAAATCCTGACGGAACAAAGAAGTGGGAGATTGTCACAGGAGGTGGATCTGGTCCCGCTATCGGCGCAGATGGTACCGTGTACTGTGCCGGCGATGGGGTCTATGCTATTAATCCAGACGGTACCCAGAAGTGGGTCTTTGGACTAACCGAAAGTACAGAAGACTGGTCTTTTTCGTTTTATTCACCCGCTATCGGCCCTGACGGCACTATTTATGTCGAGCAAGATAGCAGTTTTCGCAACGCAATATATTCTAGTAGTCTCTATGCCATAAATCCTGACGGAACAAAGAAGTGGGAGATTCAAAATAACGATCTATCGGATCATATTACTCCAACAATCGGTTCTGATGGAACTATTTTTTTCATACATGGAATGCGCACCTTCACACCAAAGCTTTACGCAATTAATCCTGATGGTGCTCAGAAGTGGGTCTATGATGGGGTGATTGGCCGTCCAGTTGTTAGTGCAAATGGTACTGTGTACACTAAAGTCAGCGGTACGGGGGGCACTGGCATTTGTCTTTTGGCTATCAATAAAAACGGCACTAAGAAGTGGAAGATTGGATCAATAGATACGGCGTTTTTGGATCCAATAATTGGAAAAGATGGAACAATTTATGCTGGTGATGGGGGCAATAAATTCTACGCAATACGGCCTGACGGCAAAGTGAAATGGATATTTAAACCGACAGGTAGTCAGCTGCCAGATGACAACGCAGTATATGCTGTTTGGGACTCTAGAACTGCGATTAGCACTGAAGGGACGATATATTTCAATGCTGCCTACTATTATCTCGAGGCGGGCTATCAAGCAAACAAGCTCCAAGCGATCAATCCCAATGGAACCAAGAAATGGGAAATGTCGCTAGGATTTGAGATGGCGAACTCTCCCGTAGTTGCCTCCGACGGCTCTGTATATATCACTGATCCTAGCGGCGGAGTATTATATGCTTATAAAGACTAGAGATACCAAAGAATTGCTACACAAAACATAAGACAAACAACTATATCCCATCTAATGAACGTGTTATGTGATTGGGGTCGAGTCTTGAATTATCAGTTTTTAAGTTACTGCTGCCTGGATTTGTAGGATTTTCGCAGTGATAGGAATTTGCATGTAGCCCTCACCCTGTCATATGCAAAACTTTGAATGTTTGAAAAACGTGCAACACGGGGAGCCGCACTTTAACCGCAGGTCAGATACTACGACCCATTGCTTCGTATACAAACATCCCCTTCATACGGAAGAGGCCGGAGGTTCAAATCCTATAGCGCACCATCTACCAACAGGCAAACTATTTGTTACAGCGTTGATGCTAAAGAAAAACAGAAATCAGGTAAGTGCATGGTAAGCGCTAGAATATCTTGGGACTGGCACCTTACAACAGCGAGTCGCTCCGCGATGCAGGTTCTCTAATCGAGTATTTGTTTTGTCTAGCCTACGCAAGGGGCCGTTAATGCCCGCCCGATAGGAATTCTGAGCAATAGTCGATTACTTCAAACCGCCTTTGAAACCTGCTAATCTGTAGGCACGCGCATTGTGAGACAGCTTCCGATCCTATATCTTTCTGTCGCAAGGGGAAAACGTGGTCGATAAACGCTATTCGCTAGAAAACGATGATGCTGCAGTTTTCAAAGAGCGCCGCTTATTCCCAAAATTCATATTGGCTTTTGCCATACTTTTTCTTTTGGGAGCTTTTTCATATACCGCTTATGGTTTCTATGCTAAACATCAACTAGCAACGGCTAGGCCTCCAAGCTTGATTATCCTACGCCCGCAGAATGGACCCGTTCAAGCCGGATCAACGACTCTGGTGATTAGCGGAAAAACAGACCCCAGCTACACCGTACATGTAGGAGGAATTAGTGTGAGCGTGGACAAGAACGGTTACTTCATTGTAGACTTCGCGCTTATGGAGGGGAGTAACGCCTATACAGTTATAGCCCGTAATGATGCAAGTAAAACCGCGCGCCTTCAAGTCGCAGTTGACTATTCTAGCGGGACGTTTGTGGCAAGTGTTCCTCAATACAAAACTGCTGGCTCTAAGACACCGGTAACCATAGGAACATATGGTTCTTCCTACGATTACAGCTATCTGGACTCAACATATAAGAACCCTTCTACAACAAAGCCGAACAACACAGAACCGGTTTATACTCCGCCTGTCTATAATCCTCCGCCACCAACATCTAGCACACCAGCTGATGATTCAGCGGAAAGGGCGTACAAGGAAAGCCAAAGACAGTATGAGCTTGCTGTATTAGAGGCCAAGTATAGCGACGACCTAAGGAACCTAGAAATTTGGCATGCGCAGCAACTGCAAATAATTGACAACGAATGCAGTGATCGCAACATATGGGAGTCTGGAATTAGATTACAGATGCTAGCTGCTTTGGAGGCAGAATATAACCGTAAAGTCCCAAATTTGAATGCACAATATCAAATAAACGTTGACTATATAAACAGAAAGTACCAATAACGGGAGAATATAACCGTAAAGTCCCAAATTTGAATGCACAATATCAAATAAACGTTGACTATATAAACAGAAAGTACCAATAACGGGGTAATGTCTTAAATCTTGAATCGCCAAATCGAGCAGCTCGTTTATGAGCTTTACGGATTAACAGACGAAGAAATCAAGGTCTCGAAAGGAAACCACGAGATGGAAAAGTGTACTCCGGGAAGCCTTTGAAAAGGTATCGATTTAGCAGGTTCTATGTTGACACAATAAGAGCCCACATAGAAAATCCCGCTGTTGATTTCGACGGCCAAATCAGGCGACTTGTTGAGCAGCGGTATGGAGTTCTAGATATAGAGCAAAAGGCACAACGATTTCTTTTGGTTAAACCACCTCCTTTGAGAATAGTCGGGGAATACAATGATGTTCTTTTGGATGTACAGGATGCTTTTGTCGCGGGAGCATTATTCTCTGCGACCACAGGCGCTTGTTGTCTGGGCGAAAGAATTCTTAACGAGTTAATTATAAGGACAAAAGCCTATTTCAAGGACTCTTCTGGTTATAAGAAGGTCTATAGAAAAAACTCTATTGTAGACTGGAAATTGATGATAGATATTCTCAAAGATTGGAGCATAATTAGCGACGGGGTAGCCGATTCCTATGAAAATTTAGGACGAATCAGACATCAATACGCGGTTCATTACCACGATATGGATGGTCTTGAAGATCGAGCCCTGGAAGCGCTTAATCTAGTGATGCAAATTTCGGAAGAATTGTTCGGACTTCGACCTGATGTTTTTTTCTTTGTCGAAGGGGAATCGTACATAAGAAAAGATGCTGAGAGTATGCCAGTTGTTAGAGAATTCTTTATCCCTGAATGTATCAATGTTGGCTTTAAGCACAAAGTTGAAAAGCAAGACGGACAGTTTCATCTAATTGATAACTTTGAGTATGAGAATAAACAAGTAGATGATGACAGGTTTCGGCTTTTGCGGGAACAATGGAGAAGGGGACAAGCATAACGACCCTAGCTCATAAATCGGGTCATCTATGATACAGTGCCCAAAAATGCCAAATCGACTAGCTCGTTTATGAGCTTTACGGATTAACAGACGAGGAAATCAAGATTGTGGAAGGTAGCCTTGGCTGAGATCTAGTTTTGGCCAAGCAATACTAAGGTAGGGTGCCGATAAGGTATGGAAATCGCGAGTATAGTACTCGAGTACGTGAAGGCAATTATCTGGCCAGTGTTTGCCTTGATATTTGTCCTTTTATTCCGAACGAAGATAAATGTGGCCCTCGGTCGACTTAAAGGGGCAGACCTCCCAGGTGGCGTTTCATTGAACTTTAGTGAGGAGATAAGGGAAGCACAGGAATTATCACGGGAAGTAAAATCTACATCTGACCAAAAAGAAAAAGGGAAGAAGACCCCTTCGATCCCAATAACAGAGGCAAATGCACGCATGCTGTCTTTAAACTTGCAACCAACACCTAGCGGTCTTGATTTTGATAGATATCGCATACTTGCTGATGAGGATCCCAATCTTGCTCTTGCGGGACTTCGAATGGAAATGGAAATAATCGCCCATAACGTTGCCAAGGGGTTTAAAGTTGAAATAGACAAACATGTTTCAGCAGGTTTATTGTTTCGTAAACTCTATGACCGACACGCGATTTCCACTGACCAATATCAATTAGCGCAGAAGGTCCTAAAACTCTGTAATGCTGCAGTTCATGGGATTCGGGTTTCACGCGAAGAGGCTAACAACATTATTGATAGTGCTGCGATATTAGCAGAGCAATATATTGACTGGCTAAGCTGGGGTTTTGAGGACGGCTGGCAGCCAACTTCATCGGGGAAGTAAACACCTAGGGCCGACCGCCAAATCGACCAGCTCGTTTATGAGCTTTTCGGCCTAACTGCCGAAGAAATCAAAATCGTGGAATCCTGAACATTGAAGGGATAGTAATTTCGCCTGGAGGGATAATGAATATAGTGAGTATAGCAGGGTCGGCTTTGTTATTAATTATCGGTGGGATTGTCACATGGTTTGTGCAGTCACGAATAGAAACGCTGAAAACAATTAGGGATAGCCTTAATACGCAGAGAATGACCACGTACGTTCAAATACTTGAACCTTTCTTCGGCTTGTTCTCTAGTACTAGCAGAGAAACAGAACAGGCTGTAAAGCAATTAACTTCATCCAAATACAGGAAAACTGCGTTCGAGCTCAATCTTTTTGGCGCCGATGATGTAGTCAAAGCGTATAACAATATGTTCCAGTACGCATATAAAATGGAGAATAACAATCCAGATATTAAGAAAACGATGTGGCTCTGGGGTCATCTGCTTCTCGAAATACGTAGAAATGTGGGCAACAGAGACACTTCTTTAAATGAATATGACATGTTGCGGGCAATGATAAAGGATATTGATGACTTCAAGATGTGAGTTTCAATTTAGAGCCATTTCAAGGAATTATTCCCATTCTTCGCGCCTTTCTTACGTGATGCTTCTTTCTGGTCTCCTTTGACCAGGTGCTACTGTATGGAACCTCGCATATATGCTCTAATTCATTAAGAATCATACGGAGTTCTTTTTGCACGTACGTCAATCGTTTGTCAATCTGGTATTTCGCATCAAAGATTCTTTGATCTGCAATTTCAATCTGCGATGAAAATGATTTGGACGTTCTTATGCAATTACACGATTTCCCAGGGTGCCGAAAAGCCAAATACTCTAATACTTCGCAGTGATTCTCAATGCCTAAGACTATTCTCTTAATCGGTTTAAACATAAGATCTCCTATAGACAGTGTCACGTCCTTTAATTAGATTATGTTCAGGCAGGGTAATAAACAAGAGGGTCAAAACTTAGTGCCGCAATAGACGAAGAAATCAAGATTGTGGAAGGATCATAGTTGCTAATATTCATCGATGATTCAGGGGATCCCGGGTTCAAGATTGGTGCCGGGTCAAGCCCTACATTCGTCATTGCCCTCGTAATCTTTGATGATTATCTTGATGCCGAGGAGACAGCGGTGCGTATTAAGCGGCTTCGCAGGGAGCTGCGTTTTAGGGACGACTTTGAGTTCAGATTTAACAAGTGCAGCCGTGAGATAAGATGTGCATTTCTGAACGCTGTATCCGACCAGACTTTTAGAATCCGCGCAATTGTAATTCCTAAGGACAGAATCACTAACCCGGGCCTAAAGGAATCCCATGAGACTTTTTACAATTATGCGATCAAGCTCGTACTTCAAAATCATGGGGGGACAATTACCGGGGCCAAGCTTCGACTCGACGGACACGGAAACAGGGAGCTTAAAAACTCCCTTTCGACATATTTGCGGCGGGAGCTTAATTCACCGCGCGAAAGGGTGTTCGACGACTTGAAGTTTCGGGATTCCAAAGAAGATGTCTTAATTCAACTCGCCGATATGGTCGCTGGCAGTATTAGACGTAATTATGACGCTCTCGCGTCTGATGCTGATGTATATAGAGGGATTATAAAGAAGAAAGAGCAAGATGTTTGGGTGTTTGGAAAAGGTTCGACCTAGCTCCTATCCGCTTTTCAGCGGCACGCACACCATACGGTGACAGTTCGGAAACTAGGTCTTTGTACGTTTAATGTTAGCATGATGCTGAAAATTGTCAATATTTTGCCATGGAGGGTCAAAAAATGGAGAAGCGAACAGCTGTCCTAAACGAGAAAGATACGGCTATGTATATTGGCATGAGCACATCTTGGCTCAGGCAAACGAGAATGAATGGTCAGATAAAGGGAAGAACTCCAGGTCCTCCATACATTAAGATTGGGCGCTCAGTACGTTACCATATCGCTGATCTAGACGCGTGGCTCGACGAACACCGTGTGATAGACAACTGGTCGCAGCGATAAGGCACGAGGATCAAGAAGTCCGTGAAGCCCAACGCAAAGACTAAAGGTCGGGAATCTTCATTGGGGAGTCCAAAAGCGGGACAGATGCAAGAAATAAATTGGGGAGTATTTAAGGCGAAATTCGATGGCAAAGAATCTCAAGCCTTCGAGAGGTTATGCAATTTGCTATTTTGCGCTGCATACAAGAAACCGCACGGGATCTTTCAGTATAAAAACCAACCTGGCATTGAGACTAATCCAGTTAAAAGAGGTAAGAAGTATATCGGTTGGCAAGCGAAGTTTGTCGAGAGAATCGAGGGTGGCAATCTCAAGAGGACTCTATGCGATGCAATTGATAAGGCGAAATTGAGAAATCCAGAGCTTACTGACGTCATCATCTATTTGAATCATGATTTTCCTCCAGGTAGAAAGACGGCCGACCCCAGATATAAGAAAGAGATAGAAGAACACGCCTTGGATCAAGACGTGAATCTAATATGGAGGACCGCAAGCTACTTTAATTCACCGTTTGTGACATGTAAAAACAGAACAATCGCCCAGCACTTCTTTAGCCTAGATAAAGGGATAGTTGATTTAATAGAAGAACTGGGCAATCATACCGATCGAGTACTTGAGCCAATCAATTCTAAGATTGAGTTCAAAACAAATGAAATCAAGATTGACCGGCTGGAGATTATCGAAACAATCAGGCAAGCTTGTGGCAAATCATCACTATTAATCATCAGTGGCAAAGCAGGAACTGGGAAAACGGCAGTAATCAAGGACTTCTATGGTCAAGTAAAGGATAAAGTGCCGTTCTTTCTTTTTAAATCAAGTGAATTTAGTGAACTTGCAAATGTAAATCAGCTCTTTGGAAACTACGGTTCAGCAACGTTGGCTGACTTCATAAAGGAGCATGAAAGCATTGATGAAAAATACGTTGTTATAGACTCCGCAGAGAAGTTGTCAGACATCGATGATCAAGCAGTGTTCCAGGAGATGTTGTCGGCTCTGCTCACTGCAAACTGGAAGCTAATTTTTACTGCAAGATACAGCTATATGGAGGGTTTAGAGTTCCTTTTTCTTCAGGTCTGCAAAGTCCCATTTCAAACTATAAATATTGACAATCTAAATAGGGAAGAACTCATAGCGCTCTCAACCAAGTATTTATTCAATCTGCCAGACGATGACAGGCTTATAGAGCTGTTACAGAACCCATTCTACCTAAACGAATACTTGCGATATTACGACATACTTGACTCCAAAGACATGACAAGCTTTTCAAACTTCAAGGATGTCTTATGGAAAAGGAAAATATCTAAAGTCTCATATACAAAAAACAATACTCATATCAAAAGGGAAGAATGCTTTCTAAGAATTGCCAAGAAAAGGGCTGATGGTGGCAGTCTTTTCGTGACAAATACTGAGTGTGAAGCCGGAACTCTTCTAAAACTCCAGGAAGACGAGATAATTCAACGCGACTCTTCTGTAGGCGGTTACTTCATCACACATGATATCTATGAAGAATGGGCTCTTGAAAAGACTGTTAATCGAGAGTTTCAAAACGCAAGCAACTACCAGAGATTCTTTGAAGCCATCGGAAGCTCTTTCCCGATCCGCAGGGCTCTTGGCAGATGGCTTTCCGACGAGTTGCTTATTGATAGGGATGGGTTAAGGAGATTTATTGAAGATGTGATTCTTGACCAGAGGATTGAGTCTTATTGGAGAGATGAGATCATTGTGTCCGTATTACTTTCTGATTATGCGGAAGCCTTCATGGAAGTATTTGAAAACAAGTTATTAGAAAACAATCAAGATCTTCTAAAGAGGGTTGTTTTTCTGCTCCGAATCGCCTGCAAAGCGATTGATGAGGATCTTCTAGGTCTATTGGGTAAAAGACAGGACTACAGTATACAGACCCTGTTTACAAAGCCAAAAGGTAAAGGTTGGCAAGCTGTGATTGCCTTTATCCATGCGCACAAGGAAGAGCTGGAATTACAGGGGATTAATGTGATTCTGCCTCTACTTGATGATTGGAACCGCACCAACAGGAAAGGGAAAACAACAAAGTTCGCTAGTAAAATAGGCTTGCATTATTACGCGCAACTAACAAAAGACGGACGATTCTTGGGCGATCACGACGACAACAAAACGGTCTTGGTAAGGACGATACTCAACGGCTCTGCCGAAATCACCAATGAACTAACGGCAATCTTTGATGAGATCCTTAGCAATAATCAGACGAATTACCAGGATCAATACTATCAGCTAGTTCAGACAATTTTAGTTTCCCCAGATGATGCAATTGAGCTTATTAGAACAATGCCGGTTTACGTCATCAAACTTGCCGAGCTTTTTTGGTCAAAGCCGCCCGAAAACGACGGCTTCTTTGGCGGGGGCAGTCCTTTAGACATGGAAGCATATTTTGGGCTCTCGCATAGTCTTCATTATTTCCCTGCGAGCGCATATCAAACGCCCACGTATTTCTTACTCAAATCAGCCCCCAAAGAGACGGTCGACTTTATTGTTTCGCTTGCTAATAGGGCAGTTGAAGCCTATGCAAAATCTGGACTCGACGGAGAGATTCAAGAAGTAGAAGTAAATATCAACGACAACGAATCAGTAACGCAATACATCAGTGATCGTCTATGGAACACCTATAGAGGGACTCAAGTCTCAAGCAGTCTTCTCGAGTCTGTCCATATGGCTCTTGAGAAGTGGTTGCTTGAAAACGCTGCGGCAACATCGACGGAAGTCCTTGAGGGGTGGTGCCTCTACCTTCTGAAGAATTCTAAGTCATCTTCGATAACTGCGATACTTGTAAGTTTGGTGCTCGCAAACCCTGACAAGCTATTTGAAATCGCCACGGTTTTGTTTAGAACCAAAGCATTTTTCGTATATGACACGCATAGAATGATTCTTGATCAAACAGCTGAAAGCCTTTATTCAATTGGCGCGGGCGTCAACTATAGACACAGGCTATACGAACACGAGAGGCTAAAAACATGCTCTCAAGCTCACCGCAAAATGTCCTTGGAGCAAGTCACTCTTCAATATCAGTTTTTCAAGAGTGAGGAAACTAGCGATGCAGAAGCTGAGCGAAGGCAAGAGAAGTTGTGGTCAATTCTTGACGAATTCTATACGACGCTTCCGGACGAGCGAAACGAGACAGAGTCGGACAAAACTTGGAGACTATACTTAGCGCGCATGGATCGCCGAAAAATGAACCCAAAAGTCGAACAACAAGAAGAAGGACTAATGATTTCGTTCAATCCAGAAATCGATGATGATTTGAAGAAGTTTAGTGAAGAATCTGTGCGTAAAAGCGCTAAGGCAATGAAATATTCACCCTTGATGTCTTGGTCAAGAGCCAAGTTTGAAGGTAATGATGAAGCCTCAAATCACTATAGCCAATATCAAGACAGGCCAGAACAAGTAATCTCTGAAGTCAAAGAGATAGTTGATCGACTCAAGGATGACCAAGATGAGGAATTTTACCTTTTTAACCATGCTATTCCTGCCTACGCATGCGCGGTATTAATTAGAGATTTCTGGGATGATTTGAACGACGAAGACAAAAGGATTTGTAAAGAGACAGTAATTGGATTTGCATCAATTCCGCTTCGCACAAAAAGTTACCATTATCAAATATCAGACGGTGTAGAGCCATCGATTAAGATACTGCCAAATCTTATTAAGCGCTTCCCAGAAGATAAAGACGATGTCAAAATACTTCTTCTTTTGCTATCTTTGGATTCGAGAAGAGACGTATCAACTTCTGCAATCGGGGCCATTCAGAATTTCTTATGGCGAGAAAGATTTGATGAAGCTAACTCCCTCTTTCTTGGCTTTCTATTCCTAGCTCCCAAATATAGAACTGCGTGGTCTGAATTCAGGAGAGTTAGTTTCCAAGATGGCAAATATGAGATTTCAGAAGCTCAGGTCTTGGAAAAATTCTACCAGGACCGCGAGTCTGATATCGAAAAGATTATTGCTAATGGATTAGCTTTCGAAGACATAACGGAAATTGATAATTACGAATTAGAGATCCTAGCAAAAGCATTCGACTTTCTGCCGATAGAGATTTCAAACGATGATCATGAAGAATTTCTTGATATCGTGTTGCCTATTTTCTCAAAGAGACTCTTTGTTGACAAAGAGCGAGATGCTGATCTATATGAAACGAAAATGAGGTTTATCGAGAAGTTTGCATATTCGGTTCTTAATACCTCAAACCGGGGAAAAATTCTTGCAAGGCTGAAACCCTTTGTTGATGACTTTAGCGGCGCGAGAGATACAGAGCTCTTCTTTCAGAGATTCATCTCGGTTGAGAATAGGGTTAATAAGTACGAAGCATTCTGGATCGCTTGGAACTCTTTCTACAACAAGATCATTGAGCTAGTAAGCCAAAACAAGGCCTACGATAAAAGTGAAATAGTCCATAGCTATCTTTTGGCCTGGCCCTATTGGGAAGACAGCGCAAAGCAATGGCATACATTAAAAGACAGAGAGAGGTTGTTCTACAAAAACATCGTGAATGATATAGGATACGACGTTTCAGTCTTTAGCTCTATTGCGCAGGTCTTAAATGAAATCGGAAGCGATTTCATTGATGACGGAATCGGTTGGCTTAGTCATATTGTAAAGGACGCTCGCTTTGATTCTAGAAATCTAGAGATAAATACCATCTTCTATATAGAGAATGTTGTCAGAAGATACATCTTGGTGAAGCGTCAGGATATTATGGCGAGCGTAAAGATCAAGCACGATGTAGTAAGTATATTGAACTTCTTGATTGAGCAAGGTTCTGTAACGGGATATATGCTGCGGGACAATATTCTATAGGGCAGTTGACTCTTAAGCCATATGCAAACAGGGATTATGCAAGACCCTGAATGTTTGTAAATCGTACAACCCGGGGAGCCACATTGTTATTGCAGTTCAAGCGCTATGACCCATAGCCTTGTATACAAACATCCCTTGATTGCGTGTCGTTCCGTCATTGCCTGCCTGCCGTGTAGGCAGGCGAGGAGCCAATC
>JBBAAE010000025.1:0-11662 GCA_041658485.1 Minisyncoccota bacterium
TATATGGAAAAAAGTTATAAATATCTGACCGCTTTGAGCGTTTTTTTTGTATCAGTTTTGCTGATCTCAAACATAGCATCAACAAAAATTGTCGACTTCGGCTGGTTTACTTTTGACGGGGGTACACTTCTCTTCCCTCTCAGCTATATTTTCGGCGACATTATGACCGAAGTGTATGGCTACAAGAAAGCCAGAAATGTAATATGGCTCGGTTTCATTTCTGCATTCGTCATGTCAGTGGTGTTTATGATTGTGGGAGCATTACCGCCAGCGGCGGACTGGGGAAACCAAGCAGCGTACGATGCCATTCTTGGTCTCACACCTCACATAGTACTGGCAAGCTTATTTGCATACTTTTGTGGATCATTTTCAAACTCCTTCATTCTTGCAAAAATGAAGATACTCACAAAAGGAAAACTACTCTGGACAAGAACTATAGGCTCAACAGTCGTTGGGGAACTTGTCGACAGCACTCTTTTTATTTTGATAGCTTTTTGGGGTGTACTGCCAGGAGCACTCTTGGTAACCCTTATAGTATCTAATTATATTTTCAAAACCCTTGTGGAAGTGCTCTTTACCCCAAT
The DNA here is from genome assembly GCA_041658485.1 of Minisyncoccota bacterium. Taxonomy (GTDB): domain Bacteria; phylum Patescibacteriota; class Minisyncoccia; order Phycocordibacterales; family Phycocordibacteraceae; genus Phycocordibacter. Next base: position 585 of record JBBAAE010000025.1, read on the forward strand.
CACATACAAGGTAGTTAGTTTCTTAAAAAAGAAGGAGCAAGAGGACTATTACGACACCACCACCAATTTCAACCCATTCGCTGTAAAATAAAAACATGCGAGCTATTTTTAAAAGAATATTCTTTGTAATTGTTTTCGCATTTGCGCTCATCGGAGTAGCTTTTACACTTGTCTTCATTGGTATGCAATTTGGACTCTTGAATGTACGCGGAACTATTAAAGAGAGAAATCAGTTTTTCGATAGAAATCCAAATAGTATCCCTTGCCTCGACACCGCAGAGGAAGAGTGTGCATGGAATCAAACTCCTGAATGGAACACCGTAAGAGAAGGACTTCGTAAAGATGCGGAAATAATTGCAAGAGTTTCAGTTGAGACGGGCGTGTCAAAGCGCATGATTGCTTCTGTCGTCATTCCTGAGCAAATCCGCTTCTTTACTTCGGAGCGAGAAGTATTTAAAAGTTACTTTGAACCACTAAAAATACTAGGCTCGCTTTCACAATTTTCTTTAGGTGTTTCGGGTATCAAACAAGAGACTGCAAATACAATTGAACTCAATACTCAAAATGTCACATCTCCATTTTTCCCTGGGTCCAATATGCGAGCCCTCGTTGCCTATCCTGAGGGCGTAGAGCATGACGCAGAACTCTACAGACGTCTTACTGATCCAAAAGATCACTACTTCTCATACCTTTATACAGCCCTCTTCATAAAGGAAGTGGAGGCGCAGTGGAAACAAGCTGGGTATGACATCACACAAACCCCTGGTACGATAGTGACGCTTTTTAACCTTGGTTTTCAGGCCTCAAAGCCAAACCCTTCCCCAATAACAGCAGGTAGCGAAATTACCACAGGTGGAAAAGCATACTTGTTTGGAGAACTCGGCGCACTCTTTTACCACTCCGATGAACTTACTGAAATCTTTCCGAAATAAATCTTTCAATTCTCCTAATCACTTTTTCCTGCCCCCCAATTCCCCTACTGTAATGCACATAAATCAATAACCACCTGTATAGTTTAATTTAACGGTCGTTAAATTAAACTATACAGGTGGTGTATGCGCTATACATAGAGAAAGGGTCAACTGTTACTGACTATTCAGTGAATGAACAAAAAAGTTGCCTAAATTAGAAAACATTTTGTATATCTTCTTTCGAAATAGCTCCTTCGCGGAGAATGTGTGGCATGTCACCTCGTGCATCCACAACAGTTGAAGGAAGCGACTCTAAAAGTTCACCCACATCAATCACACGATCAATCATATGCGCCTCCGCACCAAATTGAGCAAGTATCTCGGACACAGTGTTTTTAGAATCCATATCGCTTACATTAGCGCTGGTTGCCGTATAAGGTCGTCCGAGCTCACGCACAATATTTAAACAAAGAACATGGTTCGGAATACGAATACCAACAGTGCCCGTACCTGCTGTAAGCTCTGTAGGAAGATTAGATTTAGCCTTCAGAATAAGTGTGAGCTTCCCTGGGAGAAACGCTTCAGCAAGTTTTAATGCGAGCGGTGTCACTTCGGCATATTCTTCAGCCATCTCCATGTCGGAAACAACAATAGAAATCGGCTTGCCATCTTCCCTTCCCTTAAGCGCTCGAAGTTTTTTGAGGGCCTCAACACTCAACGCATCCACACCAAGTCCGTAGAGGGTGTCTGTAGGGTACAAAAGAATACCGCCACTATTTAATATATCTTTAGGGTTCATATAAAAAAGTCTCATTACTGAGACTCTTTTATTCTACAACATTTTGCACACTACCTTTTCTTTGCCTTCGCCGCATTTTGACTTCTAATTCTTGATGCATTTCGCGCACGTCGCTCCAGTTCTTTTCTGATTTTTTCCGATACCTGTACAGACTTTAGAGAGGAAACAATCACTTCTCTTCCATGATCAAAATGCCCTCCCTCGTTTAGCATATTCATACTAAAAAAATACCAAAAGTTTTGATCTTTGTCAAAAAATCGAAAAATATCTAAATCCGGGAGCTATGCTGGTCGATGTTCCTCAGGCCAGTATTTTTGAGCTGTCTCTTCAAAATCTCTTCTTGTAGGACTTTTAGGACCAGTGCGCTTAAAGTTCGCATTTCTTGCAGCGAGGAGGGCGTTTGAACCTGCTATTTTATCTCTTCGAGATTCACCTGAACCAAAAGATTGACCCATAAAAAATGATTTTTATTATTATTTCATAAGCGTACTCTTCGATTTATAACCGTCAAGTAACTCATGTGTACCACAACAACCCTTGAAAAAGCCTTTAAAACAGGCTATTCTTTTCGGACTTGCGCGGAGAGCTTAGGCTCCCCACGCGGGCGTTCGGAAAGAAGAAACGGACACTTTGCGCTGCGAGCGAAACGCTCCCCGCACTGCGGTTCAGAGAGCGTACACATGAAGCATGTGGTACCCTCCTCTTCACCTTGCGCGGTTAGCTCAGTTGGTAGAGCGCGTCATTGACGTTGACGATGTCGGGGGTTCGAATCCCTCACCGCGCACACATATAAAAAATCCGACATATGTCGGATTTTTTATATGTGTGCGCGGTAGCGAGCCAAAGACTTGGCTCGCGTGAGGGATTCGAAAAGCGCAGGCATATTTTTGTTTGCGTTTCGCAAGGCAAAAATGCCGAGCTGGGGTCGCGAGAAATTTCCGTCAGGAAATTTACTTGTGACCGAATCTCTCGCCCGCATAGGGGCTCGAAAGGAATTTTTATGTTTTTTCAGCAGGAAAAACTACAATTCCGGGGTCGAGGAGGGAGGGCGCGACGGCGTTCTCCCGAGGTGACCGAATCTCTCGCTCATGTGAGGGATCCGAAAGACGGAGACCGCGAAGCCGATTCTGGAACGCAGTGCAAGAATCGAAGGTCGAGTCGGCGATTAGAAAATCGTACCGAGAGGAGGTCGCGGAAATTTTATTTTATAAAATTATCTGTGACCGAATCCCAAAAAATTACCCCTCCTGCAAAAACCCACCCGCCTGATGATTCCAGAGTTCGGAATAGGTACCGCCCGCTTTCACCAATTCTTCGTGCGTGCCTTCTTCAATTATTTTTCCCCTGTCCATAACAACAATTCGATCCATCTCACGCAAGGTTGAAAGTCGGTGGGCAATCGCAATAACCGTCTTGCCTTTCATGAGCTCCTTTAGAGCATCCTGAATAGCCACCTCACTTTCACTGTCCAAAGAAGCCGTAGCCTCATCCATAAGGAGAATGGGTGCATTCTTGAGGATTGCACGGGCTATCGCAATTCTCTGACGCTCACCACCTGAAAGCTTTACACCTCGCTCACCCACTAGTGAACCGTATCCTTCTTCAAGTCGCTTAATAAAATCATGAGCTTGCGCAAGACGCGCTGCCTCCTCTATTTCCGATTGCGATGCATCAGGCTTACCGTAGGCAATGTTCTCACTAATAGTGCGATGAAAGAGTAACGGCTCCTGTGGCACCACCGATATACCACAACGAAGACTGTCTTGCGTAACTGAAGCTATATCGGTGCCATCAATCATAACTGCTCCGCTGTTAAGTTCATGATGCCGAAGGAGAATGCGCATTAAGGTCGACTTACCTGCACCACTTCTTCCTACGATACCCACGCGCTGTCCTGCAGGTATCAAAAGATTAAGTTTCTCAAATATTGGTATATCGCCATACTTAAAACTTACATCCTTAAGATGTATCTCACCAACGGAAATACTGCATGTGCGCGCATTAGCAACGTCAGCAATTTCATGCGGTGCGACTATTTCTCGAAGACTCTCTTCTACTTCACCCCATGTATTAGACATGCGGTTTATGTTGTTACCCAGACTCTGTAAGTGACCCTCTATTCTAAATATGACCGTAATGACAAGGATGATATCGCCGAGAGATATAATTCCAGTATGCATAAAAAGAACTGCAATAAAAAGCATGGCGCTACCAAAAATGAACTGCAAGATATTGTTGAGCACGAGAACATACTCACTAAAACTCCAATTCTTTAGACCAGCCGTCCGACGCTCTAATATTGCGTCTTTAAAATTGTCCATTTCAAATTCACGCCTAGCATACTCCTGCATCGTGGTGATATTAGAAAGAAGATCAACAGTCATGCCAGTCAACTTAGTTTCAAGGGCTTGAGCGTGCATGGAAAGTGGCCGACGCTTACGCGCAAAATACATATTAATTACAATAACGGTGAGTAGCCACACGAAAAGAATTGAGGCAATAATGGGAGAAACAAAAAAAGCAATAATCAAACTCACCACAGATGCAACGATAAGTTCAAGAAAATCCCACAATACTTTTTCAACTATCTCGAGCATACCTCCACCGGCTTGGCTAATTTTATTTGCAATAGAGCCTGCAAACCTATCAGAAAAATATGCACGACTGTGAAGCGTCACATATGATGTGAGCGTCTGGCGGGCCGTTGCTCGCGCGCCAGTTGCCCAACGCATGCCCGCGAATCCTGAAATGCGCCAAAACGCTTTTGCGAGAAAGAGGAAAATGACTAACATGCCACATGCCCACGCTAATTCCTCATACGAACCACCAACTGAGAGAGCGGCGGCGGCATTTGCTATCAGCTTAAATACATAAGCGATGCTGGCTGAGAATGAGCCCGCAATAACAACAGCAATAAGCGCTATCGTTGCCGGCTTCCAATACGGCCGTGAGCAGAAGAGGAAAAAGTGGAGAGGGTTTGTGTCTTTAGGAAAGTCTTCACGCCAGAGGGATTTCATAATAAGTAGATAGAAGGTAGTAAGTGGTGAACGCTACTCCGATTAATCGGAGTAGTGACGCTTTTTATTTTTATATTCTCAAAAAATGTTCCCGATAAAACTTTAATTCTTCTATTGATTGAAGGATGTCATCTTTGGCGCGGTGTTTTTTCTCACCTCGCGACGACCTCCAATTTTCATACACTTCAGGCTTCCAACGCTCCGCAAGCCCTTTTAAGGTTGAGACATCTATACAGCGGTAGTGGAGATAGGAATCAAGAGTAGGCATATGGAGACGTAAAAACATCCTGTCCATATGAATGGAATTTCCACAAAGCGGGCTCGATTGTGGGGCGGTGTGTGCTTCAACAAATGCAAGTACCTCCCTTTCAGCCTGTTCGGTGGTAATCACACTCCCAACTGAAGATTCAATAATTCCACTTTTTTTGTGAATTTCTAATACATCCGACGGAATATTTTCAAAAACCGCTGAATCAGCGTGGATGATGATATCGGGACCTTCATCGACAACAGCAAGGTTAGTGTCAGTAATAACCACCGCAATTTCTATAATTGAGTCTTTGGTAACATCTACCAAAGACGTCATTTCGAGGTCCATCCATACAAGGAGGTCGTTTCTTGGCATTACGCTATAATACACCGAACATGAAAATCTTAGCCATTGAGACCAGTTGCGATGAAACAGGGGTAGCGATTCTTGAGTGCGAAGGCTCATTTGAGGGCGCGTCGTTCACCATCCTCGGAAACGCCCTTTACTCGCAAGCAACCCTTCATGCTCCATACGGTGGGGTATATCCCAATCTGGCAAAACGCGAACACCAAAACAATCTTGCACCACTTGCAACTGAAGCCCTCAAGGCGAGCGGGCTTTTGAAATCACGAACCAAAGACATCTCCGTACATGAGTCCTCTCTCGAGAATATCCGCGACCAAACATTTAAAAGCAATATAGAAGACTTTCTTGCTTCAACTGAAAAACCTGACATTGCATTCATTGCGGTAACAAAAGGCCCTGGCCTTGAGCCAGCACTCTGGACAGGCATTAATTTCGCTGAAAGCTTGGGACGAGCTTGGAATATTCCTGTCATTGGGATCGATCATATGGAGGGACACATCTTCTCTGCGCTATTAAAAAAGCTTTCGGATTCCAGCTTTCAGCTTTCAGGGATGCAGTTTCCTATCCTTGCCTTCCTTATTTCAGGCGGGCACACAGAGTTTGTGGTAATGAAAGAGCCTTTTGTTTACGAACAAATTGGAGCAACGAGAGACGACGCCATTGGTGAAGCATTCGACAAAGTTGCACGACTCCTTGATCTCCCCTATCCAGGAGGGCCTCAGATTGCTGAAGTTGCTTCAAGGTCACGGGCACGGGGTGAAAAAAATGAAATCTCCTTTCCTCGACCTATGGCACAAGACGATACATGCGACTTTTCTTTCTCAGGTTTAAAAACCGCAGTGCTCTATAAACTTCGTGACATGGATAAAATTGACGAGAAAGTCAAAGAACAAATAGCAGAAGCATTTGAAGATGCAGCACGCGATGTCGTGATAATAAAAACCAAACGAGCACTTGAAGCAACTGAGCCAAAAATCCTAGCGGTTGGTGGTGGTGTTTCTGCAAATACTGAAATTAAGCGCGCACTTACCGCGTTGGTAGATGAAGATTTTTCAGACATTCAACTTTTGTTCCCTGATGCAACACTCACTGGTGATAATGCCATCATGATTGGTGTAGCTGGCTATCTCCGCCATCTATCGGGAACACATACCGCAAGCAATTTATCGGCGCTTGGGAATTTAAAGCTGGGAGAGTAACATTCTCTATTATGGATCCAAAATTCCTACAACCATATAATTCAAAAGAAACGGAAGAGGCTATCTATACACGTTGGGAAGAAAGTGGCTATTTCAACCCTGACAATCTACCTGCCCTGAACGGAGTAGAAGGGTCGCAAGAACGCACAGAGCCATTTTCAATGGTACTTCCCCCGCCAAATGTTACCGGCATTCTCCATATGGGCTCAGCATTGATGCTCGTTATTGAAGATATACTTATTCGCCACGCTCGCATGAGTGGCAAAAAAACACTCTGGATTCCTGGAGCCGACTCTGCTGCAATCGCTACTCAATCAAAAGTCGAAGGAGAGATTTATAAGAAAGAGAAAAAAACCCGCCATGACCTCGGACGAGATGAACTTTTAAAACGAATAGATGTATTCGTAAAAGAGAGCGAAAAAACTATTGTTGAGCAAATGAAACGTGTCGGCGCCTCATTAGATTTTTCTCGCTATGCCTACACTATGGATAGCGCGAGATACCATGCCGTCATGGAGGCCTTTGTACGAATGTACAACGCTGGTCTCATTTATCGCGGATACCGAATCGTAAACTGGGACCCAAAACTCCAAACTACTGTTTCGGATGATGAAATGGACTATGTAGAAGAATCCGTTCCATTCTACTATTTCAAATACGGACCATTTGTCATCGGCACGGTACGACCTGAAACAAAGTTTGGTGATAAATATGTTGTGATGCATCCAGAAGATGCTCGCTATAAAGAATGGAAGCATGGTCAGACATTTGATCTTGAGTGGATAAACGGCCCCATCACCGCAACGATAATCAAAGACGAAGCAGCTGATATGGAAATGGGTTCAGGGGTTATGACTATTACACCCGCGCACTCGGTAGTGGACTTCGAGATTGCGAAGCGCCATGGGCTTGATATAGAGCAAGTCATAGACGACCGCGGACTTCTCCTCCCTATAGCAGGAGAATTTCAAGGTAATCACATCAAAAAAGCTCGTCCACTAATCATTGAGAAGCTCAAAGCAAAAGGGCTCATTGATAAAATTGATGAGAAATATGTCCACAACATCGCGACGAATAGCCGTGGTGGAGGCACTATAGAGCCTCAAATAAAGCGTCAATGGTTTGTGGGGGTTAACACCGAGTTTGAAAAAAATGGAAAGAAAACGACCCTAAAGAAAATGATGCGAGAGACTGTGGAGAGCAAGGCGGTAGACATTACACCTGAGAGATACGAAAAAACATACTTCCACTGGATAGATAACCTCCGAGATTGGTGTATTTCACGCCAAATATGGTTCGGGCATCGTATTCCAGTATGGTACCGAGGTGAAGAAACATATGTCGGAGTCACTGCACCCGAAGGTGCGGGATGGGAGCAAGACCCCGATACCTTGGACACATGGTTCTCTTCTGGCTTGTGGACATTCTCTACACTTGGCTGGCCTAATGAGACAAAAGATTTAAAAACTTTCCACCCCACTTCAATTCTAGAAACTGGATACGATATTCTCTTCTTCTGGGTAGCCCGTATGATTCTTATGAGCGGATTCCTCCTCGATGAGGTACCGTTCAAAAAAGTCTATCTTCATGGATTAGTTCGTGACGGACAAGGGCGAAAGATTTCAAAATCCCTAGGCAACAACATTGACCCATTAGACATGGCAGCGAAATACGGCATGGATGCAGTACGCGTTTCTTTGATTGCTGGCATGGCACCAGGAACCGATAGTAAAATTTCTGAAGAAAAAATACGAGGATATAAAAATTTTGCAAATAAAATTTGGAACATTGCTCGCTTCGTACTTGAGAATGGTGGCGGAAGCACGCCAAACGCTCCCTATACAAAAGAAGATGCACTATTAGCCACAGAAGTAACCGAAATAGCAAAAAATGTTTCTGAACACATCGAAAAATTTAGAATCGACCTTGCCTTCGATATTTTGTACCACTTCATCTGGCACCGATTCGCAGATGAAATAATTGAAGCATCAAAACCAATACTCAAGGGAGCTGGTGAAGAAGAGAAAGCATCTCGACAAAAACTCCTCTACGAAACACTGCAGTGCTTCCTGAAGCTCCTCCACCCATTCATGCCATTTGTCACCGAAGAAATCTGGACATATCTCCCCCAAAAGGAAACTGAATTATTGATAGTGGCTCCCTGGCCAGAAGCTAGCCACTAGGGTGTGGGGTTTAGGGAACATCTGTATAAAAGTTCCCCCTATACCCTATTGGCTAAACCCTAACCTCTAATTCAGGCGTTAGAATACTTATATGTTCTCTTTTCTTATGAGCACTCAGTCAGCGTTCGCTGCATTCTTCCTGAGTTTGATACCGGTACTCATTTGGCTTACCTTTTGGCTCTTTGAAGACTCGAAGCGCCCCGAACCACGCAAACTCATCTTCTTAGCATTTGTCTCGGGCATGGTGGGCGTTCTCATTGTGCTTCCCTTTCAACAAGTAGCTGCTACATATCTCACTATGAGTTTTCCACTCATCCTGATATGGGCAGGAATTGAAGAAGTTACAAAATTTTTGATTGCGTATGTAATGATTCTCCGAAAGCGTGATGCTGATGAACCTATTGATTTTCCAATATACCTCATTACTGTTGCGCTAGGTTTTGCCGCACTCGAAAATACACTTTTTATTTTTAATCCCCTAGCTAACGGACAAATCTTTGAAGGTTTGGTTTCTGGAAACCTCCGCTTTATTGGCGCAACACTGGTACATGTGCTTTCATCATCGGTGATTGGTGGAGCACTCGCATTTGCATACTATCGCGAACGAATTCAAAAAATTTGGTACGGAGTCATAGGAGTTATCCTCGCGATTCTATTGCATGCATTCTTTAATTTCCTTATAATCATTAGTGGATCAGGTGCCACACTCACGGTTTTTCTAGGCGTGTGGTTTGGTATCATTTTCGTACTACTTGCACTTGAACGCATCAAAAGCCTAGCCCGTCCACTCTGGTGGGAAAAGATATTTATGAGAAGAAGAAACCAATAATCATTTTAGTACTATGGCAAAAAAACCCTCATTCTTTGATCGACTTACTGGTGCGAACTTCGACAACGACTTCGATACCTTTGAAGAAAAAACACCGGTACAAAATAACTCATATGATGAAGACAGCGGGCCTATTACTGTTCCTGAACGCGAAGAGCCAGGTGCCGCACAGCTTACCGTTGATGTATACCAGAACGATTCAGATATCATGATCCGTGCACTCGTGGCAGGGGTACGACCAGAAGACTTGGATATTGCTATCACCAGAGACATGGTGACTATACAGGGAAAGCGCGTTGACCAGAAAGAAGTGAGCGAAGATGGGTATGTGTACCGAGAGCTCTATTGGGGAGCATTTGCACGAACCATTGTCCTTCCTGCTGAAATTGATGTCGACTCAGCTGAGGCGAGTGAAAAACACGGCCTCCTTACACTCAAACTTCCAAAAATAAACAAGAACCGTCAAACAAAACTCAAAGTTAAGGGGTAACTAAGAGGGCTTTTGGCTTAGAGCTTTTAGGGGAAAGGTTCAACGATTAGTTAAATAAAAACGCCCCTCGAGGGGCGTTTTTATTTTGAATTTTTTAATTATGAAAATCGATTATGCGGAATCCTTATGGGGAGCCCATCAGGTGCTTCCCGTAACACAATGTGGGTCGAATGGTTGCCTACATCTACTGGTGTTCGTTTTCTTTCTGGTACGCCAGGCTCTCTTTCTATAACAATAACAACACCAGTATGTGGGTGACCAGCAAGTTGATATCTCACTTTTTCAGTCATAAATTAAAATTAAACCAGGGGCAATCCACCAAAGTCAGTCTTCTGAATCTCTTTGTATTTTGGATTTTTCACGAGTGCAGGCTTACCGTCTTTCTCAATAACATAGTATGCAAATCCCTGCATCTGTTGTACTGGCTTATAGTCTGCATGCCCTGGTAAGGATACTGGGTCGCGCTCTTCAAAATCGACAGGACTGTCATCAGCAGTTACGAAGTATGTTTTCCCCGTGTTAACTACCAAGTGTCCAAAGTCTTTTGGCATGTACACACTGTCCCCCGCTTTCACAGATATTGCGCGAAACTCTTCTATAACATCTGCCTGCGGATTCCCTGATGCATCAAGTGCGCGCTTCTGAAGAAGGGCAATACCTTCTCCAAGAATAATCCAGTAGTTTTCATCAAGATCGCCGACATGATAATGGCCATAGGTCTTGATATATTCACCGTTCACAAGCCCTGGTTCCCATACCGTCACATTGCGCTGGTCTTTACCGCCACGAATCATGTAGTAGTGAATCGTAGGACCTAGAGCGCTCGGATTCATTAAAACCTCCTGCATTTTTTCATGCGTTCGCGATGCGTAGTGTTTAGGGACATCTTTAAAATCCATAGTGTTTGAGAAATTATAACAAACTTTTAAATGTGCTGGGACCCGGGTTCGAACCGGGGACCTCACCCTCTTCAGGGGCGCGCTCTACCAACTGAGCTATCCCAGCAATCTGCGTATTCTAGCCGAATTTATGGC
>JBBAAE010000026.1:0-10074 GCA_041658485.1 Minisyncoccota bacterium
GATTTCTTTAAGGCTTTCTCGCATATCGAAATCCACGAGCGCGGGAAGTATCTAGATTTATATCCATAAACATATATTTTTCCTCCCTCGACCTCCAATCCGCTTCTCCATGGTTCTTGTTCTTTCTCCCTGCCGTTAATCATTTCTCCCTAGTTGCCAATCTTCTTCTCCCCATCGCCTCGAGTCTTCACCATTGACATACGAACATATGTTTGTTATGGTTGAAGCATAATAGACATATTGGTGAATACGGGACGCTTTAATGAATAAAGAAATCACTTCGGTCAAACTTAAGAATATTGCGGGTATGGTTCACTTTATCCGTGGTCAGCGGGTAATGCTTGGCCAAGATTTGGCTGTTCTCTATGGCGTTGACACAAAAGTTCTTATGCAGGCGGTCAGGCGCAACATAGAAAGGTTCCCAAAAGATTTCATGTTCCAGCTTACTGAGCAGGAGATTAGAGATTTAAAGTCACAAATTGTGACTTTAAATCTTGCTACAACTAGACGATCTAAGCCATACGCTTTCACCGAGCAAGGTGTGGCGATGCTCTCTAGCGTATTAAAAAGCCAGAGGGCTATTGAGGTAAACATCGCGATTATGCGCGCGTTTGTTCAGATGCGAAGGATGATAGAAACAAATCAGGAACTGACGGCCAAAATTGACGATCTCGAACGAAAATACTCAAACCACGATGAGAAGATCCAAATGATATTCGCCGCGATCCGCGAATTAATGACCCCGCCGGAAACGCCCAGGCCGCCAATTGGGTTTAAGCATCCTGGGCAACAATGACAGACGAAGAAGGACTAACGCTAGTAGAAAATATCGAAAGATCAATCCTCTTCATGAGAGGGAAGAAGGTAATGCTCGATGTCGATCTTGCGAATTTGTATGGTGTTACGACGAAGCGACTCAATGAACAGGTCAAACGTAACATCGAAAGATTTCCAGATGATTTCATGTTTCAACTGACGGAAACCGAGAAGAACGAGGTGGTCGCAAAATGCGACCACCTTTGCGATCAGTTGAAGTATTCCCCGTATCTTCCATATGCGTTTACTGAACACGGTGCGCTTATGTTGGCAAATGTAATCAAGAGCGCCACCGCCATTCAGGCAAGCATCCAGATCGTCCGGATATTTATGGAGCTGAGACGGCTTCTTGAGACCCGTGAAGAGTTGTCGCGAAAAATGCGAGATATGGAAACAAAGTATGATGGTCAGTTCGCTATTGTTTTTGAATATATAAGAGAACTCATGACCCCGCCGGAGACGCCCAGACCCCCGATTGGGTTCAAACATTGAAAAAATAGGGAAGCCAGCCTTCGGCCTAGGGAAGAATGTTTGAGGCCAGGGAAGAGCGCTTTGCGCGGGGAAGAGGGCTTCGCCCAGGGGAAAAACATAAGGATCAGGGACGAATTATGCAGGTAAAGGAGAAGGGGCAAAATCTATAAACAGGCGCACAAGGATCTTGCTGTTTGGCAGGAAGCGATAGTGCTTGTCGAACAATCCTATCGTTTATGTCGACAATTGCCTAAAGATGAGCAGTTTGGATTGGCGAGCCAAATAAAAAGGGCGGCGACGTCGATACCAGCCAATATATCTGAAGGCGCTGCCAGAAACAGTCGGAAAGACTATGTACGTTTTCTTTATATTGCTCGCGGATCACTATCTGAGTTGGATACTCACTTTGAGGTATGCGATAGACTTGGCGTTCTATCTAAAGATTCTATTAGTGAAGCGCAACGGCACCTTGAGCGCACTTCCTTCCTTCTCAACAAACAAATCAACGCCTTAACCACGACAGCTTTGAAGTAATCTTCCCTGACTCCCGAACTTTCTTCCCCTGCGCCGATAGGCGCTCTTCCCAACGCGAAAGCGTTCTTCCCCTGAATCTCCGATTCTCTTCCCCTCACACTAGGATTTATCTTCCCTCGCGCGTCAGCGCGTCTTCCCCTGTGCGAAGCGCTCTTCCCTAACATGTATCAAGTTCTTTCTTCCCTAGCCCCCAAACCTTCTTCCCTGCGCGTTAGCGCGTCTTCCCAACGCGAAAGCGTTCTTCCCCTGAAGCGAAGGTTCTCTTCCCTTACTCCCCTCATTCCGCGGGTGCTACTTATAGTCCGTGGTAATATATTCCTCATTTCTCAAAGATATGGGAACGGAGGGGAAATGCCAAATTACACGGATGAACAGGAACAAAAACCAGAGGCAATCAGAGAAGTGTCATCCTGGGGCGCCCCGCAAATCAGCCGCAGGAACTGAGACGCCGCTTTCAAATCCAGGAAGAGTCGTGTTTGGTGGAGCAAGAACAGAAACAAAGAGAAAAATGACCCCTTTGTTTGACGCCCCCACCCACCCAATTGTTTGAGGCAAGCTGTTCGGATTGATTGTCTCCACCAAAACGATCGGTATTAGTGGTTCGCACCTAGTGGCCTTGAAGAGACAAATGATTACGCGAGCTGGGGAGTGTTGAACAACAGTAACACCAACTCATCCACGATAGCTATGTACTTGTTATGCAGATGTAAAAGACACGAACATATGGTCGTGTCATAAAACAAGTATGTTTTATAGCAACATGTAATGATGTGCTATAATAAGATAAATAAAAACACAATATGCTTGGCAAGTATAAGGCGGTGAGATAATGGATAACGAAGACCAAGTTCTTAAGGAGCTTAAAGCGATTCGAGAACAGCTACAAATTCTTGTGGTAGACAAAGCAGACGTCTTGCGTGAGCGGATAGAGTCCGAGCATCTGAAGACGGCTAACCAGAAGAAAATGTACAGCTACTTCGACGGGAAACGCAACCTAGAAGCAATTGCGCAGAAAGCAGGTGTTTCGGGTGAGGCTGTTAGGCTGCTAGTCGTTGCCTTGGAGCAAAAGGGCTTGATTAGGGTAGAGAAACAAGGAAAACAGAGTATCCCCAAGAGACTACTCTAAGGAGGTAAAAAGAGTGGCAGAGGTAGCTGATACTACAGAGCTGTGCGTATACTTACGGCAGTTGAAAGCAATGTATAAACTGGTGAATGGCCCATTGATTGAAGAGCGAAAGAAAGAAGTGCTAGCGGCTGATATCAAGCGTGACATTTACGAACAGTGTGAGAAGCCTAAATCCTCAAAAGAGATTGCTCAAGTACTTGGCACCAAACCCCAGAATATAAATTATCATTTGGCGATCTTGACGGAGTATGGGTTGCTAGATTACGAGACAAAGGGGGCAGAGAAAATATATAGGAAAGCATTATAGGGATATAGATTGGAGGAAATATGAGCGAGGACACGATGATGTTAGTTTTGGAGGAGCTTAAGCGCATATCGAGTATTCTTGTAATTAAAGAGCTACGAGATATGCGAGAGATGAGTCAAAAGGATCAAGTTGAATTACTGACAAGTTTGGGGTTTCGTCCAATCGAAATCGCGACCATGCTTGGTGTGACGGCAAACGCTGTTAGTATAACGATATCCAGAGCCCGTAAGAACCCAACCAAGTCATCAAAAACCCCCAAGGCATGATTTGAATGGCAAATGCACAACAAATAAAAAATGTCAGGCAGAAACTTATTGAGACGCTTGGTAGACACCCAAGCCGCCTCTCGCAATTAGTATCAGAGATAAAAACATCAGAACGGGGACCGATGACTCGAGAGCAGGCAACGTTGTTGTTAGCTCATGAACGGGGTATCGATTTGGCAAAATACATAGATTCCGAAGATTTGGCAACAATAAGAAGTATGACAATTAGGAAAAGTATTGAGCCGGCGCAAAAAGCTAAACAAGTAAAAGCGAGTACTAAATCCCGAAAAAAAGCAAAAAAGAATAACAAAAAAGTATTTGTTGTGCATGGAAGAAAGACATCTGCTAAGCAAAAAGTTGCAGCGTATCTCAAAAGCGTTGGCCTTGACCCAATAATTCTACATGAACAGCCAAACAAGGGACGGACAATAATCGAAAAACTCGAGGACTGCTCTGATGTCGCATGTGCCGTTGTGATCTTAACACCAGATGATCGCGGGGGTATAAAAAGGATCGGGACGGAACTTCAATCGCGCGCGCGACAAAACGTTATTTATGAGCTAGGCTACTTTGTCGGAAAACTTACTCGCGCTTGCGTACCCACGCTCTATGTTGAAGGTGTCGAATTGCCATCAGACCTGGATGGCGTTCTATATATTCCTTTTGATAAGGAATGGCAAGAGAGTCTACATAAGGAACTTATGGCCATGGGCTTAGATCTTAAAAAGAAGACCTAACATATTGCCCAGAACTGTTGGATTCAATTTTCTGCCTATCATAGTCTAGTGATCACAATATGTTTCTAGTAAACCAACAACTACGGTTTCCTACCTATAGTCCCTGGCGCTATAGGCACATTTCCAATATCTTGAAACACGAACACATGTTTGGTATAATCTACGCACCCTACATCAGATAGTTCTGATAGAATGAAATCAACCCAAGCCGTAAAACGGAGAACAAATGGCAATAACCGAGACAGACCTACAAGGCGATGTTCGAACGTGTCCGATATGTAACGAAAGAATAGAAGAGTCGCTTAAAGTCCATATCCAAAACAGTCATTCGGAGGACGACGTTGAGCGTGCAGTTTTAGCTGATAAAGAGAAGGGCATGCCTGACGTTACTATTGGCGATCGTTATGGAATTTCTTTTCGTCAACTTGAGCGAATGATCACGAGACAGACCGGCACAAACATAAGCCAGGTTGGTCGAAATAAAGAGATTAAGAAATTTGGACCTAAGGATTTTGTCGAAGAAAAGACCACCGTTTGGAGCTTTAAAAGTCGCGGAAATTGGGCAACGCATAGCGGTGAATATCGCGGGAATTGGTCTCCATATATCCCGCGGAACGTAATCTTAAAATACTCTGCTGAAGGCGATACAGTCCTTGATTATTTTTGTGGGGGAGGCACAACTGCGGTTGAGGCAAAACTACTCGGCCGGAAATTTATCGGTCTAGATATAAACGACGCAGCTATAGAATTGGCGATTGCCAACTCTGAGTTTGAGATCGATTCAGAGCGTGTTAAGAGAGACCATGCATTTGTTGCGGACCAGATATTTGAACCGCTATTTGGCGTAAGCGACGCACGAATGCTAGAGGGGATAAAGGACGAATCGATCGATCTCATCTGTGCACATCCACCCTATGCCAACATCGTTTCATATACTCATGACACCAAATCAGATCTTTCAAATCTTGAAGTTCCTGAATTTCTAGAGCAGATGAAGTCGGTTGCTAAAGAAAGTTATCGGGTGCTAAAGCCTGGGCATCAGTGTGCGATTCTTATTGGCGATACAAGACAGAAAAAACATGTTGTGCCAATGGGTTTTGGCACGATACAGGCTTTTTTGGATGCCGGGTTTGTGCTAAAGGAACTAATAATAAAGCGTCAGCATAACTGTAAGACTACAGGATTTTGGCGAGACAACAGTATAAAGTATAACTTCCTATTGCTCGCCCACGAGTATCTTCCAATATTTGAGAAGCCTTTGAGCGGTGATCTTAGAGAAGATACAGTTAACATGCATACTCAAAATACTCCGCGCGAGCTTGGTCGCAAATCTGTGGAGATTGAGGATTTTGAGACAACAACAGTCTGGATATTTGACGAGGACAAAATTGATCAGTCAATCAAGAAGAACGTTGATAATCGATATGCTAATCAAGTTTCAAAAGAAGGATTGCTGTTTGTACGGACGTCTCCAAGCGGTAACGACAGCTCGCCATTTCTTAATGCAGACGCGATGATTAAGAAAACTGTCGAGGAGGTTGAAGTAGGAATACAGAAAATCAAAACCGGTGGATATTGTGTTGTTCAAACCCAAGACGCAAGAATCGGAGAGTATATTAAACCTATTGCGGTCGCGCTCCATAGTAAGCTAAAAGAATTGCCATTGGCCATTAAAGAAATCATAGTAGCTGCGCCAAAGATATGTGGCAATGAAGATAATTTATCCGCCCACCTTACTATTGCCCATCAGTACCTTCTTGTGTATGTTTATACGGGGTAGGCAAGACAGAACAGCAGAAGCGGGGACAAATGGCGGATCTTAAGGAGTACAAGGCAGCACTTGGGCTTAGTTCACTAGATGACATAATTGCCGAATTCCTCAGAACACTTCTTGAGACCAATCGAACCTATGACTTCTTTGTGGATTGGCGAAAAGTAAAAGAAAATAATCAGAAGCTCAAGGTTGAAATAGGTATTCTGAGTTCCCTGGCAGGATCAAAGAATATTAAGAATGATTTCAAGGCATTACTTCAAAAATATCCGGAAGTTTTAAAAGTTCTTCCCTTATTGATTGCCGAACGAAATTCACAAATCATGATCGTCGACGGTACTGGCTCTTCCCCAAAAACACTGCTATACGAGTTCCCAACCAAGCATACAGCGATAACATTGACTGAGATTGATCGGATCATCAGGTTCTGCGAGCTTACTGGGATCCTCAATATGCTAACCGGCCTTACTACATTGCGCGACTATTTATTTGGCACAGAAGTCGGGATGGATACAAATGCGCGTAAGAATCGAAGCGGAACTGCGATGGAGTCACTTATGGGTCCAGTTCTCGCAAATGTTGCCAAAGCCAATCCCGGGCTTGAAGTATTTAGCCAGACCACGTTTGGCTTTGTTGAGGCAAAACGTGGTCTCAGGGTGCCAGCCGTCTTGCGAAACCGGAAGACTGATTTTATCGTGACGAAGGGCAATAAATTGGTAAACGTCGAAGTTAATTTTTTCGCTGGGTCTGGATCAAAACCACAAGAAATTGTTGACTCTTATATAAACCGCCACAACGAACTTGCAGCTGCAGGCTGTGGTTTCATTTGGGTTACTGACGGACCAGGATGGAAAAAGCAAAAGAATCAGATTAGGATCGGGTTCAATAAGGTTGATTATCTAATGAACCTAAAAATGGCAAAGCAGGGTCTCTTGGAAGCTGTTCTAAACAAAGAGGACTAGCTCGTAAGCAAGAAAACGTTTCTACCAAATAAGGAGGAAGAATGCCAGGAGCAGGCAAAATAGAAGATGCCAAGACAATTAAGTTTGGACAACTTTTTACGTCAGAAGAGAGGTACGCGCTTCCTTATTTTCAGAGACCTTATGAGTGGAAAACAAAACATATTGCAGATTTACTGGAGAGTATAGTTGAATACGATCCTGAACTCTTTATAGGCGTTATTGTCCTTCTTCAAAAAGATGAGGACCCCGATGGACGATATAAAGTAATAGATGGTCAACAAAGATTAACTACGCTTTGTCTGTTACTAGCTGCAATACGCGATCAGGCAAAAAGTCTAAAGATTGCTGATGCATTTAAAGAATCATATGACGATATGCTGAAAAGAATTGAAGATTCACTAATCTATAGAACAAAACTACCACCGATTGAAAAAACGCTTCGCCTTAAACCGTACAAGGAATCGCTTGAGAACGTTTTTAGCACACTTCTCCATACACCATCGGGAGATGGAATTGACAAGAATCTATATGATGAAAACCAAAAGACATATGTCAGCGCGTATCTTTCTTTACTAAGACTTGTAAGAGACCATGCTAATAGAAAGAAACTTGGCGACGAAGAGGCTTTTAAACGACTCTGCGATCTTGAAACTCGTATCAACACTCTGGTATTTATAAGAATCATGTGTGAATCGGAAAGCGATGCTAATGGATTGTTCGAAGGACTCAATACAACAGGATTAGGTCTCTCGGTTGCAGATATGCTAAAGAATGCGGTGCTTGGAGCAGCAGCGCAGCAGACAAAAGACCTCAATCTGCGCAGTAACATTGAATCGAGATGGGATTCTCTTGAAAATCTATTTGAAACAACAAAGATGAATCTATTTACAACTTTCCTAAGACATCAGTGGATCGCACAAACGGGCGAGTTGATTCCAAAATCAAGACTCTATGATGCCATTAGTAAAAGCAAGATAAAGAAGAAGTCCTTTATTGAAATTGACAACTTCTCAAAAGAGCTTCTTAGTGATGCTGAGATATATACAGCCATGCGGGCGGAAGCATATATTAATCTCTTAAAGGCACCAGGCCGAAAACTTTCAAAGACTATGCTAAGAGCGATTGAGACATTCAGATTGCTTGATGTTGACCAACCTTATGCTGTTTTATTGGCATTATTAAAAAAGAAATATGCGAACAAGAACTATACGGACACACAACTAGAAAGGGATATAAACCTGCTATTAAGGTTCTCAATTCGCGCTAAGTTCACTACGATAAGCCCCTCGGCTTACGAAAAAACATTTGCGGGCTTATGTCAACATGTTGCTAGCTATAAGAAAAAGGAAATGAATAGAATGACGGTAGATCATTTCAATAAACTGTTTAAGAAGGTTGAGAATGATGATGACTTCAAGAGCACGTTAATTGCAGAGCTAAAGTATAAGAAGAATGGCGACAATCGACTTCTGCATTTTGTTTTTTCTGAAATATTTTCCCACGAAGACCCATCTATAATGCATGCCAAACCGAATCTTGAGCACATTATTCCTAGGGAACCAAGCCTTTGGGGTCTCAGTATCGCAGATGTTCAGGATTACTTGAACAATATTGGTAATCTTACTTTGCTTGATGAGGAGACGAATAAACGTATTGGGAATAAACCGATGAAGGAAAAGGTTGAAAAGGCGTTTGCGGTCTCTCCGTTTAGGACCAACAAGGCCCTCGCTAAACGGATTAATGATTTTCAGCTTAATCCCGAGGAGACAGTGGAAAAACGTAGTTATGAGCTTGCGGAAATTGCAAATATAATATGGCCAGGCAAGGCTTAGGTAAATAATAAAAGTTAATAAACGTGATCGGGTCTTGAATCTTGAATTCCGGGAGGTTGCTTCGTCAGCGCCAGAGCGCTTCCTCGCAATGGGCATTAACGGGGTCAAGTCTTTACTTTTAACATTCTCTTAAAACCTGGTTTCTAGGTCTCGTCTTCTAAAAGTCAAGTCTGTTTCTAGTCCCGCGGTTCTGCTAATCTGGCAACATGGTAAGAGCACTGCGTATCGAATACCCCGGGGCTGTCTATCACATTATGAGCCGCGGTAACGAAAGAAAAGCAATTGTCAGATCTGAAGAGGACCGAGAACGCTTCACCGAAGTCTTAAAAGAAGGCGCGAGTCGGTTCAACATCCTGATTCACGCCTATTGCCTCATGACTAATCACTACCATCTGCTTGTCGAGACCCCTGACGGAAATCTATCCCAAGCCATGCGCTATATTAACGGAGTCTATACACAACGCTTCAACGCGATGAATATGACTGTGGGCCACGTTTTCCAGGGACGCTACAAGGCGATTCTTATCGAAAAGGATGAATATCTTCTTTGTCTTTGCAGGTATATCGAGCGAAATCCGGTTAGAGCCGGCTTGGTTGTGCATCCTGGCGAATATAGGTGGAGCAGCTACCGCACTATTTCAGGCTTAGACGAAAAGGCCGGTGGCTTCATAACGGCTGATTGGATACTCTCGCAATTCGCAAGGAAAAGATCGGACGCAAAAACGCGATATATCGCTTATATTGAAGAACCTGACGCAGACCACGACAAGCCGTTCGATTATATTAGAGGCGGCTGCTTCCTGGGAACCGACTCGTTTGTCAGCCGATTCGATGAAGACGTCTGGGATAAAGAGGATATTGAAGAGATCAACCGCGCGCAAAGATACGTTAATCGGCCGCCGCTGGCTGCATTAATCAACACGGAACAATCGCTTAACAAGAAGAAGAGAGATCAGCGTATTCATGAGGCGGTCTATGAATTCGGCTATTCACAAAGAGAAATATCCGAGCATACGGGTTTGCATTACGTCACAGTGAGCAGGATATTAAAGGACATTTGCGGCAAACGCTAAATGTAAAGACTTGACCCCCTTATTTTGTTTCTGGGTCTCATCTTCCAGAAGTAAAGTCTGTTTCTAGTCCTTTGGTTCTGCTAGTCTAGCGCTATGGATAAGTCACAAAAACGAGAGGAACACCGGGCCACTCGGGAAGTCAAGAGGCAGGCGCACGAAGATGAAATGGTTAAGCTGCG
>JBBAAE010000027.1:0-9280 GCA_041658485.1 Minisyncoccota bacterium
GGTTGGAACCTTCAGCGACGTTAGTGGTGAGGAGACCGAGTGATGATGTTGCAATGTTTGCAAGTGCGGTGGTGCCACCTGGAGAATAGATGAGACCGTATGAGTATGTTGATGCGCCGGTGCCTCCACCACCAACTCCTAATGTTCCTGACAGTGTGGGTGCGAAGGTGAAGGCACCTGATGAGTTAGTGATTGCGAGGTTTGATGTGAGTCCGTTGAATGCAGTTGAGGATGTCGCAAATGTGATAGCACCTGTTTGTGCAGAGCCGTATGTTTGTGCGAGGGAAGTGACGCCATTGTTGATTGAGGATGTCGCCGTCCACGTTGGAATACCATTCAAGTATGCGAGTACTTGTCCGTTAGTTCCTGCGGTTGTTGTTGCAAGAGCACCGGTGCCGTTTCCATATAAGAGAGCGGATGCTTGTACTGCTGCCCAGCCAGTACCACCTCGTGTTGTTGCCAGTGTTCCTGTCCACCCAAGCGTTAAGTTCTGTGCAGAGATACTTCCTGTGATGTTAGTGTCGTTGGTGATTGCTTGTACGACATTGGAGTTAAGACGACCTGCTGCCAATGTTCCAGTCCATGCTGGTGTGAAGGTGAAAGCACCAGCAGTGTTGGTGACGTTGAAGAGGAGGTTGGTGTCAGAAGATGTTGCGAATGTGATTGCTCCTGTTTGTGCTGTGCCACCACCAAGCTGTTGGAGTGAAAGAAGACCAGAGTTTGAGATGGTGACGTTGCCTGTTGCTCCTGACACCGTGATACCAGTGCCTGCGATGTTTGAAAGAACACCCGTGTTGGTGACGTTGCCTCCTGCGTATGTGAGACCTGATGAGAAGGTGGTGGTGGCGACCCAACTTGGTATACCGTTTGATACTGCGAGTGTTTGTCCTCCTGATCCAATACCTAGGCGAGCAAGAACGTTGGTTGCAGATGCATAGAGAGTGTCCCCCAGTGTGTATGAAGTGAGTCCTGTTCCTCCATAGAGAGTACCTATGGATGTGGTTGCTGATACAACACCGCTGTTTGCCTGAAGAGGACCGTTGAGAGTGCCGAGGGTGAGTGCGTTCGAGGTGACACCGTTTGAAAATGTTTGGAGTGAAGAAAAAGTATTCGCTGTGTACGTCTTTGGAATGGTGGTTGATGCATTGATGTATGTGTTCACACGGGAGTCGGTGTAGTAGAGGTTGGAGCCTTCAGCGACATTGGTGGTGAGAAGACCAAGTGATGAGGTGGCAAGTTGTTGCCAACCACCACCTGCGTATGTGCCGAGAAGAATACCTGCAGCAGTTGGTGACGAGATGCCAGTGCCTCCTCTTCCTGCCGCAAGTACACCCGCCCAAGTTGAAGTAAAGGTGTGAACATCAGCAGAAGAAGTAATAGTGAGGCCGATGTTAGTATCGCTTGATGTCGCAAAAACTTGACTCGCAGCTGTTTGTCCCTGTCCCAACGCACCGATTGAAGTGATGCCCCCTCCAGCTCCGGCGTCAGCACCGCAAGAGAATTTTCCTGTTGTTGCATTCCACAAAAGTTTGTCAGCAGATCCAGAACAAGTCGAAAGTCCCGCACCGAAAATATAACCAGAGTTCAATGTGATTCCTCTTGCTACATCAACACCTCCTGCAAAAGTTGATGTAGCGGATGTCTCTCCTCTAATTGTTGTTGATGCAATGCGACCAACAGTGAGGTAGTCGAGAGAAGAAAGCGCGGTAGAGGAAGCATTGGTGAGGAAGAGAAGTGATGGAAGTGAAAGCGTCACTGAACCTGTTGAACCTGATGTAGTGATTTGATTTGCAGTACCAAACAATGCAGTGACACCCGTGTTCGTGACGTTGCCTGCGGAGTATGTGAGGCCTGATGAGTATGTGGTGGTGGCAGCGTTGTATACAACACCGTTGTTGATTCCAAAGATTCCGGTGTATGCAGATGCGTTCACTCCAGTGCCTCCTTGTGATGTAGAGAGTGTTCCTGAAATAGTTGAGAGTGTTGAAGTTGCAGCTGTGTACACTTGTCCTGCTGAATTGATTGCGAGACCGTTTGGTCCAGAGAGTCCCGTGAGGAATGTGTTACCTGAAACAGTGAGTGCGGTGGTGGATGCGTATGGGAGTGTGTTTGGTGATGTTGCAGTTGAGGTGAAGGTTGAAGTTGCGGTGATAGCGCCTCCGAAGAATGAGGTACCGCTGGTGTATGCGTTGCCTTGGACGGAGAGTGTGGAGACGGGACTGGTGGTGCCGAGGCCCAATCTTTTATTTGCCTCATCCCAGAAGAGTCCTTTTCCATCACCTGCTTGCGACAGGGTTCCCAAGGTTGAATTGTAGAAGGTCACTCCTCCGTTGTAGAAGGTTGTGGTTGCGGTACCACCACTTGCAATACCAAGCGCGCGTGCAAGCGTGAGTACGCCACTAATGGTTGCGTTTGCACCATTCAAAAGTGAAAGATTTCCTCCGCTATCAATAGTGAGCGCTGTGGTTGTTGCGCCGGCAGTAGAAGTGGAGATAGCAAAAAGATTTGAAGTACTGCCGTTTGCACCAGCAAGAGAAAATCGTGCAAAAGGGCTAGTAGTGCCGATACCAACGGAGCCTGATATATATGAAATTTGAGTGTTTGGATCAAACCAATACTTTGCGCTAGTAGTTGCACTACCACCAATTGCCACAATGTCAGTTGAGTTGGTGGAATAATTAACAAACTGACCAGTAACTGACGAAGTTGTTGTAGACCATGTACCACCAGAAGAAGAACCTCCTCCTGTAGTTGATAAACAAACACCGTTAATCGAGAAACAGCCCGATGATAAATTAAGGCCATTTGCAAAAGTACTTGTTGCAGTTGAAGTGAGCGTAAAAGGTCCAGTGATAGTGGTTGTCGCAAGTGTTGTATCTCCACTAACAGAAAGGGTTGTGAAAGAACCTGTACCACCAGAAATATTTGAGTTAGTAATAGTTGAGTTAGCGATACTGCCACCGGTGAATGTTGAACCAGAAATATTTACTGATGCGAGTTGATCAATACGATTCGTTAGCTGAATTGCATGTGTGTTGCCCGCAACATTGGAGGAGATATTTGAGATTGCGCCATACACTTGCGAGAGCACTGTATTTTTAAATCCTTGAAGTTCGATTGCCAGGTCTGCCGAAGACATGCCTTCAATTGTCTGTGAATTGTATTCATTCGTTGTGTTGTTGTAGGTGTTGTTGTAAGTATTGTAATTAGTAACCATCGCAACCGGCTCAGTCTTTGTAGGAGGTGTAGAAGTCGCAACTGGATTTTGTACGGCAACAAATGGAGACGGGCGAAAAACGCGCGCAATACTTTCAAAATCAATTCCAGAAAAAAGAACCCCATAGGAAAAAAAGAAAATCAGAAAGAAGGCACCAAGACCTAAAAGAGTTGAAGCAAAAATGGGATACCGTGACGCACCATTCTTTTTTTTGAATGCAGAAAATAAACCAGCCTTGCCCTTTTGATATTCTTGAGTACGAGCATCTCGCAAAGACTCAAGGCGTGATGTTTCGTCAAGCTTTACGTTCGTAGCAAACTCCTCCAAACTTGCCCGCTCAACAAACCACTCACGCCCATCTCGTTCAGCCTGTACAGAACCATCACGACAAAGTTTTGCAAGATAGTCTGGTGTGTATCCAAACAACAATCCGGCTTCACGAAGAGGTAAAAATTCCCTACTAGCCTTATATGCTTTTGCTCGCTCTTCTTTGAGTACCTCCAATCTCTTTTTTTCTTCAATGACAACCTGAGCAGCAAATGCCTTGAGTGAGTTCCCCTCCACTAACCAATTTCGGCCATCTCTTTTTGCAACAATTGATCCGTCTCGAGAAAGCTTAGAAACATAATCAGGAGTATATCCAACCAAAACTCCAGCCTCTTTAGGAGAGAGATAGAAAGGTTGAGGAGTGTCTTTCTTTTGAGATAAATCTGACATTTGAAAGAGGCGAACTAACTATTAGTTTACTAGTCATTTCGGAAAAAATATCTAAGAAAAAAAATATACTATGTGGATTAGATTATTATTAAAAATATTTTTAAAGAAAAATAATTCCTATTAAAAATTAAAAAGTAGGCACAAAAAAATAGATACTGCCTATAAATAAAAATTAGCCACGATAAAAACCAATATCGAAAGAAAAAATGAATTTTTTAGATCAAAAAAACAAAAATGTTCTCCGGATTGGAGAACATTTTTTAAAAAACCAATAAAAATGTAATATCTCGGCTACACGAGATTGATTAGATACTTTAAGAACTCAGCACCTTTTAAAAACAAAGCGCCTGGAGAATCTTTGATGAACAAAAAGAAACCCTTTAACGAATCGTAACCTACTTGGAGGCCAGGAATCTCACGAATTGTATCTTGCGCATACTGGTAGCTCACATACGCATTCGCAGTGTACGCACCGCTCGCAGGTGCAAAGTTAACATGAGACGCAACAAGCAGTCCTGAACCTAGAATAAGGAATATGAAGACAGCTGAACCCGTAGCAAGAAAGAAGTAAGGTAAAAATCCGTAGTTATTTTCCTTCTTCCTAATCGACTCTTTCTTTAATACAACTTTAGGTTCTACAGACACCTGACTCTTTGGAGTGCTAGGTGTTACAGGGACGTCAAACAAAACCTTCAAGGTCTGTGGGCCTGTTTTTGCTTTAAGGATACGGACTCGTAAATTATTTTTTTCTTGGCTAGACGAGATTTCTTTATTTTTAGGCGTATTTAAGACAAAAGAATGATTCCCAGAAACCCTTTCGGATGTTGCTGGGAAAAGCACCGCCTCATCATCGTAATAGCTAATTGGTGCCCAAGTAGTTGGTAAGCTCCGATCCGCTTGAGAAAATGCGTGCGAAATAGTCGGGATTTTTTTCGCAACCCCACCCTCTCTATGAATTAGAACCTTGAAGCTTCCTGATTCATTCTCAGTATTAATTTTGGGGGTATCAATTTCAGATGTGACATTCTGACCTGCTGTCTCGTGGAGAATGAGAGCTGCTTCGTCGACATACCAAGCTCGTCCAATTCTAGTCGCAGGCACCTTACTACCGCGAGCAAGCTGACCAATATAATCTTTGGCATACCCCGTCAACTCGCTAGCTCGTTTAGACGAGATATATTTTTTACCGCTAATAACAAGCTCATCCATTCATCTAGTGTATCGTGACTTCCGATACTTATGGTAAAGAAAAAACACTTGGTTGTGGTTATCTTTGAAGCTAGTGACTAGCGTTTAGGGTCTAGCGTCTAGGATCTGAAGATTGAAACTTAATTGGCTTCCCCTGAACCCTAAACGCTGACCACTAACCCCTACAAAAGCTTTGCTTTTAGAATTTTCTCTAACTCTGTTGGATTTACAGATCCTTTGGATTTCTTCATTCCAGCCCCTAAAAGAAACTTTACTGCCCCCAACTTCCCTGCCTTGAGGTCCGCAACCACTTGTGGATTTTCAGCCATGACTTCGTCTGCAATTTTTGAAATAGCTCCAGTATCTTTCATTTGTAAAAGTCCACGCTTTTCTGCTAACTCTTTTGGACTTCCTCCTTCTTTGAGAAGAATAGCAAAAAGGTCTTTACCTCCTCGAGAAGAAATATCACCCAAGCGAAGAAGTTTGATGACTTCAATAAATACAGTGCCTTCGAGTCTTGCTAATTCTTCGGCGCCAGCAGAAGCTCCGCGAATGTCAGTCAACAGATAATTAATGCCAAATTGAATATCCGTTCGATCAGTAAGTACGGAAGAAAGTTGTCTATCAAAAAATGATGCATACATCTCATCCATCAAAAGAGTTTCTGCGTCATCAGGTTTTAATCCGAGAGCAAGATATCTGGCACGACGCTCCCATGGTAATTCAGGTAGCGATGCTTTGAGTGCATCATGTGTAAACTCGGGTACCCGAGATAAATGAAACTTTGGAATATCGGGGTCAGGGAAATATCGATACTGCTCGGAATCTTCCTTCACTCTCTGCGAGAAAGTTATATTTTTTATATCATCCCAACCACGAGTTTCCTGAACTATTCTTTCTCCCCTTTCGAGAAGCTCTTCTTGGCGTACAAGCTCATACGCAATTGCTTTCTCGACAGATTTGAATGAGTTAAGATTTTTAACCTCCACTTTAGTACCGAGCGTCGAGTCTTTGCTTATAGAAATATTTGCTTCCACGCGCATCTGACCTTGCTCCATATTGGCGTCCCCCGCACCAAGGGCACGAAGTAATCGCTGTAACTCTGATGCAAACGCGCTTGCTGTCTTTGCGTCATGAATACATGGTTCGGTTACTAATTCCATCAACGGCAACCCCGCTCGATTAAAATCAATCAAACTAAAATTGCCAGAGCCATGCTGGGTACGCGCAGCATCTTCTTCAAGATGAATGCGCGTAATTGAAACTCCATTCAAGGTCCCGCCCGACACGAGCGGAAATGCGTACTGACTAATTTGGTAGCCCTTTGGAAGATCGGGATAGAAATAATTTTTTCTATCAAACTCAGTGTAGTCAGCAAGTGTTCCTTGAATTGCAACACCGACACGAAGCACTTGTTTGACCGCTTCTTTATTTACTACAGGTAAGGTGCCGGGATGCGCCATACACACCGGACATACATTCATGTTGGGGCGTGTTTCATCTGGATCATTCAAAGAATCGCAGAACATTTTTGTTCGCGTCTTTAATTCCGCATGTATTTCAAGACCTATGGTGGGAGTGTATTCACTCATAAGCACTTAGTATGCCGTAGGTGGTAGGTGGTAGGCAACCTCCCAGTATCTATTTTCTACTACCTACGTACCACTTTCCTTTTGAAGAAAGCGAGAAAGAGAATCCCCTGCCTCCTTTAGAAGCGCGTCATCAATAATAGAAACAGGAACTACTGTAAATCCTTTGCTTGTAAATAGTTTCCTAGCCTCATCAAGTGCCTCGGGCGAGAGTAAATCCGTCTTGGTAAGAAAGACTATCTCGGGTTTCCGAGATAATTCTTCGGAATAGTCAGTGATCTCTTTTCGAACAGTATTGTAATCTCGAATAAGGTCTTCACTATCAGATGCAACACAGTGAATGAGAAGTTTTGTGCGGGATACATGTCGTAAAAAGTTATGCCCCAATCCCCTTCCTTCTGCCGCACCCTCAATCAACCCTGGGATATCGGCCATGATGTATCCATGAAAAACACCTAAGTGAGGCTCGAGTGTAGTAAATGCATATGCACCCACCTTTGCGTGCGCTTTCGTGAAAGCATTCAAAAGCGAAGACTTCCCAGCATTCGGCAAACCAATAAGACCAACGTCCGCAATAATACGCAACTCAACTTTAAAGCTTGCCTCTTCTCCTGCTTGCCCTGGGATAGCTTTGTCTGGGTACTGATTCGTTGAAGATTTAAAATGCGCATTACCCATTCCTCCGCGCCCACCTTTAAGTGCAATGACTTCTTGTCCGTCATCAAGTATTTCAAAACTTTGATCACTGTTCTTTCGCGTAATGACTGCGCCCACTGGTACATCAATTATATGATCTTCTCCATTTTTCCCTGCCATCTCTTTATTGCCACCATCAGCTCCTTTCACCGCACGAAAAGCGCCATGTCCTCGATACTTCGAAAGGACTTGAATATCTCGAACACCACGGAAAATTATATTCCCTCCGTTACCGCCATCACCGCCAGCAGGACCACCAAACTCTTTTCCTTTTTCATGAAGAAATCGAACAACACCGTTCCCCCCATTCCCCGCTCGGGCAACCAAAACCATTTCATCAATAAATGCCATATATACCGAGCATAACAAAAAAGTACCAATAACCAAGTGCTACTAATCCTAACGGTCGATTTCTTTCGGTCGAGCGCGTGGAGATTCCCAAGGGAACCTCACTACACTATCTACTTCTTTCAAATAGAAATCGGGTTTGATTTCAGAGGTGGGCATAATATAGAGGCATGCTGTTTTCACAATAGCTCCCTTTGCTTCGAGCTGTTCTTTAGCGAGAATCAATCCCCTCCCCGTTTCAAGCATATCTTCAACAAGAAGCAGATGCCTACCTGCAATATCTTCAACAATATCAACGGTCAGCTTTCTCTCTTCACCAATTCTGCGAACAGTAATTGCGTACACATCTTTTACATGGAGGTCTCTGGCTAGAAGTCGTGCGGGCACGAGACCACCTCGCACCACCGCAACGATGCCACTTGGCTTATAGTCAAGCTTCCCTGCAAGTGTCTTCATTTCTTTATCAAACTCATCCCAGGTCATATCTTTTACTTCTTAGATAGCTTGTGCAAAATCCAACCTACAACAGCAATCAGCGCGCCAGCCCACAGTGCTGGAAGAAAACCATCAACGGTAAATCCTTTCACAAAAGTAGAAACGAGCATAATGAGCCCAGCATTTATAACGAACGAAAAAAGACCGAGCGTAAGCAAATTCAACGGGAGTGTGAGAAGTGTAATTATGGGTTTGAGTGTGACGTTCAAAAGACCGAGTATCAACGCAACAATGACAGCGGTATAAAAACCATCAACATGAAATCCCTGAATAAAATATGCTGCGAGCAATACAGCAAAAACCGTTCCTAAAAATCGTGTAAGTAATCCCATACCTTCATTTTACCATTCAATTTCTTTCCTACCTGCACCCGTGCAGGTCGTGCAGGTCAATCGCATAACTCACCCACATATCCACTAGTCAATATTCTGGGTTTCGTAAATCCAGAATATAATTAACATATGGATTTATATCATGCTCTTAATCGCGGAGTAGACGCACGAACTATTTTTGTAGACTCGCAGGATTATGCGCGCTTCGTTCATGACATGTATGAGTTCAATGATACTGCATTGGCAGGAAGCACTTATTATGCATTCAAAAAAATCTCCGAGACTGATGTAATCAACAAACATACACGTAACCAACTTGTTGATATTCATGGCTGGTGCCTAATGAAAAATCACTATCATCTTCTCCTGTCTGAGCGAGTTGAAGGCGGTATGAGCCTCTTTCTTCGAAAGTTGAATGTAGGGTATGCAAATTACTTCAATAAGCGGTACGAACGGATAGGGACGCTATTCCAAGGTCGAACAAAAAAGATTCGCATCGAACACGACCAGCAATTTAATTACATCCTTCACTACATTCATCTGAATCCGCTGGACTATCTGAAAGGCGCCCAAGGATGGCGCATACGGGCGAAAGGAAATTACATCAAAAGCTCGAAGGACGCACTTACGTATCTTGAGAAGTATCGCTGGTCAAGCTATCTCGATTATTGTGGTATCAAAAACTTTCCGTCTATTCT
>JBBAAE010000028.1:0-8845 GCA_041658485.1 Minisyncoccota bacterium
AGAAATTATAACAAACTTTTAAATGTGCTGGGACCCGGGTTCGAACCGGGGACCTCACCCTCTTCAGGGGCGCGCTCTACCAACTGAGCTATCCCAGCAATCTGCGTATTCTAGCCGAATTTATGGCTAAAATCTAGGTTCTACTGCCCACCCCCAAACTTCTTTAAAAGCTCGTCTAATTTAGAAAGATTAACGCTTGTTGTGTTACTCACCGCACTCGTTGTCTTTTGAACATTCTGATAGGTGTCTAGTACTCCCTGCAAATACGGCTGAATAAAGAGCCATGCAATGTAGGGCAACACGATAAACAAAACGACCCACACAATAAACTTTATAATTCCTCCAATAAATGCATCACGGCGCATTGCTTTGAGCATGTGGTTATTCTCCTTTGTAAATTCATACATCTCACTCAATTTTTGTTCATCCATGCAATAGATTTTAACATTACTTGTGCCCTCCTCAGGAGTCGGCGTCAGCTCACTAAGTTCGAGGACTCACTAAGTGGCTCCTGCCCGGTCTCGCCTGTCGCAGAGGCGACATGGCTCCGACTTTCGACTCCTGACGCAAGACAAGCAGTTGTCTCGCTAGGAAGGCACAGAAAAAATCACCGTAATACGGCTGGTTTTTGTTTCTGTGCCCTCCTCAGGAGTCGAACCTGAATCAGAGGTTTAGGAAACCTCCGTTCTATCCATTGAACTAAGAGGGCAAGCGAGAAGGAGAATTGACTGCTCGCAGGCATTCTCTTCGAGCACCGCCTTGCGCAAGCCTTGCTTTAGAGAGCTTACACGGCTGATAATAGCTTTTTATTGCAGTTTTTTCCAACTAACGAAATTGTACTTTGAATAAGGAGTCGTTCTCGAATCCCCGACTTTACACGTATACGACACATCCCATAAGGGAGTTTTCCTTTTTTCTTACCTTCCACTACTTCAACTTTTTGAATGAGGTTCCTCGGCAGTTTGGTGGTATGTGACCAAAATTCTTTCGCGCCCTCCGCAGAGATATTACTATGAATTCTTATCGTAAAAGAAAGACGACTTCTGGGTATTCCCATCTTTTGTAAACAAATAATAAAAGCTTGAATAAGACGCGGGTCTGAGTTAATGATTGCGAAATCTTTTTTTGTACCCTCACCCCAATAAAGTCCAATGAGTAGAAAGAAATAATCTCTTTCAGACATCCTTCCTATAATTCGCTCTGAATTTTCGGATATATTTTCTCGCAAAGCTTGTGCCCGTGCCTTCGCTCCACCTTGCTTCTCTTTTAAAATCTTCTGAAGGTGAGTTGGCACTTGAACACCTTGTATGTGTCTAAGAACAGTTGTTTTGGCGATCCCTGTTTCTTTTGAAATTTCAGGAATACTTCTCCCTAGTTTACGTAAATCAATAAGTTTTTGATGGATAACACCTGATAGTCGACGCATCTATATAATATAGCACAAGCGTACTAGTACATTAATGCTTTATCCACTTACTATTACGATGCACAATAAAAAAAACCCGCCCCCCCAAGGGGACTGCGATTTTCTAAGTGCTGCGCACTAACAAAATCGGGAGCATTGGGCGGGTTTTTTGTTAGGCGGTGATGTTGAGAAGTTCTGAAAGCTTTTCCTTATCAAAACCAATAACTACATCGTCCCCAATAACAGTCACCGGAACGCCCATTTGGCTGGTGATATTGAACATTTCTTGTCGACGCTCAAGGTCCTTGGAGACATCATAATTAGTGAACTCTATTCCTTTCTCAATGAAAAATTCCTTCGTCATCTGGCAGAAATGGCAGGTAGGCGTTGAGTATATTGCGACTGTTTTTTGCTGTGTTGGCTGATCCATAGAGTTTTAATTTATTAGTTTGGATAGTATATCACAGGAGCTTTTTGTGCGGGATGGGAGAATCGGGGTCAAGTCTCTAAGCTCAGGCTCTGCCCTAGGGGCTCGCCTTCACTAAGCGCTTCCTCCCCGGACTCGGCTTACGATTCTTTCGCTCCGCTTCAGAATCGGCTTCGCAGCCTCCGTCTTTCGATTCTCCTATCCCGCCTACAAAATATAATCGCCAGACGTATCCACGTCCGGCTCAGTATTTTTGTGCGGGATGGGAGAATCGAACTCCCGCCCGATGCTTGGGAAGCACCAGTTCTGCCACTAAACTAATCCCGCAAACGTAAATTCCTGCTCATTCTACAGGATAGAAGAGGAAAATGCCTCTCTCACCACGGCCACCAGCCCAGTAATCCTTTCCAAAAAGCAGTATTAGAAGTGCCTGTTGCTTTTGGGGTCGGTTTTGGGGCAATAAGCATAATCTCCTCTTCTCCTGGCCTTGCTACAGGAAAGCGTTTGCGCACCTCTTCTTCGATTCCTCGTGGAGTATCAAATTTTTGTAGATTTTCAGTGAGTGCAACCTTCCGATTTGAAAGCTCAGATAGCGCATGCACCTCATTTTTATGCTGAATACGAGCATCTCGTTCTTTGGTGTACACATGCCATGTGGTAAAGACAAATACAATCAAAATTGCCCCACCAACCAAAAAACCTGCCCAGAGCAGAGTGCGAGCAAAAAGCCGTTTCCATTGTTTAGGAGTCATAAGCTAGCCATTAGGGTTTAGCCATTAGTCATCAGGGAGAGCCTAAACCCTATACCCTAGTGGCTATTGGCTAACGCATTGTATACTGTCTCAATGTTATTCGACAAAAAACACAAAGGGGCTATACAGATAGTGTGGGTAGTAGTAGCTGTGCTTATTATTGTAAGCATGATTGTACTTTCGTTCCCGATTCAATAGTGAGCAGGCGACGCTTCGTCGGATCCGAAGGGATCATGTAGTGGAAATTCCCTAAACCCTAATTCGAATCTGGTTTTATCATTTTCAAAAATACCTCTGGTGGTATTTGTACTTTTGCATGCCCTCCTCGTCGCTCCTTTCCTCTCTTCTGTTTTTCAAGCACCTTCTTTTTTCTTGAAACATCTCCGCCGTACAAACCACTTGTCACATCTTTACGCATAGCCGAAAGAGAGCGCGACGCAATAATACGCCCGTTCGCCTGTGATTGTATTTTAAGAACAAATTGCTGACGAGGCAATGTATTAGCAAGCTTTTCTACAACTGCACGAGCCTCTTCTTCAACCCGACGCTCTGAAATAATGCGTGAAAATGCAGGGACTAATTCTTCTGCGACTAGAACATCAAGTCTTGTAACGGTTGCGGGACGAAACTCTCCAAACTCATATGAGAGCGACGCAAAACCAGAAGACACGCTTTTCAAACGGTCAAAAAATCCACGCATTAATTCACGAAGTGGCATCTCAGCTTTAATGAGAAGCCTGTCATCCCCATAGCCTGACAAACCAAAAAGATCGGCAGAATGTATTGTTGCTTCGTATTCATAGAGCAATTGTGTCATCGGTGATAGGTAGGAAGGTGGAATAATAATTGCGACATTCACCCACTGCTCACGAACTGACGCAATCATGCCGTGCGGAGGAAATTGTGTTGGTGTGTAAATTTGCTCTGTCTTACCTTTTGTATCAGTCACCTCATACATAATTGAGGGTGTAGTAATAACTGGGGTAATAGAAAACTCACGCGTTAAGCGTTCAGTCACAATTTCCATATGGAGCATACCCAAAAAACCACACCGAAAACCCTTTCCAAGGACTGAAGAACCGTCTTCTTCAAATGAGAGCGCGGCATCCGAGAGTTTGAGTCGCAAAAGTGCCTGCTTGAGGAGTGTAAACCCGTCTTGGCTGTCAGGATACAAAGAGGCCCACACTACAGCCTTAGGGGTACTGTAGCCCTCATAGGCGGGCAAAGTAGAGTTTCCTGCCTTAATGGTGTCACCCACCAGTGCAACCCCAGGTTCCTTTATTCCCGTTACCACATATCCAATGTCACCCGCTAAAAGAAACGGGGTAGGAAATTCCGCTGGCACTAACCACCCTGTTTCAAGTGCAGTCATCTTCTTTCCCACTGCCATGAAAGAGATTGTGTCTTTAGTACGCAACTCGCCATCAGTCACACGCACATATGCGACCACCCCTCGATGTTCTGAGTATGAAAAATCAAACACAAGCGCTCGCCCTCCCTGCCCTGTTCCAGGATACGAAGTAGTAGGAGGTGGCACGCGTTCAACAATAGCGACAAGTAATTCTGCTACCCCCTCTCCTGTTTTTCCTGACACTGACAAGACTTCCGACTCTGGAACATCGAGAAGCCTAGCAAGGGCTGAGCGAACCTCTGGCACTCGGGACGCTGGCATATCGATTTTAGATAAAACAGGAATAATTACACATCCAGCGTCCCTGGCCATAGCAAGAGTTGCGAGTGTTTGTGCCTGAATGCCTTGCGTCGAATCAACTAAGAGAAGAACGCCTTCAACGGCAGTAAGCGCACGCGACACTTCATATGCAAAGTCTATGTGCCCCGGCGTATCGATAAGATTAAGAACATACTGTGTGGAATTCAAAGTGTAGTTCATTCGAACAGGTTGCATCTTGATAGTGATGCCACGCTCTCGCTCCAAATCCATTTGGTCGAGTACTTGTTCACGCATCTTTCGGGTAGGTACAGTATTGGTCACCTCAAGCATGCGGTCAGCAAGTGTGGATTTACCATGATCAATGTGAGCAATAATAGAAAAGTTACGAATCTGTTTCATAGAGCAATTAATTCGGCGTGCAGTGCAGTCGGCAAAAATTTCACCATGCTTTCAATCCTTTCTTAAGAAGATGCAAAGTGGCAGTGTGAATTTCTTTCAATTCCTGACTCTTTAGAACAAAGAGGACAAGGAGCCACAATATACTTCCAAAAAATACAGCGCCGACGCCTTGTGTGAAGATACCGAAGAATGTCGTTGTGGGCAATAGCGGAGCAGAAACCTGCAATACCGCATATGCTCCTGTAGCAGCGATTATAGATGCCGCAAAGGATGAACCAAGAGTATGGAGCACTCCTTTTTCAAAACCAAATCGACGCGCAAAAAGATATCCAAAGACACACGCTACACCGAGCATCGCTAGCGAATACACGATTGGAATCATCAAAACTGATGTCCCTGGAACATCACTAACTCGGAGGAGTGCTTCTATGAAAAATCGCGGTGTTTGGGCAGATGCAATCCAGATGACCGCAATGTATGCGCCTACACCCGCTACAATTGCGCCACCGACATTCACCACAATAGGAACAAGTGTTGAATGTGCCGCATAATAGCTTCTTGAAAAAATAAGTATGACGGACTGCGCAATCAAGGAGATTGCGAAGCACGCAAGCACTGCCGCGGTAAGCCGTGTGTCATCCCATGAAAATGCACCTGTGCCGAGAATGATACGAACGATATGTGCACGCAAAACAACAATGAATGTTATCGCGGGAAATGTCCAAAATACAATGTGGCGAACACTTGCCCACACTTCACGCATAAATAATCCCCTGTCCCCTTTTGCAATAAGAGCGGAGAGTGCGGGGAAAATTGCAGCCGCATATGAAACACCAATAATAGTAAGAGGAACGGATTGTAAATTAAATCCAAACGCGAGTGCCGACACTGTGCCCGCAGCAGTTAAAGAAGCGATGCTTGCAAATACAAGAAGTAAAATTTGTTGCGCAGACAATGCGAGCGCGCGAGGCATTGACGGCAAAGCAACTTCAACAATGGATGCACGGATTGAATTCCATGAAGGGCGTACAATGTGGCGCGCATGTCCAAGTATTGGAATCACTTGCGCAGACACGTGTAACAACGCCCCGAGAGCAACACCCCACGCAAGACCAGCAATACCAAATTCTGGATATAGGAATACTGCACCCACAATGATACCTACATTGTAAAGAATTGGTGCGAGCGCAAATATGATGAATTGACGGAGCACCTGTACGACTGAGGTCGCAATTGAAGAGAGACCTAACAACACTGGCTGAACCAACATGATGCGCGACAAAAGAGTAGTATCCGTAACAACTTCGGGAGAAAAACCAGGAAAAAGAAAAGGAATAATAAATGGCATTGCGAAGAATAACAGTCCAGAAATTACAACCGCACTCACGCCGAAAGCAAAGAGTACATTACCAACAATGACCCCCTGAGCATCTTTATCTTTACCTGAGAGAAGTGGCACTAACGCGAAAGAAGATACAAACAGAGTTAGAAAGGCAAACAGAAGATCAGGAATACGAAACGCTGCAAAGTATGCATCCAACATTGGCCCTGCGCCAAAAAGATGTGCAAATGTTCTATCGCGAACAAGCGCTAATACCTGCGAGAGAACAGAAAATCCAGCCAATACATACGCTGCTTCATGAAGACCCCGAATAGGCCTCGTCATCGCTTCAAAAACAGCACGCACCATATCAAGGGGGCTATACGGAAGCTTTCGCTCTTAGTGTTAATTTTATTTCATCCATAGTATCTGTGTAAGACACACTACTCGAAGCGCCAAAAGCTTGAGCAATTCTACCGGTAGTATTTCCGAGATGCACCTTATACACCAGCTGGAGTTTCTTCAGTAGGCGCAACAGTGCCACTTTCGAATGGGTTCTCACCTTTTTCAAGAGCATCTATAACACCTTTTAAGGTTGCATTGTCAGCATTCTTTTCCTGAAGAGCTTTGAAGATTACAAGGGCTTCTTCCTTCTTACCCAAAAATACATCAGCTTGCCCTAGGAAAAATGACGCATTCGCAAAGTCGGGAGTAATAGCAAGCGCAGACATGAACGCAGTTGCCGCTTTCTCATAGCGCTTTGCCGAAAGCTCCAATAGGCCGAGCTGATATTTCAGCGATGAATCTTGTGGAGTAAAGACAATGGCAGCATTCACCGCAGCAATGGCATCATCAATCTTCCCTTCGTTCAAAGACAGCTGAGCCAATAGAAGAATCGCTGGAGTGTAATCTGCCTTCTTTGCAAGTGCAGCGAGAGCAGATGTGCGTGCACCCGCAGTATCATTTTTGAATGCTTTCAAGTTAGCAATGTGATAGTCAACTTCTGGACTACTAGGATTATACTTCCGTGCTTCTTCGAGAGTTTCAATTGCTTTTTCATAGGCCCCTTCAATCTTCAACGGAACAACGGTCTCATACACTGATGCTCGTGACATCCAGTTACTAAAACGTGTAGGATTTGCATTTATAGCCGCAGTACTTGCAGTAACTGCGTCAGAGAGTCCGGCTTGAAACGCATCTTGAGCAGCTTTATCTGATCCACCTTTCTGAACGATTTCATTCAAGCGCGCAAGAGCCAAAGTGGTTAACATGCGGTAATAACGATCCTGAGGAGAGAGTGCTGCAGCTTGAGTAGCTGCAGCCGTTGCACCAGCAAGGTCGCCTGCATTTGAACGCAAAACTGTTTTCCCTTCTTGAAGTGCGCTGGCATACACTTCACCGGCACCATAGAGAGACACCAAAGAAAGTACAAGAGTTACCGCAACAACTAGAACCGATAGAAACCCAAAACGCGGACTCTCCGAGAAAACAATATTAATCGGGCGAGCAAATGCCGTACCTTTCAGGGACGCAATAAACAATCCAACAAAAAGGAACATAAGTAAGCTCAATCCCGCACTTGGCACATAAAAAATGTGCGCAATTATGAGGAACAGTGAAGCAAGAGATGTCGCAGCAATTAAGAAGTACGATCTATCTTCACCTGCTGGCACTGTAAAAAGTGCGCGAGCAGCAGTATATAGAAACCACAAAATGAAGACGAGCCATGCAAGACCAACTGCAATCCCCCCAGTAATAAAGGAGGTTGGGATAGACCCAAAGCCTGCAACAAAATCAACATTCCAAAATGGTGTAGCTACAATTTCTGGTGCACGAGCCACAAGCCATGTTTGCGAAAATGTATTTGGTCCGGAACCTAGAAATGCATTCTTCTCATACACGTGTTCCAAAATACCGAGGGTACCTTGCATTGAAGGTCTTACCTCAAGAGATTGTACTTGGAAATAGTTCTGTAAATTATTACCTAATTCGACACCAAAGAACACAAAGAAAACTGCAATAACAAAGGTGAGGAATGCTGCAATACCACTTGCACGAAGAGCATTTCCCAACGCCCTTCCACGATTACGCGTAAAGGTAAGAATAAGCATTACAAACGCCACCCCGCCAAGGATGAGCCACGCGAGAGAAAAATTAGCAATTGCAAGGACAAACAACGCGAGAACGAGAGTTACGGACAGAACAATGAGTGCCAGAGCTGAAAGTGTCAACGCTTCCATAGCAAGGAGTATGAGTGATGCAAGAAGTGCTATAAAGAGAGCGAAATCACTCCAACTACCAACAGTGTTTACTGCTGATGATGTAAATAGAGCTGGCAAAATTGGACTCTTAAAAAACAATTGGATTGACTGAAATACCAACACAACCCATCCGGCAATTAAGAAACCAAATAACACAGAAAAGATTTGCTTTTCTGATTTTATTACGAGCGCAGTAACAATTGCTAGAATTGCTGCAAGCGCGGCGAAACTGAAAGTGTCCTGATCAAGTTGATACCCGAAGAATGATACGGATGGAACGGGAGAAAAAATTGATGCAATAAGGTACGCTGCGGGCACGAGCAAGAGCGCGAACATAAATCGTGACCATGTAAACGATAGCGCACCTTTCCGAAGTGTCTGTACAGAAAAAAGAAGCCAGAGGACAACGAGGGCAACAAGAACAAGAAATACTTTTGAAAATTGAAACGGAAAGCTTGCGTTGGGAATAAAGAAAACTGGAAGTAGAAATGCAAGAGCGACAATAATATAGCCCGAGAGCTTGCCAAGAATAGACTGAGATTGAGTAATACTATTTGTAGAATCCTGCATACATTCTTTAGATATAACACTAATAATAAATGTGTATG
>JBBAAE010000029.1:0-8005 GCA_041658485.1 Minisyncoccota bacterium
ATTGCCATGATGAACGTAGGGAGGGGGAACCCAACCAATGAATAAGCGGACACCTTACGCGGCCGGACTGTTCTACTTGGGTTACGAAGAAGGGCTGACAAGGGACGTCAAGAAGCTTCTAAAGGCGCAAGCCGAACGAGAGTCGAATGTAAAAGCCAAAGGGGTCGTTGTTCCTCACGCGGGTTACGAATATTCCGGCCCGGTTGCCGGCAGCGTATATGGAGCGATCGATCCACCAAAACGGTTTATTATTATCGGGCCGAATCACTCGGGGTTCGGCTTCCCGATTTCAATCGAAGACACGGGGACCTGGAAGACCCCACTGGGAAACGCAGAAATAGACGAAGCGCTGGCGGCACATATGATGGCCAACAGCAAGAACATCAAAGTCAGCTATGACGCTCATCGGCTGGAGCATTCCGTTGAGGTTCAACTGCC
The DNA here is from genome assembly GCA_041658485.1 of Minisyncoccota bacterium. Taxonomy (GTDB): domain Bacteria; phylum Patescibacteriota; class Minisyncoccia; order Phycocordibacterales; family Phycocordibacteraceae; genus Phycocordibacter. The sequence goes on from JBBAAE010000029.1 coordinate 439, forward strand.
GTTCCTACAGGTGATAACCGGTAATGACTTTACCTTCGTGCCGGTTGCTATTAAGGGACTCCCTGACATTACTGTCTACCGCGAAGTGGGACATGGCATAGCGGAAGCAATCCGACAGGAAAAAGAAGACGTCTTGATCGTGGCGTCGACCGATTTTACCCATTACGAGCCTCTACCAGTGGCCGAATCCATGGACAAGCTGGCTATCGAGGCGATTTTGGCCATGGATCCGGAATTTCTACTTCAGACCGTATACGAAAACGACATCACCATGTGCGGAGTCGGACCGGTCGCGACCATGTTATACGCGACCAAAGAATTGGGAGCGACAAAGGCTGAGCTAATCAAGTACGCGACCAGCGCCGACTTCAGTATGGATACGGCGAGCGTCGTCGGCTACGGCGGACTGGTGGTTAGCTAAGGCATTTGATATATTATTAACAAATGTCGAAGAACTAGAAGTATAAGAAAAATGGAGGAAATTACTGTGTCTTCAAATGCGTCGGGATACATAAGTGTTGAGGAAGCAGCCGGTATTCTAGAGATGGAACCTAATACCGTCCGCAAAATGATGAGGCGAGGCGAGTTTAGAACGACGAGGATTGGCCGCCGTAAATACATTAATGCGGAGGATGTAAACAGATATTATGAGAAGGCCGCGGAGGAAGAAGCCGCCAAGATGGCAGACCCAAATCGGTTGCTGACCGTTAGCGAGGTTGCCAGGATTCTTCGATTTTCAGAAGCTCAGGTTTATGACATGTTAAACAAGAAGCTGCTCTTAGGATTTAGAATCGGCGCTGGAGCGGGTTCATGGAGAGTACAGAAAAGCGATTTAGACGAGTACATTGTCAGCCAGCGAGAGCAAGCTATCAAGAAGTAAGAGAGGCTTGCAAGGATATGCGAAACGTCTTGATGAACCAGACAAACAACTACCACTTCAGATGATTTAATACGACTAACCCTACCAGCTGGACGAGGCCGATAACTGCCGTGAGTAAACGATGAACTTTCTCTTCATTGATGAAAGCAAGAGTAACAGTAAACGCTTTTTCATTACCGGTGGTGTCTGCATTGATGAGATTGGCCTGCAGGCTATAAGCAAAACGCTGGCAAGTGTTCGACAAACCTATAGTATTCCTATGAATTGTGAGTTGCGATGGGCAACGCGTCGCTTGTTTTTGGGGTCTACTCACGTGAAGACCCTGGATGAGATAGAACATGACGATCTAAGGTGCGATATATTAAGGTCAGTTCAAGAGTCTAACGCGACGGTATTTGGTGGAGTGCTAGATAAAGAAAACTATAATAACTGGTCAGACGCTCAATATTATTTGCATTCTATCGAGGTTATGTGCACAAAATATCAATATTTTCTCCAGGACAAAGGCGGCGAGCTTGGCGTTGTCATTGCAGATCATTTAGATAGTAATGCTGAGAACCGAAAAGCTCGAATTGCATTAGCTAGAATATATCGAGAAGGTGGCATGTGGGCTACGCTTGATAACGTTATCTTAAACCCAATCCTGTATCATTCAGATCAAATACCAGCACTTCAGATTGCTGATTTCATAGCAGGAGCTTTAAACTTTAAGATTAATAGAGCAAAAGACCAATTCTATAGAATCATCGAACCGAGCATTAGGCGTAGTCCTTCAGGCCAAATAGAGGGATACGGAATCAGCTTTATTCCGACGACTTGCCCGCGCTCAAATTGGCCCTAACCAACCACGGCTTTCACGCTTTACTTTCTTTTTGTTGTTCATCATGAGCAACATGATCAGCCACATTGGCTGCGTAGTTCTTGATGAACAACAACATAGTTATAGAGGATGATTTCAAGCTATGCAAAACGGTTCCCTAGGCAATAGTACCCACACACAAAACTTAAATGGCCATTTTCTTGAGGAAAAGAAGAATAATCGTCGCGCATTGAATAATCGGGAGTTATTACTATGACTTCATAAGGCAATTTCCGCATCTTGATTACTGCTGAACAAGGTCAAGGAACATTCTCTCCTTTTGGTGGCTGGGACGGAGAGTACTCTAAACCTCAACGATGTTATCTTTCTTGATCATTTCGATGCCAATTCCAACGACAGCGCCAACAATAAGGATTGCAACGAGGCAAAGCTTTCCTTACATAATACCCACAAAAAGTAGTAAACAGAAGATTCCACGTATGCCCCTTTCTGCCAACGCAGGATAAAGATTTATGGGTAAAAGCCTATCCAACCTGGTTAAAATAGTCTACATATACCGCCTGACCGGCCTTGAGCTTTTACTTAATTAAAGGCATAATGAAGCAAAATAAGCATTGACGTAAATATCGCTGATAGAAAGGATATTGTGGCAGAAGAATCATCAACCAGGACAGCTATTATCGTGAACAACATAGCCCATCTAAATAGACAAATACCGCCTCTGGCTCACACCCCAATGTACAATTGGCACAAGTTCTGGTCTAGAAAGACCTGGAATGTTGTTGCCGAGTTCATAAAAACCTATACAAAAGAGGGCGAAGTCGTGTTTGATCCTTTTGCTGGTAGTGGCATTGTGGCGATGGAAGCTCTTAAGAATAAGCGGAGGGCCATTGTTTGTGACCTACTCCCCATTTCTACAGAAATTACGAGGCTCACCATCAAACCAATCCCCGAGATACAGTTACTTGATGCTTTTATCAGAGTGCGCGACCAAGTAAGAAATAGGGTAGACGACCTATACAAGACAAAATGCCGCAAATGCGGAACTGAATTCCCATTTTCCTGCTCTATCTGGGAAAAAGGCAAAATGATCGAAATTAGATATCAGGCATGTCCTTCATGTGGAGATAGACGAGATAAAAATACAGCCCCATTAAAAGAAGACCTAGAATTAATTGCGGATGTACAGGCCAAAGATACAGACGGATGGTATCCAAAGAATCCTCTTTACTATCCTGATGGTCAACCATTTAAAGAGAAGCAACAGTATGAATCCCTTGATGAACTGTTTACTAAGAGGAATCTCCAAGCACTTTCATGGATCATGAGTGCTATTGAAAAAGAGAAAAAACGCGATCTTCGAGATTTTCTGAAGATCGGCTTTACATCAATGGTTCACTTAGCAACCAAAATGATGCCAGATAGGCCCACAAGGCCTTTTAGTTCTGTGTGGAACGAACATAGCTATTGGTATGCTGACCATTTTATGGAACAGAATGTATGGAATCTGTTCGAAAGTGCCATCACGGGAAGACAAGGTTTAATCAAAGCAAAGGCAGAAACAAACCAGTTTTTTAAAGATGTGCGGTTCGGTAAGAATGTGGACGACGTATTATTGGGTAAAGCAGATGTCTATATCCACAGTGGCTCATCTCTTGAGCTAATGGAGAAGATGCCCGGAGAGAGAGTAGACTACATTTTTACTGATCCACCTTACGATTCGTCTATTCAGTATGGCGAACTTGCTTATCTATGGATTGCGTGGCTCAAAAAAGATAAAGGCTACCTTGAGAAGATACTAGCCAATGAGGTCATCCACAATGATAAACAACACAAAGACTTCAATGTATACCACAGTCTTCTCTCAAGGAGTTTCAGGGATATGTACGAGGTCGTTAAGCCTGGGGGATATCTCACTGTTACATTTCATAATCCGACATTCCAGGTGAGAAATGCAACAATCAGGGCTGGCGTATTTGCAGGCTTTGATTTTCAGAAAATCCATCATCAAGAGCTGGCCCGATCTTCAGTCAAGTCTTTGTTGCAGCCTTTTGGCTCAGCTCAAGGAGACTTCTACCTTCGTTTTTATAGACCTAGACGCGGAGAAGCTGCGCTACAGCCTGAAGAAATTGACGAGACCCGTTTTGAGAACATTGTTGTTGAAACGACTATAAGGCTTCTGGCCGAAAGGGCTGAAGAGACACCTTATACGCAAATAATTAACTTCATTGACCCTGTACTTGCAAAGCAAGGCTACTTCTCAAGCCTTAAGACAGGCCTCGACGTGAAGAAAGTCTTGCAGAAGCATATCGGACAAGAATTCGTACTTGTTAAGTCAGAAATTGGCGGCGCAACAGGCGAGCTTTGGTGGTTGAAAGAACCACTGCAATACATAAAGTACGATGTTCCCTTATCAGAGCGAGTGGAAGAAACAGTCTACAGAGAGTTGTTAAGCCAAGGGAAGGTGAGCTTCACAGAAGTATGGGAGGCAGTAAGTACTGCTTTTCCAAATTCTTTGACCTCAGACAGTAGCAGCATTATGAAAGCCCTTGCTCATTATGGGAAAAAGGTCGCTGGTGGATTCTGGATGCTAAAACCGGAATATACAGCAAGACAAAGTCAGCACAGTGAAATAATCGCACTTTTAGCAGAGGTCGGTAGGGCGCGCGGTTTCAAGATTTGGGTTGGGAAAAAAGAACAGTCTGAATTTGCTGATGGTTTAGCTGGACACAAGAAGCTGTCGGAGTATGTTACTGCCGATATGACAAGAATCAGTAATGCCACAAACAAGAGAACAGTTGAACAGATCGATCTCCTTTGGATTCATGGCAGTAGGATCATTGCATCTTTTGAAGTTGAGTTCTCGACAAGCATGACCAGCGGATTAATGCGAGGGTCGAACATTGACCAAACCGTCGATAAATACATAGTGATACCAGAAGAAAGAGAGGCACAGCTTAGACAAAAGGAAAGATCGCCAATGTTTGCTGAAACGTTCATCAGTTATAATTGGAACGTGCTTTATTTTGATGCAATAAGAAATGTTCATGGAAAACTCAAATCAGGAACGATAGAGCTAAAGGAAATGATCGATAAGAAAGGACCTGAAGCTTTACGGCCCAATAACAATAGTAAGAATCAACACCCGACACTTTTCTAGCAATACTCTTTTGTTATTTCTAATACTTGGGGATTAATACGTGACGAATAGCAGTAACAAACCAATAGACTACTTTGATCGCGACATATTTGCCGAAGAAATTTTTGAAAAGATTTTTACCGAACACGGCCAAAATAGTACGTCGTTTATTTTTGGCATTTCAGGAGATTGGGGCGAGGGCAAAACTCATCTGCTTGAACTACTAGAACGTCGCTTAAAAGCTGACAATTTCCAGGTTATTTGGTTCAGCCCATGGAAATTCGCTAGTGATAAAGTCTCATTAATGCGACGTTTCATTCGCCTGATCAATAATATTCTTCCTGCACATCATTTGCTTAAGATTAAAAGGCGCGAAAATCTAGATGACTTTGAACGAGATCAACGAATTCTTAAAGTGAATTATCGCAATCTCGGTTTTGCCGCTTTAGTTCTTGCAGTTACATTCTGGTTTTACAGGTCTAAACCTGAACCATTCTGGAATCTCGCCCTAGAACTCAAGGTTGTCCTTATAGCAGTTGTTGTTCCTCTTGTGGTCGCCGTTTTAGCAAGGATAGCTACGTTGCAGACAACAGCCAAAGCCGTTTCTGCAATAGATCAATTCGACGATCGGCTGCGGATTGTTCTGGATCGGTTGACAAAATCAAATAAGAAGATTGTCGTTTTTGTTGACGATCTTGACCGAGTAACAGCGGAAGAAGCAAAACAAGTCTTAGATGCATTGCGTACCTTCTTCGACAAACCTGAATTAACGTATGTCGTAACAGGCGACCACCGTACACTCGAAGGTTTCATGGGCCAAGAATTTAGTGAGACCCAGCCTGGTCAAGAGCAGGACACAGAAAAAAGAAATGAAGAAGGAAGAAGATTCCTCAAGAAGATATTTAATGTCTATTGGAAAATGCCGTTACCAACTGAAACGCAGATGAAGACATTTATTGACAGGAGGCTGACCAACTCTAAACTATCAGGCGAAGAAAAAGATAAGCTGACAAGTTGGTTGATTCGTTTCTTCGACCTGAATGCAAGAAACACAGAGCGATTCATAGAAATGGTAGATTTCAGTATCAGTTCTTTAGAGCGCCGAAAGGCAACTCTTGAAGCAAAGGCGGAAAGTGAGCAAAGCAACCTAGACCAAATAACAGAGGTACTGGCAAATAAACTTCTCTTGGTGAGGACTCTTATGTTTCAAGAAAAGGCATACCCTTTATATGAAAAACTTGCCATAAGTCCTGATTTACTCAAACAGATTGAAGAACGAGTTGATAAGAATGAAGAATACTCAGAAATCCTCACAAATCTTAATGTAAGACTTGGTGAAGAACAAGTGCGATTCTTGGCCGAGTTCCTACCCGAAAAGCCACGATTCTATATGAACGGAGGGCTACAACATAGGTTATTCCCGTTCTTCCGGCTAGCAGGAGAAGTGGGGCTTAGCGATAATCGGGGGGTAACCCTAGAGGCATTTGAGGGCTTTATTCGAAATGGACAACACGATTTAATTTCTTCATGGTTAAAACTAACGCCCGATGTTGACGCTTTAACTACCAAGGCCAAAGAGATAATTGATACAGAGCCTGATATCAACATAAAGAAAGGTTTTGTGACAACAATAATAAACAGCATTAAAGATAAACAAGATGTGGCCGCAAAGTTCCTTATAGTTCTTGCTCCTTCAATCGACAGTGTCGTAAAGGGAATTGACAGCGATGAAAGAATGACTATGCTTCGAGAAATTATGGAGCTTACTGACCAGCTCGACCAACCAACAGCTGCCCAAATCCATAGCCATTTCACCTTCTCCAGTTCTGATGATTTTGACCGTATTGGAGATACAATTGGCGCTAACTCTGCAATATGTTATGCAAATTGGTTTATTACGTATTTGGATCAAGATATCTGGGGTGCACTTATTAGATTTGCGTCTTTAAAAGGAAGAATTGTTACAGATGAAACGCGACCAATTCTTTCATCTAAAGAGAATGCGGTAGTTGAGGCGTTCTTTGCCGCCAATGATGATCAGAGGCTGCAGATTATGGATTTCCTAAACGAGCTGCCAAATGGTTTGCCCGCGTTTAGAGCCGTAGTCCTGGATAGAATAGACACACTTGATGTTGGTGAACAGACAAGAATAGTGACGTTTATTAAAGGTCGGTATGGCCTCTGGGTGTGGGGGATAAAAAGAGTTAAAAAGTGGCTTGCAGACGGACACTAGTAGACACGAAACGGGACATAATCGTGCATATCAGTTTAGTGCCCTAAGAAATTTAGTAAGCCGATCAAAGACTTCATCTTCCGAATACTATTTCAGCAAGGGAGTCAACAACCGCGGGATTGAAGCTTTATGGCTCTAGGCGACAATTCATATCCCTTAATAGTCCCGCATTGGGAGCCAAGCTCAAGTTCATGTTTTGCAGAATAACATTTGTCTGGACTTACTCAACTTGTGCCACACTGGTCAGTGACTTTCAGGGCACGATCATACCTGTATAGATAGTATCGTGAGAGTTCCCTCGTCGGCGCTAACGCGCCTCCTTAGGATGACGCCCTAACGGTAATTGGGCTGGGGGCCGATGCGGTTTGCCTATGCCTGGGGGTATCATAAGCATCGAAGCGACGTGTATTGCCCTGGTGCCGGCTGGGTCGGGGCTTGGTGGCAATGGCACGATAAGAGCTACTGGACGTGGGTGGACACAAGCTACTGGGCTTG
>JBBAAE010000030.1:0-7404 GCA_041658485.1 Minisyncoccota bacterium
TGGTGGCAGCGTTGTATACAACACCGTTGTTGATTCCAAAGATTCCGGTGTATGCAGATGCGTTCACTCCAGTGCCTCCTTGTGATGTGGAGAGAGTTCCGGAGATGGTGGAGAGAGTTGAGGTGGCAGCTGAATATACTTGTCCTGCTGCATTGATTGCTAGACCGTTTGGTCCAGAGAGTCCTGTGAGGAATGTGTTGCCAGAGACAGTGAGTGCGGTCGTTGATGCGTATGGGAATGTGTTTGTTCCTGTAGCAGTTGAGGTGAAGGTTGAAGTTGCAGTTATAGCTCCTCCGAAGAATGAGGTACCGCTGGTGTATGCGTTGCCTTGGACGGAGAGTGTATTGATTGGGGTCGTGGTGCCAAGACCAATCTTTCCTGCTATGTATGCAACCTGAGCGTTTGGATCAAACCAATATTTTGCTGTTGTTGTTGCACTTCCACCTATAGTCACTAAATCAGTTGTGTTCAGCGAATAATTAATGAGTTGTCCCGCAACAGATGATGTTGTTGTTGCCCAAGTACTTGAACCACTTCCGCCACCAGACAAATCTGTTCCCCATGTTGGTACACCACCTGAAACTTTTAATACTGTACCCACTCCACCGATAGGTAATGTAGTAAGACGATTTGTAGCATCTGCGTACAGGATGTCCCCCAGTGTGTATGCAGTGAGTCCTGTTCCTCCATAGAGAGTTCCCACTGAGGTGGTTGCAGAGACAACACCGTTGTTTGCTTGAAGTGGTCCGTTGAGAGTACCGAGTGTGAATGTTGAATTGAATGTGTTTGCTCCAGTGAAGGTGTTTGCGGTGTATGTCTTTGGAATGGTGGTTGATGCGTTGATGTATGTGTTCACCCGAGCATCGGTGTAGTAGAGGTTGGAACCTTCAGCGACGTTAGTGGTGAGAAGACCAAGTGATGATGTTGCAATGTTAGCAAGTGCGGTGGTGCCACCTGGAGAATAGATGAGACCGTATGAGTATGTTGATGCGCCGGTGCCTCCACCACCAACTCCTAATGTTCCTGAGAGTGTTGGTGCAAAGGTGAATGCACCTGCAGTGTTGGTGATTGCTAAGTTTGCAGTGAGTCCGTTGAATGCGGTGGATGATGTGGCGAATGTGATTGCTCCTGTTTGTGCAGAACCAAATGTTTGTGCGAGTGAAGTGACACCAGTTGCAGAACCGATTGAAGAAGTTGCAACATAGTCATAGCCACCTGACGCATTACCAACCAAAAATTTGCCGTACAAAGGAGCTGTTGATGTGCCGGTGCCACCTTGAGAGATTCCAAGTATTCCTGAAATGGTGGAGAGGGTTGAGGTGGCTGTTGCGTATACTTTTCCGTTTCCATCTATGGCGAGTGCGTTTGGTCCAGTGAGACCAACGAGGAATGTGTTGCCTGAGACAGTAAGTGCGGTGGTGGAGGCGTATGGAAAAATAGAAGCAGTTGAAGAAGTGGCGGTGAACGATGGCGCGGTCACTGTGTTATATGCAGTGACCAATCCACGGAACAAAGAATTACCCACCGTTTCAAAAATATTTCCGGTGGTTGAAGTAGCCGAAGCACCAATGATGATGACATTAGAAATGTCAGCTGGAGAAATAGAGAGACTGTCAGTTGATGTAGCCCATGCCCCAGCACCACCGCCACCAGATATATCCGCAGCCCATACTGGTACACCACCCTGAATTTTAAGCACTTGACCTGTTGAGCCAACACCTAAACGAGCAAGAGTGTTTGCGCTTGATGCATATAAAACGTCTCCAGTGGTGTACGCGTTAATACCAGTACCTCCATACAGTGTGCCGATGCTTGTGGTTGCAGAAACGACGCCATTATTTACTTGGAGCGGACCATTTTCTACCGTAGAAGTAACGCTAGAAATAAGTGTGAAGGGTCCAGAAATAGTTGTCGTTGCAAGTGTGGTGTCTCCACTTGCGGTGAGCGAAGCAAGTTGAGTCGAACCGCCAACAGAGAGTGTAGAAAAAGAACCTGTGCCCCCAGAAATATTTGAACCAGTGATAGTGCTATTAGAAATCGTGCCTCCAGTAAATGATGAACCTGAAATACTAACGGAAGCAAGTTGATCGATACGATTACTGAGTTGAATGGCATGAGTGTTGCCAGCAACATTGGACGAGATATTCGAAATTGCACCATACACTTGCGAGAGCACGATATTTTTAAATCCCTGAAGTTCAGCGGTAAGAACTTCAGGAGACATACCTGGAGAAGCAATATATTTATTTTCCGTTGTAGTAACTGGACCATAGTTGTTGGTGACGGGACCATAAAAATTATTTACAGTACCAAGCGGAGCACCGGAAACTGCCAGAGTATCAATTTTCGAATTCCAAACTGGCGACACAATAGCTACAGAAGAGGCACAGCTGACAGTAGTAAAATTCACGGCAGGAAGAACCGGCGACCTACTAGGAATAATGCGTGAAAATAGGTTTTCAAAAATATTCGACCCTGCACCCGCCACCGATGCAAGAAGTCTTGGAGACCCTCCCCGAGAGAGAAAATTTTCAAATGAGTTTCCTATCGGAAAAGAACTACCTGTTCTACTGTTCGAATTCTGAAAAGATACACCACTAGATCTCTGTCCTTCACTATCAACCGAAGAAAACAAACCATCTATCACGAACCCTGAAACAACAGCAGCAATTAAGAAAACGGATGCGTATTTTGAAAATGAGAAAATAATTCTCAGCGGATATCCTTTAAGCCAAGAAAATGAATTCTTCTCATTTTGTAATACATGTTCTTCCGAAACACTCTCATCAAGAGCGGTCGTACCATCAACTCCGCCTACATCACCAACTTCTGTCTTTGAAGAGAGGATGTTTCGCAGACGCTCTTTATTTTTTTCTTGCTTTTGTTCCGACTCAAGGGCGTAAGCGGTAAGAGCAGCTCTTGTGGTAAACCAAATACCATCTACCTTCTTTGCGGTTAGCTTTTCCTTACGCGCAAGCAGAGATAGGTACTCAGAGTCATAGGGAGAAAACTTTGCGACTTGCGAGAGGGGTAACCATGCATCCATTGATGTGTTTGAAGAAAGAATGTTCCGTAGGCGCTCTCTGTTCTTTTCCTGTTTTTCTTCTGATTCAAGAACATACGCAGTAAGGGCACCTCGTGTAGTAAACCAAATGCCATCAATCTTCTTAGCAACTAACTTTCCCCTTCGAGCAAGAAGGGAGAGATACTCAGAGTCATAAGGAGAAAACTTTGCTGCCTGAGAAAGAGGCAACCATGTGTCCATAGGTGCTTCAATATCCATGCTCCGATACTCAGGGTTATTCATCGTCATAGACCCGATTTTTCTAGAATATCGGCTTGTTTTTCAACAAACATCGGCAGTTGGGTTATTGAAGCTCTTTTCATTTTTACAGTTCTTTTTTGAAAAATTTTCTCCTCGCCAAAACTATTTCGTTGGGCATCCACTGTTTAAAAATTCCTGATGTCTTTAGTCTAACTTCCTACATATCTGCAGTAGGTATAAACATATCCACGAAAAAAAATACTCACTTCCTCTCCATATACGATCAAAAAATGACAGTCCCGCACACAGACTTAAACCTCTAGTGAGAGCACAATGCTTAAAAAAGAAATCGTAGTAAAAAAAATGTGCTCTGTTTCTAAAATTAAAAAAATGTATGTATGTTTATAAGTTTATTCATTAATAAAGGTTAATAGTTTATACTTAATCTCGGCAAGAAACCCATAAGACACTTCATTTAAAAAATACATCAAAATTGGCATATACTATCCATATATCGATCAATAAGAATAGCGGACGCAGAAAAAAAGAAGTAATGCTACAAAAACGGAAAAAACAATAAAAAACAATAAAATTCAAATGTCTAGCCCTTCCACACCTTTCATGCGCAATTCACACACACAACCACTATGACAAAAATACCCCAAAAGGAATTTCTAACGGTTGCCGAGGTAGCAAAAATTTTTGGTGTGTCTCCTCTGACAGTCAGAAACTGGGATCAGAAAGGCAAACTAGAAGCAACGCGAAACCCCTTCAATAACTACCGTGTATACAGACGAGTAGATATTGAAACTCTCTTAGGAGAGATAGAATTTTCAAAAGGTAAACATATTGTCATCCCCAACATACATAAAAAGAAAGTGCGTAAACTTTCAGTACGCGAAGAAGAATAAACCTCTCACCCCCCCATGTTGGAACTCCGAGGTCCCACATACATATCAGTCTAGAAAAAATATAAAAAGTGCTCACGCACAAAATGAACGACCTCGTAGGTCGTTCATTTTTTAAAAACACACTATGCAAGACATACGATGTCCTACATAGTGCTCTAGGTTGCTAAGATGCTCTCCTCCCTAAACGCTACATAGTCCCTTCGGACACGAACCCTCGACAGGGTGATGAAGCATCAGAAGCGTCGCCTATCCACTAACCCCTAGCTATTTGTGTCAACTCCCCTACTCAACAATCTTCCAACCCTTCGCAAGGTATTCTTCTGCTTTTTTGAATTTCATTTCTTTTGTCTCGACACCATCAGTAATGGTAACTTTGTCGTTTCGTCCTAACTTCTCAACTCCAAAACTTGGAATGACAATTGTTTGGGAATTCGTAATTGGAGCATCTCCTAAATGTGAGACGGCATCAACAATTGAAGACGAGAGTGACGCCTCGAGGTCACGGAACATGCGCAACCCCTCGCGACGATATTCTATAAATGGGTCTCGCCCTCCGTAGGAACGCAAGTTAACACTTCCGCGTAAGTGCTCCATTGAATCCAAATGTTCAATCCAAAAAAGATCGTAGGCTTGAAGCAGTAAGCGTCGGAGTCCAATCTCAAACTGCAATGGGTCGAGCGTGCTCTTCTTTGTATCAATAATTGATGCATCAGCTCCTACAGACTCCATATGCTCTCGTACAGCCTCTATGAGCGCTTCCCCGCTCCCCAAGAGAGCAGAACGGCGACGAGCATAAATAATTGCGCGTTGATGATTTAATACATCATCAAAACCGAGCACATGCTTTCGTGAGTCAAAATTAACACCTTCTATTTTTTCTTGCGCAGACTCCAGTGAGCGACTTACCATTTTACTTTTAATAGGTTCGTCTTCAGGAATACCAAGGCGTCCCATCATTGACTTCACCATGTCAGAAGCAAAGACACGCATTAATTTATCCTCCAAAGAAACAAAGAACTGCGTCTCACCGGGATCCCCTTGGCGACCCGCACGACCACGAAGCTGATTATCAATGCGTCTCGCATCGTGTCGCTCTGTTCCTATAACAAACAAACCGTCCAAATTCTTCACATCCACATACGCTTCATCTGTTGCAGGATTGCCCCCAAGCTTCACGTCAACACCACGGCCTGCCATGTTTGTTGCAACGGTAACCCCCGCCTTCTTTCCTGCTTGCGCAATAATCTCTCCTTCTCGTTCATGATTCTTCGCATTTAGCATCTCATGAGGCACGCCAGCAGCACGGAGCTCTGCGGCAAGGCGCTCATTCACCTCAATTGAGGTTGTGCCAATCAAAACAGGCTGGCCCTTCTCATTCTTCTCTTTAACGGTACGCACAATGGCCTTAAACTTCCCTGCCTCAGTTTGAAAAATAAGGTCTGTATGATCAACACGGTTGATAGGCTTGTTTGTTGGAATGACCACCACATCAAGGTTATAGACAGAGCGGAACTCCTCTTCGGAAGTTGCACCAGTTCCAGTCATACCAGCCACCTTCTTATACATACGGAAGTAATTCTGGAATGTAATAGAGGCATATGTTTGACTCTCCTTCTCTATAAGGACACCTTCCTTAGCCTCTATAGCTTGATGTAAGCCGTCCGACCACCTGCGACCTGCTTGCAGACGCCCCGTAAACTCATCAACAATGACAACTTTCCCATCCTTTACCACATAGTCCTTATCTTTTATGAAAACTGCCATGGCTTTCACTGCCACTTCAAGGTGGTGAGCATATTTTATTCCACCCTCTGCATATATGTTTTCAATACCCAATTTCTTTTCAATTTTCTCAATACCAATATCCGTCATGATGACTGTCCGCAATTTCTCATCCACGGTATAGTCATCGCCTTCTTTGAGAGAAGGAACGGTCTTGGCGAAGATCATATAAAGGTCTTCAGGGTCTTTAGAGGGTCCTGAAATAATTAAAGGAGTGCGTGCTTCGTCAATGAGAATAGAGTCTACCTCGTCAACAATCGCGTAGTGATGATGATGCTGCCGAAGATTAACTTTGTCATATTCCAAATTGTCCCGAAGATAGTCAAAGCCGTATTCATTATTAGTGCCGTAGGTAATGTCGGCGGTATACGCCTCGGGTCGTGAAGTTGGGCGCAAAAACTCGTGCACTACCTTGAATGACCCGAGGTCGTCTCGCGTTGTATCAAGCGGAGCACCCTCAGCTGGTGAAACATGCTTTTGGTCATAGAGAAACGATGAGTCGTGATTAATAACACCGACAGATAGTCCGAGTGCATTATAAATTTGCCCCATCCACACCGCATCACGCCGTGCCAAGTAATCATTCACCGTCACGATGTGCACCCCCTTCCCTTCCAATGCATTCAAATATGCAGGGAGGGTTGCTACCAGTGTCTTTCCTTCTCCTGTACGCATTTCTGCAATGGAGCGGTTATGTAGAACATACCCTCCGATAATCTGTACATCGAAGTGTCTCTGGCCAAGTGTGCGCATACTTGCCTCTCGTACCGCGGCAAATGCTTCGGGTAAAAGCTCATCGAGGGTGACACCTCCTTCTAAACGAGACCTGAATTCCTTTGTGATGTCCGCAAGCGACTCATCCGAGCGCTTATGCATTGCATCTTCAAATGCATTAACCTTTTCAACGACTTTTTTCGCTTCCGCGAGAAGAGGGCTATTAGCTGCGAAAAGCTTATTCAGACTAAACATAGTGGGAGGAATGGTACCATATTTTGCATTGAAAAATCTTACCTGAGCTTTTGCATCACCCTACTGAGCGCCATCCTTCAGCCTACCTTGAAGAAACAGCTCATATACAAAAAAAGCCCCCATGAGAGAACGCAAGTGCGATTCCTCATGGGGGCTTTTTTATAAGAAACTATACGCGGCGCTTTGCGCTTTTCTTGACTGCCTTTTTCACAGTCTTCTTTGCTGCCTTCTTTACAACCTTCTTTGCTTTCTTTTTTGCTGCCATAAAATTTATTTTATTTTGGGGAGTAACAGCGTTGTATCTTCTCGACACCTGACCTCAACAAATGCGTTGTGCGAACATTTGTTGTGCGTCTTGATACAAGCTCTTTATGCAGTATGGAACATCTATGTGCGCATACAATGATGAAAACAAAATACTTGTGGATAACAATTTTTTATAAAAAATATATTTTGTAAAAGTTTTTTATAAAAAAA
>JBBAAE010000031.1:0-7374 GCA_041658485.1 Minisyncoccota bacterium
GTCTCACTCCTCAGAATGACAATAGAAGAAGCAGAATGTCTTTTTTACGTGGCGGTGTAGCTCAGCTGGTCAGAGCAGCGGAATCATAATCCGCGTGTCGCAGGTTCGAGTCCTGCCACCGCTACCAACTCCTTTAGCCTGCAACTGCCATTTTTTATTGGCTTTGAAAGCCCATCATTTAAAGAAAAAATAGCCAGTAGTACTAAAAATAGAAAACTACAAGGCTATAGAAAAGAGATCTACCACAATGACGGAATTGCAACCCGATGAAACCGTACAAAAATTTCTCATTTCAAGTACTAGCAGACTAGTCGGCGAATACAAAAATGATGATCTGCTTATTACGCACGCATGGCCGCCATTTCAGAATTTGAGGATCGATCGTTTTACTGAAGGTCCTATTTCAAGAAGTGCATATGCTGTGGTTTTCCGAACAGAGTCAGTTGAAAAAGGAAAAGGAGTTCCCTTACCAGATTACTCAATAAACGGAGACATTATCTGCGCGTATTTGAGCATCCTTTTCGGCAAACGCTTTGATAATCACGGAATGACGGAGGGATCAGGATTTTATCACCTTCCAGAACTATCACAATATCAGGATCTGAGCATTGCCAAATTATCTCAGAATAATCATCTTCCTCGAAAAAATTTTGAGATACCATTGAATTTAGTTGAGTTTAAGCGGATTGAACGGTTGTTTCTCGATGATTCTTTAGATCAAAAGTTTCGCGATCATCTTGATACCGCTGGAAAATTTTATTTGAATGCAATGCGAGATATCGAAAGAAACCCAGAAGCTGCCTACCTACATTTAATAACAGCAGGTGAAGTGCTATCTAATTTTTATGATTATGATTCGTATACATTGCTGGATGAAGCCACAAAAAAAACTATAAAAGAAATCAAGGCTTTACAAGGTGGAGAAGAGCTAGCAAAACAAATCAACTATAAATTGCGCCAGATTAAACGGAGGTTTTTAAAATCTACACTTTCATTAATCAATGACGAATTCTTTCTCGGTGGAGAGGCATCAAATGAACATGAATGTCTAAAAAAAGAAGATTTTGAAGACCAGTTAGCAGCAGCGTACGATTTGAGAAGCATACATTTACATAGTGGATTGCCGTTCGGTTCTTGGATTTCGCCGATGAATTGGGGGAACAATGAAGTACACTTTGGAGAACCCGTAGTCGAAGATAGAGATTTAGGTAAAGCTTTAGCAAAGGCACCGACATTCTGCGGCCTGGAAAGAACTATTCGATTCGCCTTACTTCGATTTATTCAAACGGAGGGCTTTCCCATCGACCTAACGAACGATAGAGAGTATTCATAATCTAATCAAAGAACCGGCGAGCACATCGATATGATCGAAAAACTATTTGCAAAAATAATCCTTATTATTACTACCAGCACGCGAATGGCGTTTGCTCTAGGCGTAGCTTCTTGGTTCTTAATTTTTATTTCCACAGAAACTAACAATGAAGTTCTTGCTTCTTATTCGCAATGGATTGAGGTTTTTGCCTATGGCGCATCTGCATGGTTTGCCAGTCTCTTGATATACGACATGACAAAAATGACCGGTCCAACAATTAAATCGAGATATTGCAAATATGCGTTGTCTAAAGCAGTATTAAATTTAAGCCGAGAAGAAAAGGCATGTCTCTATCCATTTTATAAAAACAAAACTTCTAGATATTTCTTTCCGCGCAATTATTCAATAGCTCACAATCTTCGCAATAAAGGATTTTTACTCTATGAGAAGACGGTCACTTATCCTGGAACTAGGCACAAACCCAATGATTATTTTCACATAAACCAAAATGTCTATGATCTTATAGAGCAAAACCCACGCTTTTTTCAAAACGAACAAGGTTACTATGAAGAAAGAATGGAAAAAGATTTTGCTTTGTAATCAAATATCAGAGTGTTGGAACTCATGACAGTTATTTCGCTTGTTATTAGTGGAATCTGTACAGCTCATGCTTCAGATTCTTTTATTGTTGTGGACAGTAATAATGCTCTAAGAGTTCGGGAGACCAGGCGGACCAAGATTGTTCCGGTTACTCACTTTAGGGGAGCCATGGCATATTGGGGCTTGGCGGAGATAGGCACATGGAACACGTTTCAATGGCTATCTAGAGAAGCTAACCATGCGCACCGCACATTCGCATCAGCGGAAGAGTTCGCACATCATATTGCCGATGGTTTACAAAGGAAGATTTCAAGCACTCGATTTCATGATCCTCTTAATACTCGAATTGGAGTTCATTTCACCGCATACGAACAGATAAGGGGTTTTTGGATTCCCGAATTGTTCTATATATCAAATTGTGATCCACCATATGAACTGGTGCATTCGGAGGTAAAAGCAAGTAGGCGAAGCTTTTTTACAATAAGTGGTGAGAATGATCTAGGGAGACATGGCGAGGTCGAATATAGACTTGCAGTTCGGACTTTCTTACAGGATCGGATGCTGATCTTCAACAATGGTGACCCACTCATGTTTAACCAAATTGGAAATGCCATCCGCAATTCTATTGCTATTATTCAACAGCGACATGAAGAAATCAGACCCGATCAGATTAATCACTACTTAGAATTAGCGCGCTTGCCTGTGCAAGTTGTTTCTAGCATTCAACGTTCGTTTATGAGAAGGGATGCAAGGAGGGTTGGCGGAAAACCGCATGACCTTGCGATTCAACCTAACGGACTTTACAGCTCAACAACTGGAGATAAACCCTAGATCCGTTCATTTCTACGGGCATTATTAGAATAAATGATTTGTAGAAGTTCATTTGACGCCTAACCTGTTTAATTCGCGATGGATATATTCAAATCAAATCATAGGAAAACACTCTAAACTAAGATACCGCTACCAAAATCGGTGCCTCGTTTTTGGCTTGGTTGAGCCAAAAAATTTCCTCAATATCGTAAACCCCTGACGGGACTCGAACTTGTTCTCCTTTTCCTAGAAAATTTACTCATAAAATCTTGCGCAGATGAGTACAGTGTGGCGATTTTAATAGTGATACAATCGAACCACTAAGGGTATGGAGCATTGTCTATAGAGGTTATGACCATTTTTGAAAAACAACTCGAAGAGCTAGCCAAAGAAGACCTTGAATTATTGATTGGTCTACAAGAGCGATATGACCTCGAGTTTAAATCAAGCACCTACGAACGAACCGAGTCTGCGATCAAAGAAATGTTGAAGGATATTTCGGGCATGGCCAACGCCTACGGCGGCCATTTGTTTTTAGGAATTTCAGAAGACGATGAAGGTCGTGCCGAAAAAGTCTTGGGAATTGAAGACGCTGAGGAAGAGGGGCAAAGGGTCATGAATATTTGCCTTTCATGTATCGACCCAAAGATTCCAGCAATGAAAACGCACTCAATCAAGGTTTCAGATAAGACGTCAGTATTAGCGATTCATGTTCCTCGTAGCCACCGTGCTCCTCACATGGTTAGCGGTAAGGGCGTCAATAGATTTTTTGTTCGTCACGACCGAAGCATAAATCACATGTCCGTTGAAGAGATTCGAGATTCAGTTCTTAAGAATCGCTACCTAGTCGAAGACCTAAAAGAGTTTCTGAAAGAGCGGCGGACCGAGGTTTTGGAACGACGTGGTCGAGCACCTATGTTCTATCTTACCGCCACTCCTCCCCTTACATTAGAAAACGAGATTCTAGACGCGTCTGATCCTCGCCTTAGGGAGCTGCTATTGAGTATGCCACCCTCGATAGAGGGAGTAAGTGTCGATCGCCTTCAGGGTGGCGGCCTTATGCCTACGATGAACGGGCTAATGCTATCAATGCGGGAGTTGGCGAATTTTGAAATATTTAGAAACGGTCACGTTGAAGCCATCTATAGTCTCGAAGTGTTGGAGCTGCCTGAATCCGGACCCGGCAAGAATTTTTTATATCCACACGTTCTCGCCAATTACCCCGTGTTTTTTGTAGAACTAGTCCGGCGAATAGCCGAACACATTGGGTTGGAAGAGGCTATGTCATTAACTGTGTGGTTTTTTAATGTGGGGGATTTTTATTTATCCAGCAAACCCAGACCTTTAAGGGCTGTCCACGGAGCGCCTGCCGTTTCTTTCTGTGTCTTTGAACAGCAGATTGAAGATTTTTCCGCGCCCAAGAAGCTGGGCGAGTTAATTGCTGACAGAATCTGGAATAGCTTCGGATTTGAAAAGGCTGAGAAAGGTTAGGTACCGATTAACCTAAATAATCTGCGCTTCCAATCATTTCCTTCATTTTGTCAAACAACGGGTTAGGATACACAAACGCCAGCAATGTAGTCTCCACGTCAGGGTCAAATATTGCTTGTGCGCTGTCAAAGCCTGCAATAAAGATCAATACAGTATCATCTTGTTTCGTCAAGATAGAATTCTCGCCACACGCTAAAAGCAATACATGATCATCCAAGGGATTTCCAATAGGCGGAGCAATAGGTATTAATGTCTCCCCTCCACGAAGAGCCACGAGGCCTTCCAGTGTGTACCATTTTCCGGTGATCTCCAATGCCCGTGGTATCAGCAAGCCTCGCTCAAAAGTTTTTATTGTGTTCAGGCGCTTTGCGTCGACTTGTCTTACGTCAATCGAATCGAAATTCGATATTCCCTGCAGCTGTACAGAAAACATATGCCCCTCTATCTTGTCTAACCGAAGAGACTTCTTTCTTATAACTGTCATCACTCGGCCATCTTGGGAAAAATGTGCCTCCCCGTCGGGATGATGAGAATATTTGACCTTGTGTGAAACAACTCTCCCACCCGGATTCAGTTCAAGAGTTTGCTCATGTTCACCCTTCTTATGAGTAACCAGGCTGACAATACCTTTTGAATGCTTATAGTAAGGGAAATTTACAAACATACTTCCGTCGGAATGAAAAATAATATTGAAGAATATATAAATGCGGAATCCAAATTTCACGCCAATGGTAAATCTTCTGGCGCGATCGGGATCAATTAGCATTTGCACAGTACTCACCCCTTTGTAAGGGTATTCTTCGTTTCTGCCACTTCATACTGTCAAAATGACGTGACAAGTTGTTTACCATCCATTGTAAGGCTAGATACTGAGAATCATCGAGCATTGCAATAGGAGTTTACCTGCTTTTGTTGACAATCTGTTTCGACAATCTATTGTCTCAGGAGAAAGTCTATAAGCGGCGAGCGTTAGCATCCCCCAAAGAAGGGACAGAAAAAAATTTCTCAAAGCAGAGTAAATCGTCGGCAACTGAGAAATAAATGGTGTTGTGATCATGCGGAAGTTGAAGGTTTTGAAAAGCGGTTTGAAAGAATCTTCACACGCTTCACAAAATTTGGGAATAGAGAAATAGTTCATTTGATCTTGCGAGGAGTCTCGAAAGATCCTTTCCTTAGCCCGTTAGAATCTTCTTGAACTGTCTTTCAACCCGCCTTAAAATGTATATATCCCCGCGCAAGTCAGAGTTCGAATAACGTAGCACTTGGTCTACCAACACTCCAGCCTCCGTTTTTGGCTTGGTTAAGCCAAAAATTTTCCTCAAAAATGCAAATTCCTCGCAGGACTCGAACTTTAAGTGGATAATTCTTGTTGTAGCATGAATACCGTGCTATCATGGCATCGTGATCCAGTCTTTCAAAAACAGGGGCACGGAAGACATCTTTAACGGCAGGAACACAAAAGAGGCCCGGAAACTCTGTTCCCGGCTGCTCTGGAAAATTGCCGCGAGAAAGCTCGACCAGTTGGATTCGGCTCGGATTCTTCCAGAGTTGAAGATACCACCTGGCAATAAGCTAGAAGCTTTGTCGAAAGACCGGAAGGGTCAGCACAGCATTCACATAAACGACCAATATCGTGTCTGTTTTAAGTGGACCGAATCAGGACCGGCCGATGTTGAAATCACAGATTATGATTGAAAGGAAAAGATTATGGTAAGGATTCCCACACATAGAGAGCCTACGCATCCCGGCGAAATGCTGCTGGAGGAGTTCCTTGTGCCCATGGGCATCACCCAAAGGGAACTGGCTACAGCCATCCATGTTCCGTATCAGCGTGTGAACGAGATAGTCAACAAGCGCCGGGGGGTAACTCCCAGTACAGCGTTACGACTCGCAAGGTTCTTTGGCATGACTGAAGATTTCTGGATGAATCTCCAGCTCCGTTGGGATCTGTTTAAAGCAAGGCAGAGCGAGGCGAAAGAGCTTGGGTCGATTCGACCTCTTCGAACTGGCACATAGTCTTCGCATCCTAGCTAAGCTTTCGAAGCTCAACGTCGTTTCCGATTAAGAATATTTTCTCGTTCCTGGCAACGTCGCTAGCAAAGCCTTTTTTCGCCTTGAGTTGCTTCTTCCAGTCACTGGGGCTAAATATTGAGTAATTCATCTCACGCCCCAGATGCTCTTCCACCTTCATGATGGCTTTGAAGATCGCGTCCTCAGAAACATTGCCAATCACCATCACATCTATATCAGATCTAGAATCATCCAAGTTCTTTGCTACCGATCCATAGATGAAAGCAGATTTGATGTCACCGATACTGACGAAGGACTTCCTTAGTTCGTCACCGACACCGACTGTCTTATAGATTATGCTCTTGATTTCCGGATAGAGGACGAAGTCCCGATTGACCCAGAAAAAGCGGATGTTGCCCTCTTTTTGACTGGAAAGGAGGCCAGCTTTTTCCAACCGCTTCAGTTCATTTTGCACAGACTGCGCACTTGCGCGCAAAATTTTTTGCAGTTGGCTGTAATAAAAGCGTTCGCCCGGATGTGTGACAAACCAGGTTATTAATTCAACGCGAGTCTTGGATGTTATTAGTGCCGAAAGCATTCAGAATCTATTACTATATTTTTAGATGTAACCATCTAAAAATATAGTAACACTTACTCCGGCTCAATCCAATGATCCAATGGAAGATATTTAGAGATGCCGTTTCAGCCTACTTAACAGGTAAATCTCTTCCTTGTACCTTTCCGAATAACGTAGCACCTGGTCTACCAATCTTCACGAAATTGTTTATTTATAATAAGTATTTGCGCGGTATGGCACTCGCTATGCCAAATGATGTTGTTAACTTCTTTCCCTAAGCATATGGCTTAATCGCTGGCCATTCTTTGACTCGGCACCTTTAAGGCAATCGACTTGGTAATGTCAGGGTTTCTCGAGCTGGACATCGGTCTCTTTAAAATCAATTAACTTGCGATTCTTGACATCGTAATGAATAAAATAGTCCGCAGTTTGAAATTCTGAACCAGCCTCGATATATGTCGCAATCAAGTCATCTCTTCTGTACGTGATTTCCATAAGTGCAGGTATGGAACCGTCGATCATGAAGCTGGTTTCTGTTATGTCATTTTCCAGCTTGAATAAAATTGTTGAATTC
>JBBAAE010000032.1:0-7325 GCA_041658485.1 Minisyncoccota bacterium
ACGACCTCCCTGGTGTGCCGTGGAACTTATACTTTACACTTCAAGGTGGTGCTATCCACGGCACATACTGGCACACGAAATTTGGAGAACCTTGGTCACATGGCTGTGTAAACTTACCGCCCGCACACGCCAAAAAGCTTTACCAGTGGGCCGATGTTGGGACAATCGTCATCGTGCAAGATTAAACAAACTAGATAGTTATATTGTCAGTAAAAAAAATAGAGAGCAATGAGTATTGCGCCACCCCGCTACCGTGGCGAGATAGAGCATATAGACTACGCCCTGATTTCAATAGAAAAAGAAACTGATTCATCCGCATACACTCCTTCCTTTTTCCGTATTTCAGCTTTAAGTGGAAGCAGGTACGCCCCCGCTTTTGTATCAGGAAAAATTGAAGTCTTCCAGACTGTTTTGCCAAGGGTCACCACAGCGGGCAGTGAACCCCATCCCCTTTTCATACTGCCAAATTTCTTTTTAATTTCCTCCGACTGCTTTTTATCTATAGAAACAAAGTGCCACCCCGCCATTCCGGGATACAGCCACACCTTACTTTTTATTTTATAGATCTTAGCTTTCATACTTCCATACTGCGTGCGTGAGATAAGAAACGCTTTGCCTCCTTCGGTGAGTGGAGTTTAATTATTTTGTTTTGATCTTTTAATTGTGAAAGAAATCTATTAAGTGATATCGCCTCCCCTTTCGTCCAGACCAATTTGAGAAACTTCCAGCTAAATTTCTCAGGACTTCCTGTAAGCTCTGGGCGAGGGTTTTTCCTATGCATCCACCACCGCTGTATATAGCGAAGTGACGCAACGAGCGGATGGTAATCCAAATAAATTATTGAATCGGCACGCTCGAAAACAAAAGAACGAGCCTCCTTAACTATGTAGCCTTCAATAATCCACTTTGATGTAGAGCTAATCTCATCAAGTTTTTTAGCAGTCTCTCTGTCCCCAATATAGCTCCAACCTGTCTGCCACATGATGGCATCCACAAAGATGAGCGGGAGATTTATTTTCTGGGCCAACTTTCTTGCAAACACTGACTTCCCAGAAGCGCTCACGCCAACGATTACTATTCTTTTCCCTAAATTCTGCACCATAAGATTTTCTCAACTAATCCACCATCACCTCAATCGCATCAGGAAATGAGTTATAGCCTTTTGCGCGCATGCTGGCGCAGTATGCGCCTGTGTCATATATCCGTACCTCATCACCAATTTTCGCCTCTTTTAATGTTCGTGTCTCAATCTCTTCTGGATTACCTGCGCCAGGAGAAAGAATATCGCCAGACTCACAGTTGTGCCCCACAACTACATAATCTTTTGTAGTAGTACTTCCATTCATCACCTCAATGATGTGACGGGAGCCATACAGCGTTGCGCGTAAAAAATCATTCATCCCAGTGTTAAGGCGAAGAAATGTATATCCATCACTTCCCGTGTCCACAATGTCATCTATAGATACAACAAGAGTGCCGGCGTGGGCAATAAGGTATGTCCCTGGTTCAATTTCTAAAGAAATTTTTCGCCCTGTTTTTTCATAAAATAACTCCAATTGTTTACCAAACATGGTTACAATTTCTACCATGTCAGCTTCTTTCTCATCACCGTAGCGATGTACTTTATATCCACCGCCAATGTCGAGTGTCACTACATCGGGCAATTTTTCTACAATACTGAGGGAGCGCTCCATTACTTCTTGCCATAAGCTCGGATCAGTTCCTGAACCAATATGAATGTGGAGCTTATTGATAGTTACTTGCTTCGCCTTGGCAAGTGCAAGTACTTCATCTATATACTCATGCCAAATACCAAAGCTCGCGTTTGTGCCTCCAGTGCTCGTTCTATTATTATGACCAGCACCAAACGCTGGATTAATCCGTACACCAACAACATTAGGGCGATTGGCACAATTTAAAAAGAGTTTCAACTGGTTAATAGATGTTGCCGTAAACAGCACACCTGCATTCAGTAATACTTCAAGATTGTGCGGTGATTGTTGCGAAGAAAGAGAAATTTTATTTCCTGCAATTCCTTGGTTCAATAATTCTTCCGCTTCGTAGCTGGAGCTCGCATCAAAATGCACTCCCCTGTCATTCATTATTTTAATAATCTCCGGATGGGGGTTCGCTTTTATTGCATAGCGAACGCCAAGTCCGTATGGCAACGACAAACCAAGGAGCAGTTTAATTGTTTTTTCTATTGTCGAGCGACTGTATTCATAGCGAGGTGTGTTCATACCTAGTGCCTTAATTTCTTAGCTAGTCTATCTACCCCTACTAGCAATCTCAAACCACAACGATTCTGCGACGATCTCTCATAAATGAAAGAATTGCGAGCATAGCGAAGATAGCGGGAATCCAATAGCCAGGTAGGTAAAGCAATGCCGTACCCCAAAGGCTTATCCATTGAATAGACACAGTCCCCGTCACTGTTGCTACATTATCAAGCAGTGCCTGATCTTGCGTCTGTACGGCTTTCTGCCACTCTTCTGCGTACTTTATATTCTCATCTATATTTCTTAATTGCGCTGTATAGGAAGCGTTCTCAATTCCAAGCGCTTTCTTTAATGATGATTGATGCTCGGACTCCGATGCTATCTCTGCCAACACCTGAGACGTTTGCTCGTACGCACGAAGCCTTGTGAGCTCTTGTGTGGCGTCGTCTATCTTCAATTCAAGCCAAGCCACAGTGTTTGTGTGATCCTTTTCTATTTTTTGACGCATCGTTTTGTACTCTGAAAGCGAAGTGTCAGCCTGCTTTTGTTGTTCTTCTATACTCACCTTTTGTGACAACAGATTTTGAGACGAGATACTCACAGAGAGAAATCGGCTCCCCACCAAGCTTTCGAGTTCAGTACGAAATGCATCGTATTTGTTTTGAGGAACTGCAAAACTCACTGAGCCATATTTGGAAGAGCTGGATTGCTGATCAATGCGACCACTGTGCCCTCGCACTGTCGTCTCCACTTTGCGTGTGAGAGCCGGAACATCGCGAGTCTGCATGTATGCGTTGTAATACACTTTCAAAAACTCTCGGGTGTCGCCTACAGGAACATCAGGATTTTGGTACGGATACGGGTAGTACATACTATTGCCTCCCATATCTGGTGCGGAAACATTAGACACACTGGCATCTCTTTCGGGCATACCTGCGGATGTTGGCGGTACCGCTTGCGTAGTGCCCATCACTCCTCCTCCCATCATTGGGGTTATATAGTAACGACCAGAATTGGAAACTGCGAAGAAAGTGCCTATAGCAAGAAGGGCTAAGAGAAGCGTGAGCCAAGACATGCCCCACGGAAGTGCGTTTTTTAGTGGAGTGTTTTTATCATTCATAGGATAAGTCTAGCATTGTTGGGGGTGGAATTTATTGAGCTTATGCCAATTCATCATGCAATTTTATTTGCGATGAAATACACTGCGGTCGAAACTGAAGCTGCGAGCACTGCTCCCCATGCAAGGTCAACAATGGTTACCAACAATGGCCAATCCTTAGCAACCGCCAAATTAGTTAGGTCATAGGTAGCGTAACAAACCAAGCCAAATAGCGCGCCAAATAGAAGCGCATGAACCCACGATCCTTTTTCCATGGCCGGAGTAATAACAAACACCACAAGGCCAGCGATGAATATTAAATAAAAGATAATCGCTGCCGTCCAGTTAATATCTGTCTTCATGAGTCCTCCTATCTGCTCTCGATAGAAATTATTTGCCACGAGCCCGAGCCATATCATGTCGATGACAAAGAATACGGGGAGGGCTATGGCGTAGAGTTTTATGAACATCTTATTTGTTTAGAAAAGTTATTGTTAATTGTAAAACGGTCGCGAAAATGCCCCACACAAGATACGGGATGTTGGCGTAGATAATCCACGCGTAGGTGGGAGCTCCAGTTTCAATGTGTTGTGTGAGACCAAAAGAATAGAGTGCATAGAGCGCCCAAATGAGCGTACCGACAACAAGTAGAATATCAATCGATGCGAGGAGATTGTTTTTGAGCCCAAACTGAATCGGCGTGAAAGCAAAATTAAAAATGAGGTTCAGTGCAAAAGGCAGAGCCACTATCCACGGAATTTGTTTAGTGAATACTTTGTAAAATACTGCGCCGAAAGAAACGGCAATGATTGCGTACAGCACTGTCCACACTGGTCCAAAAAGCCAGCTTGGTGGCGCCCACATTGGTTTAATGATTGTTGAGTACCAACTGTATGTTTCCATATACACAATTATACCTCAGCGACATTCATCGAAGTCGATGTCGGGGTCTTAATATTTATACAGACCTCTCAAACAAATACAGGTATTTTTCGTATCCTTCTTTTGTCATTTCTTCTTTTGACACAAATCGAAGCGAGGCGGAGTTCGTACAAAAACGACGACCTCCTTCTTCTTTTGGACCATCTTCAAAAACATGCCCCACATGTCCAGCGTCACTGCGTATTTCGGTGCGAGTGGTCGACAGTGAATTATCTGCATGCATGGTTACTGAGTCATCATCAATCGTTCTCCAAAAGCTCGGCCAACCGGTTCCCGAGTCGTACTTATGAGTACTCGAGAAGAGAGGTTTACCTGTTACTTTGTCGACATAAATCCCATCTGCCTTGTTATCCCAATATGCATTGTCAAATGGTGACTCAGTCCCGCCTTCCGCGACGACATGGTACGCCAACGGATCTAGATTTTTAAGTTTCTCTGCAATTTCTTCGTCGGTGTAGTTGTACCTGCCTTTCTTAGATGCGCTTGCATTCTGCTCCGATTCTAAAAATCGAATAGCGGCATCCTTCGCCCAAGTCTCTTCAATAAAACCAGCCCTGCCCGACCCTTTCTTATAACGCTCATAGTGATCTGAAGCTTTCTTGTAATAGTCCTGATGATATTCCTCGGCTTTAAAGAAATTCTCAAATGACAACACCTCTGTTGCTATTGGCTTATTGAAGAGATTACTGTCTTCTAATCGTTTTTTGGAATCGAGAGCAACTTCTTTTTGTGCGTCAGTATGATAAAAAATGGCTGTGGTGTATTGGAAACCTTTATCTGCAAATTGTCCCTCAGTATTTGTGGGATCAATGTGTGACCAATATATGTCCAACACTTTTTCTGTTGAGATAATTTTAGGATCATAGGTTATCTGTACCGCTTCCCGATGCTTCGTCGTACCCTTTGCGACCATAAGATATGATGCGGTAGCTTCATCCCCGCCAACATATCCAGAAACTGCATCAATAATACCTTTCTCTTCTTGAAAATAGGCTTCTGTACACCAGAAACATCCTCCCGCTAAAGTAATAACTTCATAGACGCCTTCGCGATTTTCTTCTACGGATGTATTTATCGGAGCAAATCGCTCGATGAGGCCATTTTCTAGCTGTATAGTAGCGCCATATCCTGAATCCAGGATGAATGCCTGAACCTCCTTATCAAATCCGGTTAGTATCGCAACGCCGACCAAAATAATGAGCACACCGAAAATCTTTTTTATCCGTCCTGCAACATTCATGCGAGCACTTACGGCAGTAACAATACTTTGACCAAAATACGCAACCAGGATGAGCGACAAAGCCAAGCCGAAAGTGAAGCCAAAAAGATACACGAGGCCAGTGATGAATGTCGCAGGCAACACCGTTGCGATTATGAACAAATATGTTGGTGAGCAAGTTGTAAAGACAGGACCCAGAGCTAGTCCAATCAGCATGTCCCCTGTGTAGCTTTTCTTTTGGTATCCAGTACCCACTGCCTTGTTACTCATTAAGCTGATCTTATTTACATACGGTATCCTTGCCCAAAAAGACGGGAATAGAATAGCGAGACCTACAAGAATGATGACGATGCCTGAGAACCAATTCCAAAATACTTGGGGGATGTCGATAAGCACCGTTGTTGCTTTGAGGATGAGTGTAAAGAGAATGACAGAAACGGAGAGCGAGCCAATAACCACCAATGCCCGCCTTGAAATATACCGCTCAGCAGTCTCTGATGCGCCTATCACCAAAGGAAGAAGTGGCAATATGCACGGCGCAAGAACCGTGAATACGCCAGCTAACAGTGAAATACCAAAGAAGATCATGCTAATTGATTTCTGATACCAGGGCGCTTAAGGTTGGGCTACCGCTCCATTTTTTGATTAAATTGCCATCTTTGTCGACCTGCACAAGTGTGTGCTGATAGGTCACGCCATATTTTTTCTTCAGCTCTGTTTCTTTGTCATAGTCAGTTTTGAGAATAGTGACTCCTGCAGGGACTGCGCTTACATTTTTCTCTATATCTGCATTGAGCCCGCGACACGAAGGACACCACGATGCGTGGAAAAACAGAACCACATCTCCCGCTTCTGCGCGCGCTAACTTTTCAGGTGCATATGCTTCGTACAATCCTGACTTCACCATTCCGTCACTTTGCTCTATTCCCTTTTCCATTCCTACCTCCTCCTTTTTCATCATTTCTCCCCCCTCTTCTACCGTATCTTTTGCCATTACAGAGTCATTACTATTCATAAATGCATACGCTCCTCCAACTATAACCACTAACGCTATAACTCCGATAATAATTCCTGTGCTTTTATTCATAAAAAAATATTGATATCTATTAATTACTCCCGTACCTAGTACTATAAATAAAAGAAAAACGGATGTAAAGTGTACTTTACATCCGTTTTTGGGGAAAACTTGAAGATGTCTTCTCTATAAATTTTTATCACTCCATGTTCGAGTACCAATCTTAACCACCACCATTGCAATAAGAGCAATCACAAGCCAAGGATCTACTGCGTGCGTATACCCTTGAATTACTATACCAAGAGTAAGTACTCCTGATCCTACAAGAAATGCGTTTCTTCCAGCAAGGGCACGGTGCTGGGCATCACGCTCGTCAATCAAACTTTCTCGAAGAATAAAGCTAGCGAATATTCCGAAAAGTCCCAAGGTTATGGCAAGCATGCACATCACCACCACATCTGGCATCCAAAAATGAAATGGATTGAGCAGTAAAATGGCAATCGCAATCAAAGCTACAGTAACAATAATTTCTATGAGATTATTTTTCATGAGATATTTTGAATATTTTTTCGACAGGTATTTTAAAGAAACCAGCGATTTTTAAAGCTAATAAAATAGATGGCGTATAGTTCCCTTTCTCCAAAGCAATGATGGTCTGCCGACTAACATTTACTTTTGAAGCAAGTTCTTCCTGTGTTACGCCCATCTCCCCTCTGTATGTACTCACCTCATTTTTTATTTTGTCCTGCATATGCAATCAATAATTCAATTGTACCTATCAGCCTATGCTATGTAAAGATGACTTTACACACCATGACTGACAGAAACACG
>JBBAAE010000033.1:0-7139 GCA_041658485.1 Minisyncoccota bacterium
CTTCAGGTACCGTTTCGCAAACATTCAACTGCTCTTCAGGTATTCATCCACGCCACTCAAAGTACTACATACGGCGTGTGCGTATCTCTGCAACTGATTCTCTTTTTAAGATGCTCAAAGATCAAGGTGTCCCCTATTACCCGGAGGTTGGCCAAAGTGTCGATAACGCAAGCACCTATGTTTTAGAATTCCCTGTAGCGTCACCAAAAGGCTCAGTATTCAAAGATGATTTCTCAGCCCTACAACAACTAGAATATTGGAAACTAGTAAAGCTCAATTACACGGAACATAACCCATCAGCCACCATCTCTGTCGGTGAGAATGAATGGATTGCCGTGGTGGACTGGATACAAAAAAATTGGGAAATTATTGGTGGACTTTCTTTCTTGCCACGATTCGACCACGTATATCAACTTGCTCCCTACGAAGCAATAGATAAAAAAAGATACGAAGAAATGACTGCAAAATTCCCTGCAATAGACTACTCAAAACTTGTCACCTACGAGCACACTGACGAAACAGAACAGAAAAAAGAACTGGCCTGCGTTGGGGGTACCTGTGAAATAGACGAGTTTGTTGCAGTAGAAACTATTTCAACATAAACCAAAACCTTGATAGTTACGCACGTAAACATGCTATGAAAAAAATTCTTCTGACTCTTTCCTTATTGTTGATCCTAGTGCCCTCTCCACTTCTTGCTGACGAACCCGAGATACCCACACCAGATCCGGTCTCTGTAGTGTTACAGGTAGAGACAGCAAACGGCACACTCTTCAGTGGAACACTGACGGTCTCCCCATGCCCAGTGTCTCCCGAAAGTAGCACAAACACAGTAAACGGATTCTGCGCGCTTGAACAAACGGGACTCACTAATGTGTGGACATGGTACGGAGATGATGCGTTCCTTGATTCTACAAACGGTATTAGTAATGATCCATCACTCGGCAACTACTGGACATGGTTTGCGAACTTAGAGCTCGGGCCAGTGGCACTCAACAAACATCAACTAGTTGCTAACGAGAAGCTTCTCCTATCTATTGGTACGTTTCCACTTAAAATAACTACCTCAAACACCTCACCGGAGGTTAACACTCCAACAACAATAACCGTCTCAAAATTTTCTTTTGATTCAAGTTTTAATCCCGTATGGCTCCCTGCTTCAGAGAGCATCATACGCATTGGCTCATACACCACTTCACCAAATACTGAAGGAGTGGCAACATTTACGGCAACGACAACCGACCCACTCGATATATATGCTACTGAAACTGGTTTCTTACCAACCGAGCACATCACACTCACTGCAGTTACAGGCCCATCAGCACCATCGAGTAGTGCTGGCGGAGGTAGTGGAGGCGGTAGTGTACTACCACCAAAAGGAGACGCAGATACGGCGTTAGCATTTCTACTCCAACATCAACAAAGCGATGGTTCATTTGGTAGCGCAATGCACAACGATTGGGTTGCACTTGCACTTAGTAGCACCAACAAAGCGCAAGCATCACTCAATACCCTTTTACCTCACCTACTGCGACACAATGAATTAACACATGTAACCGACTATGAGCGCCGTGCCATGGTTCTGGAAGCGCTTGGTATAGACCCATACGCACATAGCGACACTATCCAAAAAATAATTTCTGGATTTGATGGCGTGCAAATTGGCGACCCCAATCTAGTCAACGATGACATTTTCTCGCTCTTCCCTCTTATGCATGCGGGATATACAAAAGAAGATGAGGTTATTGCAAAAGAAGTAACCTTTATTCTCTCAAACCAAGATCAGAATGGTTCATGGGGAAGCGTTGACCTCACGAGTGCGGCGATTCAAGCACTGGTACCTCTTTCCGATGTAGAAGGCGTCTCTCTCGCAATTGCACGAGCTCGCGACTATCTTGTGTCGCACCAAGATACTAATGGATGTTTTGGAAATAGCTATTCAACCAGCTGGGCACTGCAGGCAATTTCCGCTCTCGGAGAGTCTCCTTTGAAATGGACAGTATGGGGAGGCTCTATGCCACTTTCGTGCATGGCACTCTTGCAAGCATCTGACGGAGGTTTTGGACCAACGGAAGCAACTATTGAAAGCCGTATTTGGGCAACAGCATATGCTATTCCCGCACTTCAAGGAAAATCATGGAATACAATATTGCAGAGATTCCCAAAACAAAACATTCTGTTAAAAAGTATTATTTCAGCACAAGAAGAAAGCACTCAAGCTACGGATACTCCCCTGAACACAACTGTCTCTGGTGTTGCTCTAGGCACCAGCACCATGGAGAAAATTTCTACTCCTCCAGCAATCAATAAAAATCAACCAGCAGAAACGGTACCAGCAGTTCCAATAACTCACACTAACCAAATAGTTCCAACACTTTCAAATTCGTCAACACTACTGAACACTGTGAGAGATTATTTGTTACTGATGATACGCGGAGCCGTCTCACTAATACGAACGTAAATACACATATGCTCTACACTCGAAAAGGCGACGAAGGTACTTCAGGGCTCTTTGGTACCAAGGATCGACTACCTAAAAATAGTCCTATATACGATGCGCTAGGATCACTCGATGAACTCAACTCTCTTTTGGGTGTATGCCGAGCCCGACTTGTTTCGTATAGCCTTTTTCGACTTCAGGATGCCGTACAAAAGTCACAAGAATCGCTTTTCATTATCCAAGCCGAGCTTGCGGGAGCAGAGAAAGCCCTCACACAAGAGCATGTGGACATACTTGAAAACACCGTGGACTCAATTGAAAAGCTAATTGAGAATCCTCATGCATTTGTCATTCCAGGTGCCACAGAGCTTTCAGGACTATTGGATTACGCTCGTGCTGTCTCACGCAGAACCGAACGAGTTGTCATTGGTGTGCGCACCAATCACACTATCTCGCCCATATCTGTTGCATACTTAAACCGTCTTTCAAGCTTTCTCTATGCTATGGCCCGCTATGTTGCAGCAGAAGCAGAAGCTAAAGAATCCTCGCCTTCATATTAACTAATCTAAATTACACACCGTATGAAAAAAGATCTTCTCAAAGTTTCCATCCTTATAGTTTTTACTCTCGCTCTCATTGGAGGAGTATCATTTTTAATCAACCAAACAAAACCCTCCCCTTCTCCAGTTTCCCAAATAAAAACTGCGACTATTTCACTCTCAGTTCAAGGTGTCTATGAGGGTAAGCAGGTTGCAATTACTGAAGGTGAAACCGTGCTCGCGGTACTTGAAAAATTAAATGCGGAGGATACAAAGCTCCAACTTTCCACAAAAAGCTATACAGGGCTTGGAACTTTAATTGACAGTTTTGGCATCTACAAAAACGGTATAGATAAAAAATACTGGCAATACAAGGTGAACGGTGTAATGCCTCAAATCGGAGCAGATCAATACATCCTTAAAGCTGGAGACTCTGTTGAATGGCTATTTGCAACTTCACGAGAATAGGTATGCCAACCAAACTCCTTACCATGGTAAGTCTTGTGGGAGTGGGTATCGTGGGGCGTTTAATTCCCCACATCCCCAATGCGACACCAATAACCGCAGTAACACTTATGGCAAGCAAATACGTAGGACGCCTCTCTGCAATCCTCATTCCAATAGTTACCATGCTCATTACGGATGCAATTATTGGATTCTACGACTGGAGAATACTCGTGAGCGTGTATGCATCTTTTATGCTTATCAGCCTCATAGGTATCATTGCCCAAAAATATCCCAAGCTACTTCCGATGGGTTTTGTATTGATAAGCGCCTCTCTACTTTTCTTCCTCGTCAGTAATTTTTCAGTATGGCTTTTCTCTCCGTGGTATGAAAAAAGTCTTTCGGGACTCATATACTGCTACACACTCGGACTCCCGTTCCTTCGAAACATGCTTCTCGGAGATATATCGTATGCACTTGCTCTATTTGGAGCATTTGAAGGAATTAAAATACTTCAGACAAGGAAGCATGTCGCACTAAAAAGTGCGTGGGAATTCACACCCACCAAATACTAATCAAATTCTTGAGGTGCGGATTTGAAGTGTTCGCCTTCATCGGCGAGAGCATCAGCCTTTGTTTTATGAACTGTACCTCTTTTGTGATTGGGTGGAGCATAAAGCGTATACAATTTCAGAGGATTCACTGAAGATGTGTTTACAATATTATGACGGGTACCGGCTGGGATAATTACAGCAAACCCATCAGCAAGGGCGCGTGCTTCACCGTCCAAAACTGATTTCCCTTCTCCTTTCTCGACTCGTATAAATTGGTCAAGCGCGTGCACCTCTTCCCCAATATCTTCATTAGGCTTCAAATTCATCACCACTAACTGCAAGCGTTCATCCGTATACAACACGGTGCGAAAGTTTTCGTTTTCTAATGACTCCTTTTCAATATTTGCAACATATCCGTTCATAGAAGTGTGAAGTTACTAGTAACTCTATCCCCAGTATATACTGCCCATAAATGTCCGACGTATCTCCCAAAAAACGTGCGTTAAAGAACACGAGTGAGGTCGCCCCTCAATTGACGCTGGGTCGGGCTTCAATGGACACTGCCCGACATGATTCTATTGAATCACGATTTGCTAAATCGCCTGTCCGCATTAATAAATACCTTGCATACAAGGGTTATGCAACGCGCAAAGATGCAGATACTCTCATAACGCAAGGATTAGTGTTCATTAATGGCAGGCAGGCGGTTCTTGGAGATAAAGTAGAGGAAAAAGATGTGGTCGAGGTGAAGGGTACTCGTAAAGAATATCGCTACTTTGCATACAACAAACCTATTGGTATTGTGACTCATTCTCCGCAGGAGGGAGAGAAAGATATTTTAATGGCGACATCCCTCAAAGATGTCTTCCCTGTTGGCAGACTCGATAAAAAATCAACGGGGCTCATTATTCTTACCGACGATGGGCGTGTTACTGACAAACTTCTGAATCCTGACTACGCACACGAAAAAGAATACCGAGTTACGACTACCGACGAGATACCAAAGAATTTTAAAAAACGAATGGAGGCAGGTGTTGATATTGAAGGCTATGTAACAAAACCCTGCACCATTGAAATTGAAAGTGATTTTGAATTTACTATTACCTTAACTGAAGGAAAGAAACATCAAATTCGCAGAATGTGTGTTGCATGCGGAGTGAATATTGAAACCTTGGAGCGCGTGCGTGTAATGAATATAGAGCTTGGCACATTAAAGTCGGGTCAACATCGACCCATTGTTGGCACTGAACTCAAATCACTCTTACACGCCTTGGGGCTCTAAGAATGAATACTACTGCAGAGATCGATTCTTTTTAGAGAGAGCAGTCCTCACTATTGTTCGCTCTTCAGAATTCAATAGTGAATAGTTTCTTTTAAACAACCTATATGCGACTCTATCCCGCCTTACAATAGCAGCAGTAATTGCCTCTAAATTTTCACACGCTTCTGGGGATGCAGTCCTCTGTAACTCCTGTCCTGCCATATTGATACCAGTGTAGGGATCAGAGAAAAATACACAAGCCAAGAAAAGACAGGGCGAGAATGCGTGACTAGAGACCACCAACTACTCCAATTATTTTTCCAATACCAAAAGTGATTACCATAGCGAGTATGCCACCAAACATCACACGAACTGTTGCCTTTGTTTTATTTGCTCCTCCTGCATATGCGCTGAGCATGCCTGTACCTGCAAGTGCGACAACAACGGCAATGAGCATTACGGGCATACGAAGCGATGCAGGCGGCAACCCAACAGCAATAAGAGGAATAAGTGCTCCCGCAAAAAACGATCCGGCCGAAGCAAGTGCTGCTGACACAGGATTTGTTAAACGATTAGGATCAATACCCAACTCCACATCCACATGTGCTGCGAATGCACCGTGGGCAGTCAGCTCTTTAGCAACTATGCGTGCCGTTGTACTCGTCACACCTTTCGCTTCATACATCGAAACAAGTTCTTCAAACTCTTGCTCCGGCATGGTTTCAAGTTCAAATTTTTCTTTTTCCAATAGCGCTCGCTCAGTATCCCTTTGAGTACTGACTGAAATATATTCTCCGACCGCCATTGAAAGTGCACCCCCAACTAATCCTGCCATGCCGGCAGTCAAAATAAACCCGGAGGAGTTAGAGGCACCCGCAACCCCCGCAACTATTGAAGCTACAGAAACAATGCCGTCATTAGCACCTAAAACCGACGCACGGAGCCAATTTAACTTCGCACCCGCCCCTTTTGAATGCCACTCGTGATGTCGCAACATGCGATTTAGCGAAATCGTGTCGACCCAACGTCCATTAAGGGTCGACCAAAATTATTTTAATAAGATGCAACCTAAAAATTATTTTAATAACTACACTACTCCAGTATAAAGCAAATAAAAGCACCTTGATTGTGTGAATACCTTAAGTTACCTACAATGAGTTTGTGGAAAGGCTCTGGAATCAGAAAGTTGTACTTGGGACTACTCTGGTAGTAATTCTCCTCATTGGAGGCTTTTTAATATTCAAAGGTAAACCTGCTAGCTTCCAGTCACCAACTCCACCTCCACTGTTTAAATATGTAGAAGTCGTTGATGGATGCGGGTCAAGCTTTGAAGGAACCTGCGTTCGTATGCGCTCGGGCCCAGGCGTTGAATATGGAGTAGTGTCACGACTGCGCACAGGGATGGTGCTTCGAGTTGCAGACACAGTGACAGAAAACGGAGGGGCGTGGTACAAAATAAAATTTGATGACGCGATTCGATATCAGGAGCGCATAAAAGGAGATTGGTTTATATCAGCTGAGTTCGTGCAGCTATTTTTAAATGAGGGTGATCAAGAACTTACAGAAGAACAAAGCGCTTCAAGTACAAAAAAGATTATTGTCGATCGTTCAGATCAAATACTCTATGCATACGACAACGATGTAGTGTTCATGCAAGAAGCAATTTCAACAGGACTGGAATTAACCCCTACGCCCCGTGGCACATTCTCTGTATACAAAAAGACTCCAAGTCGTTATATGCAAGGACCACTCCCTGGTATCAGTGACCAATACTACGACCTCCCTGGTGTGCCGTGGAACTTATACTTTACACTTCAAGGTGGTGCTATCCACGGCACATACTGGCACACGAAATTTGGAGAACCTTGGTCACATGGCTGTGTAAACTTACCGCCCGCACA
>JBBAAE010000034.1:0-6766 GCA_041658485.1 Minisyncoccota bacterium
AAGCACGACCTTACCCCTTTTTCACAATCTTGATTTCTTCTGGATTTAATCCGTAAAGCTCATAAACGAGCTGGTCTATTTGGCGCACAACCGCCCGATGTTAAGATACAAGACGTGACCCCTTAAATTTAAGGATGCGCAACTGTCATCCGGACGTACAAAGGGGCATAATTATTCTTCGTAGCGCACTTGCAGGCAGCCGACAAACTTAATGAAGATACGATCCGACGAGAACTAGAACAGACAGTTCTAGTCAACTATGTAAGATAATCCCGTAAGGCAGCCTCCAGATTAGCTGAAGACACCCGATAAGGCTCTTGATCGGGGTAATATACCTCATTAATTTAGGGTCCTTCCCTAATCTCCGCTAGAGATACCTGGTGCCCAAATACTTGATATATTCTGAGTGCTCGGGGCTGAGTTCGTTGGACATATTGGCAATCAATTCTTGATATGACATTGTGTGGAACTTGACGCCGTCCGATAAGGCTGCTTCCTTGAATATCTCAATCTCTGCTTTATGTTTAGCTCCTGGTTCTCCAGGGACGTCATACCATAAATACATGAGTTTATACTTGCCCTCTCCTACAGCTTTCTTGAGCCCAAGAATATGCTTAATCAACTGGCTTACGTGGAGATATTCAAACTGCGCGTCGTCCGGGCACATAGATAGTGCAATGGCATGCAGGTTTGGAATCGTCCCCCACAAAGCCTCTTGATCAATCAAGGAATCAAAGTATTTCGGCTTGAAGCCCGCATGTCCGCGCCCGCCATAAGCTTCGGAAAACTTACATTCAACGGCAAATAGCTTTTCGTTTGAGTCGCCATTATTGTGGATTACTACATCGATGTTCGGAGCCGTAACAAGCCGGGTATCAATCATATACTTGTCTTCAAAGACAATCCGTTCCGAAACCTGAGATTCCGTTTCGCAGAACCCACAAGCTGCTGCAATGGTCGGCATCTGGCCGATCTTCTGCCAGTATTCAAAAACGTTGACCCCCAGTGCAGATGAAGAGTGCAACGCCTGCATCTTACAAGGATAGCCGGCCAGCTCATTTCCGTCGCCGTGTTCAATACTCTGGCGAGTGGCTGGTTCAAGGGGTTCGAATAGGTTCTCTTCAAGTGTTTTGGCGTACGCCTTCCGCCCCAGCGGCGGCTTACTGCCAATCAGTTCTATACCGCGGCTTTGTGCCCAAAGCTGTTGCTTTTTGATTATATGATCAGGTGCGTTCATTGTTTGTATCCTTGTTTATCAAGGTCTTTCTTGCAAGTTGCGCGCGGTCAGTTAACGCACCCAAACGGCAAATGGGTCTGCCATTCTTGCCACTGCTACTATACGGCGAGTGTGTGATTTCATCTTTCCCAAATCGTCGCGCGAACTAATATTTTCACAACATGTCGTTGATTGTCCAAGAATGAACTTGATAGCACGGCCCGGATTTGCGAGGATGCTGTAATCCCAAAGGTCCACAAACATAGGCGTGGAGGTAAAGCCCAAATCAAACTCATCAAATACCATTGCGTAAGCACTCATCCGCCCTGTGGCTTTTATTCCTTTTGGAATGTGTTGCCAGCAGTCCCTATCGGTTGAAAACTCTTTCGCAGCAGACGCGCCGGTTGTTGCTCGCGCTCCGGTTACCGTTGAAGGTTCTATAAACACACATATCGGTGTAAAGCCATTACGGACAATGTCGTTTACCCGCACGCAGGCTTTATCTGGTCTTGCCGTCACCGACTTGTATATCCAAAAAGATTTGCCGGTATCTTCGATTTCGCGTTGCTTACGCGTAAATACTTGATCGACTGATTCCCCTGCGTGCGGGCCCATGACGCTGATGACCGCAACTGCATCAGGATTGATTATGGTCATCCTATTCGCATGACATTGATAGCGTTCGCCATTATTGAAATCTTATTTTTCAAGATCTGGCCCCTTTTATTTGTCAATCCGTAAAGCTCATAAACGAGCTGGTCGATTTGGTTGCCCAATAATAAAGCAAGAAGCG
Source organism: Minisyncoccota bacterium (assembly GCA_041658485.1). GTDB lineage: Bacteria > Patescibacteriota > Minisyncoccia > Phycocordibacterales > Phycocordibacteraceae > Phycocordibacter. The sequence continues at coordinate 2,010 of JBBAAE010000034.1, forward strand.
AGACCCGGCTCCTTTAAAAATAGTCAACATCTATAGGTCATCACTCCTCTCTTCTCGCGGCATTAGTCCTCGCGTTTTACGTATATTTCGCAGACACTCTTGTATGGTCTCAGGGATTGGCGAAATAGCGAGCGGATTGCACCACAGTTCATTCCGATAGGGAGTTATACCGAGCTTCACCCAGGAACTCAAAAAGACGGCTCCGCTCAAGTGCCGCCAATATTCAAGAAAGTCCCCTGTTCCATTGAATCCTTTGCCCCGAAAGAACACATCATCCTTTTCATTAACCCTATCATCTATTTCATCAACCGCCGTAATCAAATCAAGATCCTCCATGTTATCGCTGTCAGAGGCTATAATCAGGGCATTGATCATAAACGGGACCGATTGACGGCATCCCACGCATATATCATCACCGAACTTCCTGAACTCTTTCTGCGTATATGGTATCGGAGCCGGATGCTCCTTGCGTTGACGGACCGTAACGCCGCGGATTCTCTTGACCTCGACATTTATGCATGTGTCCTTATTAAACCGAAATTCATAGTCGGGATGACGCTTTGTGCGATCAATCTCTTCATACTTCACCACCTCAAACCGGTTATCCTGCAGTAATAGGAACGCAACTTCTAGTTCGAACTCGAGATCGCGCAGATCCTCGGCTTTCTTCGCGCCGTTCGCTTTGCCCTCAATCTTCTTCCTGTTATCCTTAATAAAAGCTTTGAAGCGTTGGCACGCCAACATCCATTCCTGCAGTCTAAATGGTCCGTTATTAAGGTGATCCCAAGACATTCATTAACTCCGCTTAAAGCCTGGTTCTGAGACGATGGTCGGTTTCAACATCTTTTATGAGCTATTATGCATCACTTGGCCACTTACCTCTCTAACCATCTGATTTCTTCAACTGCTAATCCATAAAGCTCATAAACGAGCTGGTCGGTCTCCAAGAAAATTCTTTCGTTCACTCTCGCCCTAACTGGGCGGACCACACTTACTTCATGGACGATAACTTTGTTTAGCTGCTGAAAGCGATATTGGGATGCAGCTCTGTCTTAGATATTGACAGCCTGAGCTGTGATAACACTCGCCTGTTTTTGTAACGTAGACAGTGATCTCTTGCGTCTGGGCGGGCGGCGCTTGCTGAACCACGGGTGGCGGGGGAGGATTATAAGTAATGTAGACAACCTTGTCTGTCTTATTTCCAGCAACATCGATTGCCGAGGTGCTAATTGTATTTTTTCCGGAAACCAGAGTCACAGCATTGCTGAATGATCCATCCCCGCCCACGGTCACGCTTTGACCATTCACGGTCAGCTTTGCAGTTGACTCCGTAGTACCAACGACGGTTGTCGCCGGCTTGTCTGTCACGGAACCATCCGCAGGTTGCGTAATTGAAAGTGCGGGTGGGATGGTGTCTTTGGTAGAATCTGGCCCAATCTGTGTTTGGGATGTTGTTGAACTTGGGCCACAAGCCATTAACAGACATAGAATTACTGAAAGACAAAGACTCAACACTAGCCACTTCTTAGCCATATCGCCCCCAAAAACAGCTTTTCAGCGTGCAGTGCAAATAAGATTATCTTTTGACCAACCCAAACATATTCCTTATACTGCGAATAGGTCAATCGTTTTGTCTAAATTGGGGGCAAATGTCCAACATCGACGAACTCACCCAAAAGATTATTGACTTCCGCAATGCCAGAGATTGGCAGCAATTCCACAATCCAAAAGACCTTGCCTTGTCTCTCGTTCTTGAATCTTCCGAAGTGCTTGAGCATTTCCAATGGAAAAGCCCGGAGGAGATCGAAAAATACGTTATCGATGCAAGGGCGGACATCGGCGAAGAGTTGGCAGACGTCCTCTATTGGGTCCTTCTCATGAGTCACGATATGAACATAGACGTCGCTAAGGCGCTGGAAGATAAGATCAATAAAAACGAATCCCGCTACCCGGTCGCCAAAGCCAAAGGCCAGCACACGAAGTACGATAAGCTATGAGGCTTTATTCCGGGACATCAAAACAATTCATCCAGGACAACATCCAGAATCAGATCGCCGAAAAGCTTCGCGGAGAGTTCTTCGACTATTTCCGCTACTATCCGTCCGACAATGAAGTCCGATCCTGGCAGAATTCCCTTAAAGCTGTCACCCTGGTTTTTCAAAATGCCTCTTTGCTTGATCACGGCGTCATCCTTGAATATCAATTACCCCTCACATCAAAGAGGCTTGATTGCCTCGTAACCGGGAAAGACAAGGTTCTTCAAGACAACGCTGTAATCATGGAACTTAAGCAATGGGAAAAGTGCAGCGAATCATTTAGCGAGAATGAGGTCACAACCTGGGTGGCCGGGGGAAATAAAGATGTTCTTCATCCGTCTGTTCAGGCAAATCAATATCGAATGTATTTGGCTGACACACATACCGCGTTTAATGATGAAAAGAATCCGATTAATTTAAACGCTTGCTCATACCTGCACAACTACCGATTTGCTAAAGACGACGTGGTGTTGGCTCCAAAGTTTGATACCGTCCGAGAGTTCTGCCCTGTTTTTGGTGCCGACGACGTCGATTCCCTATCTAGCTACCTTGGCGATCATCTGGCCAAAGGCCACGGCGAAGAAGTTTTACAGCGTGTTGAAGAGAGCAAATATCGGCCGAGCAAGAAGCTTATGGAACATGTCAGCAACACAATCAAAGGTAATAGTGAGTTTATCCTGCTTGATGAGCAGTTGGTCGTGTACGACCAGGTTTTCACGTGGGCGCGTAAAGGATTTCACGACAAGCGCAAAACCGCGATCATTGTCAAAGGAGGACCTGGCACCGGCAAATCAGTTATCGCCATTAATCTTATGGCAGACCTAATGGACCAGGGCTATACCGCTCATTACGCAACCGGTTCGCGTGCCTTTACAGAGACATTACGAAAAATCATCGGGTCACGAGGCAGTAGTCAGTTTACTTACTTCAACAGCTACGGAACAGCCGATTCAAACACAATTGATGTGCTTATCGCAGATGAGGCTCATAGAATTCGTGAAACCAGCAACGACCGCTATACCCCTAAAGCACGTCGGAGCAATAAGCCCCAAATAGAGGAGTTATTGCACGCGGCAAAAGTCTGCGTCTTCTTGCTTGATGATGACCAAGTTGTTCGTCCGAACGAAATCGGCTCATCTCGTTTAATCATGGAGGTTGCAGAAAAACATAAATGCAACATCTTCGAACACGAGCTTGAAGCGCAATTCAGATGCAACGGGTCGGATGCTTTTGTTAACTGGGTGAATAATACACTTAGCATCAAGAGAACCGCGAATGTCTTGTGGGGAGCAGAAGAAGACTTCGATTTCAAAATCTACGATTCCCCACAGCAGCTTGATAAAGCCATGAGAGCAAAAACCGCAGAGGGTTTCTCCGCACGCATGACGGCCGGATTCTGCTGGCCTTGGTCTGCTCCAAACCCTGACGGCTCATTACAGAATGACGTCATGCTCGACGGATATAAACGGCCGTGGAACGCCAAACCTGACGCAAGACATCTACAGCGCGGTATTCCTAAATCAAATCTATGGGCTTATGATCCTAACGGGATTGATCAAGTCGGATGCATTTATACCGCGCAGGGGTTTGAATTCGACTATGCTGGCGTGATCTTTGGCTCGGATCTCGCTTATGACCCTACTTCTGCGTCTTGGGAAGGCCATCCTGAGCGTAGTTTTGACGGTGTCGTTAAACGTTCAGGTGAACTATATCTTGATCTGGTCAAGAACACCTATCGAGTCCTGCTTAGCCGCGGCATGAAAGGCTGCTACGTTTACTTTCAGGACGAAAACACACGGAACTTCTTCTTGAGCCGTATGGAGAACCCTCAAAAACTTCTTGTCTCTTCTTAGGCTACTGCTCTTGATCCACCATGCACGAGATGAGCAGGCAAAGAAAGCTTCGTCTCAGTTCCTGCGGCAGCTTTGCGGAGCGCCCCAGGATGACGCACCCCTGTTTGCCTCGGCGCGGTATTGCTCCCGGTTCTGCTCATATCGCTCAATGAGTTCGATGATAGCTTGCGGTGCCGCCACTGCTTACGCCTTTCAGTTGCTTACTTAAGCAACGTGTCGATGTTTCGTACATGTATTATACTCATGTCGATAATACTATTGTTCTTCGACACGTCTCTATAACGTGTCGACGGCATCGACACGTTAGTGCGACAACAAATCTGCCTTGACCATGAACGCAATAAGTCAATAAATAGAAAAGAACCCCGTAAGGACTAACCCTCACAGCGTTCTTTTCCCTCGTGATTCTACTGTTAGTATAGACTCTCTGTTTACTTTTAGCAACATTCAGTTTGCTTACAGCCAACATCTAGTTTACTCACAGTATACAGAGAGTTGTGTCCAGTAAGCGCCAGCCCCCTCACCCAACCTCTCCCCGTCGGGGAGAGGAAAATAATAAGATCGAGCACCATAATCCGCGAGTCTATTATTGTGGGCGGGAACATCGAACAAGGGTTTCCTTCTTCTATAAGCGCTGCGAGTGGCGCCCTTACTTTGTCCCCTCACCTATCCTCTCCCCGTCGGGGAGAGGAACTTCTCGACCCTTCGACAAGCTCAGGGCAAGTTCGTAATTAACGCTCACTCGAAGAATATTATAATCGAGCATGTGGACAAATCACGACCGAGCGGAGAGCATTGTTTGCGAAGGCGTTGCGACTTGAAACATGGGGTCAGGCCCTATCGCATAAGAAGAAAGGGCCTGACCCCA
>JBBAAE010000035.1:0-6741 GCA_041658485.1 Minisyncoccota bacterium
AAGTGACACCAACGAGATCCTTTGAATGAAAGAAAAGATCCTTCGTCTCGCCTTCGCGTGAGATGAATCCGAATCCTCTATCCGTCAGGGTTTTTATTGTTCCTGTCATGTTTTTGTTTTATTTTTTGTTTTTTGTTTTTTGTTGAGAAATCCGACCTTGTTTCTTTAGTCCCTTAGACTTCCCCATTGTCCCAGACATTCCCACCGCTGTCTATAGCCGAAACACAATGCCCCACCAGAACCCCCTATCTAACAAATGTATAGATACCTAGCCTAGCGTGGAAAATCATTAACAAATGTGCGAGTTGCAATACTAAAAATACCCGTTCCTTTAGTAAGTCCAAGAGGGGTCAGTATTTCTTTTGCATGTGCATCCTGAAACTTCACAAGTGCGTTATAGGTCATAGGACCAAAAAGCGTGCTCTCATTCCCTGGTGATCCTATACCTCGCACAGTAACCACAAACCCTTCCGCATTAAGAAACTTCTGGAGTTCTCGGACATCTTCACCTGAAGAACGCGAGCGAAGTGTACGGGTAAATGTATACAGCGATGTTCTTGGAGAGGTTGAACGGGAAGAGTTGGTCACACCTACAGGTACAGACTTTGTTGAAGAAGCAGTGTCGAGATACACAACACGTCCATCAGGATACACAATTTGCGGTCGTGGCTCTACATACTTATATCCTTTAAATACAGTGGTGCTACCAATGAGACCAAGAATGCCACCGCCGCCACCGGCAGAACTGGAACTCGATGATGATGCTCCACCAAAAATAGCAAAATCAGAAAATGCTGTCGTGGTACAAGTAACTGTTTTTGTGGATGTATTCGTAGAACAGCTAGAAAGTTCATTCCACGTCGTATCGTCATAACGATGAATTTTTAATGTTGTTGCGTCTACGCCAACAATATCCGCATCTGTATACGTAAGACTCACCGAAAGTGGTTGAGCAAATGTTGCGAGTGTTGTTGTCTCATCAATAGTTGCAGTTAAATGGTACACGGTTGTACCCGCGCGCGTAAGCCCCGTTGGTGGACTGACACTTGAAAAGAACGTGGAGCCATCGAGCTTGCTTGCTTGAAATGTAGCGGTACTCGATGTCGCTGTAAAGGATGTCGGGATTGTGAGCGAAAGCAATCCCTCCGTTAAGGTGCCCCCTGCCGCGGCAGTTATTGCGCTTTCTCCATTTGAAAGAATGGATGCTCCGCCAGCACAGCCACCTGTTTTCAAAGTAGACTCCGAACTTGTTGCCACATCAGCACCATCGTTTTTACTCACTGTTACATATTTATACACTGTGCATGCAGGCAAGCTCGAGAGGTCCAACGAGTGACTTGTTACTTTAGAGCTTGTATTTGTTTCAGGAGTTGAGGAACCAGTCGCAGATACCATACCAAAGAACATTCGCGATGAACCTGCTATTGGCGTCGTCCAGGTAACTCGTGCAGTAGTGGTTGCAGTTGAAACAGTTACCGATGCGGGTGTTGGAAAATTATTTAATGTCACCGTAGCACTACTCGATGTTGCCTGATTACCTGCCGCATCACGCGCAACCGCAAATACAGTTCTTGAACCTGAAGACGTGGCAATACTATTCCACGTTTGCGTGTACGGCGACGATGTATCTTCTGTACCAACCAATACACCGTTAACGTAAAATTTTACACCAACCACGGCAACATCATCCGATGCAGTTGCTGTCATTCCTATAGCAGATCCAGAAATAGAAGCGCCACTTGTTGGCAATGTGAGCGATACTGTGGGTGCCGTCGAGTCAGATGCGGATGTTGTAAAAGTTTGGTCAGAAGAAACAACAAGGTTACCAGCTGCATCACTTGAGCGAACACGGAAATGATACAGAGTACTCCCCGTAAGACCGGAGATGGCATGGGAATGTGAGGTTCCTAATGTCGCATCAAGAGTAGTTGTTGCCCCATAGGTAGACGTGAGTCCGTAGTTAATCTGCGAATCTGCATTTTCATTCGTGGTCCATGTGGCAGTAATTCCCGTGGCAGACAGCGAGGTAGTGGCAAGACTAGAAATTGTTGGAGCGGTATTATCAACCGTAACCGTTACCGCTGTTGATGTTCCATAATTAAATGAACTATCACGTGCTACTGCCAAAATAATCTTTGAACCTGATGTGGTTGCGGTAGTATTCCAAGTAATACTATAGGGGGCAACAGTATCTTCACTCCCTTGCAATGTTCCGTTTATATAGAATTTAACTCCCGAAACAAGTACATCGTCTGAAGCTGTTGCTGAAATAGTAACGGTAGTACCTCGCACACTAGCGCCATCAGCAGGTGCAGTAACCGACGCAGTGGGAGGAGTGGTATTTGGTATCAATATGTACTGATACACATAGTCGTAGGTAATAGAAACAAGATAGAGCTGTGTACCGTCAGTTTTAAAGTACATTCCCTGCACTGAGTCGCCCGTGGTATACGATACATTTATAGAGTCATAGGTGGCCGTAGAAACATCCCATGGCGTCGAGAGAGTATATTGATATACCTTGCTGTGTTGCACTCCGTTGATGTACATCTTCGTACCATCAGAACTAAAACTTGCATCCTCGGCCGTGCTGTCCTGCGCAGTTGTGAGATACGATTTGGAGTCATACGTTGCTGTTGAAACATCCCATGCGGAGGAAAGCGAGTATTGGTGAACCTTATGGTCAACAAAGTCAAAAATATACATTTTTGTGCCGTCTGTTTTAAAATCTACATCCAATGAGTACGTTGTCTGAGAAGCAATAGAAAAACTTACATTGTCATACAAAAGAGTCGATACATCCCATGCGGTAGTCAGCGAATACTGATATACAGTGTCGTTAGTCTCGCCTGTAATATACATTTTGGTACCATCTGACTTGAATGCCATTCCTCTTGGTCCTGAAAGTTGGCGTGCAGTAGTACTACTTACATTATCGTAACTGGCGGTGGACACATTCCAAGGAGTTGAGAGAGAGTATTGGCGAATGTTGGGACTATTGTACTCAAGTATGTACATCTTGCTACCATCCGACTTAAAGAAAATGTCTTGAGACACTGGAGATTGCGCCACAATTGAAAAACTTTTGTTTTCGTATGTAGCACCCGAAAGATCCCATGCGCCAGCAGCAAAAGACACAAGTGGAGTAAGGGTACCTATGAAAAACAAACCCACTAAAAGGATGGTGCGTTTGGTCATTCAAAAATTATAGCAAAGAAAAATACCTCAGTGTCCAGACATTGCTTCGATGACACCATCAAAAATTTCTTTGTCCCCTGGTCCCGTCACATGAAGAACTCCCCATGCACCTCGGTCAAGTCGCGAGAGCGCATGGTCAACAAGTACATAATTCCCAGGGTAATCAACCTTAAACTCAACCATTGCGGCACCTCCAGCTGGAACAAGAGTGGTCTGCACACTCTTCGCGGGCGCACTTACTAAATCTCCTTCACGATACACGCGGTCAAAAATCTCTCCAATAACATGGAAACTTGAGACGAGATTAACACCTCCGTTGCCAATGTATATACGCACCGTTTCTCCAACCTCTGCATTCATATTTTCAGTGAGAGCGCCTGTGCGTCCATTGAAGACAATATATTGAGGTTTCCCATCGAGCATCGCTTGCGCGTCAAACAATTGTAGCCCTTGCCTCCCTAAGGCACCGGCGCTATAAAATTCTGACTGCATTACATAAAATTCTTTATCAACTTTTGGTAGCCCTCCTTTTGGCTCGACAAGAATGAGACCGTACAAACCGTGTGTCATATGACTTGGCACATTTGTATGTGCACAATGATACATATAGATTCCCGGATTCAGAGCCTTAAAGCGAAAGGTTTTAGACTCTCCCGGCATAACATCTGTCGCAACCGCACCACCACCCGGACCATTCACTGCATGCAGATCTATGTTGTGCATGTGTAAACTTGAAGGATCATTTTTCAACGTCAACTCCACCATATCTCCTTCTCTCACACGCAAAAATGGTCCGGGTACCGTTCCATTAAATGTCCAATAATTGAACGTGACCCCCGGTGCCATCTCAGCAATAACCTCTTTAGTAACTAATTCTATTTTTACTACTTCTGCTTCAGAGCGTTCTATCGGGGGCGGAATATCTGAAGGATTGCGTGCAATATCTCCGACTCGTTCAAAGTTATTAAAATTCTTTAAAAATTCCCAAACATTTTGAGCTGGCAACACTGGCCCAGTTGAAGGTCCGTAGGTTTTCAAAAAAAACGGATACTCAAATGCGTGCGGAAGACCATTGGGAACATAAAACGCAATAGAAACACCCAAGAATACTGCAAGCAGTACGGCAGTTATTTTCCATGAGTGCAAACGCCTTAAGAGAAGGTATAAAAGTATTGCTGCAAATACATACGCAATAAAAAGTCCGAAACCTTGTACTAAGTATTGCCAAACATACGAGAGTGGTTCAAACATAGAAACTTATTACATTATTATTTAAAAGGTATTTGGCAGTCTTCAAAACAATGCGCACTTCTATTGAGTGTATACACCCTCTCACGACCACGATCTTCACTCTCAACCGCATCAACTGAGCGAAGTACGTTCAAGTGGTGCGATATTGTTGGTTGGCGCAACTGCATCTGATCGGTAAGCTCACCAACCGTCATACCTGTTTTAGTTTTCCCAAGTAAGCACACAAGAGTATATCGACTCTTATCTCCCACCACTTTAAAGCAGTCAGGACAAAGCTCTTCTTCACCGCTTTTTACCCATTCTGGGCGCGCGTACGTGAGAGCTACTTTACTCTTTGTTGTTTTTGTTTTTGAACTTTTTATCCCCAGCTGTTTTTTACCCATAGACCTCTATCTATATGTTAAATTCATAGACCCTTATCAATATATCATCTCCACCCACTATGTCATCACAACAATCCACATTACTGACACACATCATTAAACGAAACGGGACACGGGTACCTTTTTCCATTAAAAAAATTACAGTTGCCATAGAGAGAGCGATGCGAGCAGCGGGAGAATTTACTGACGGTGTATGCGCGAATATTGCTGAAGAAGTAGAAAGAAGTCTGTATGCAAAAAAGTCCAGCGATGCCCAATTTGTACCAACAGTAGAAGGTGTGCAAGACGAAGTTGAAAAAATACTTATGGTACAAAACTTTCCTGCAACTGCTAAAGCGTACATTCTGTACCGAGCTGAGCGCACTCGCCTACGCGATACACAAGGTGAAGTGCCAGAACATGTGAGAAAACTTGCCGAAGAGAGTAAAAAATATTTCAAAGGGAATCCTTTGGGAGAGTTTGTGTATCTTCGAACCTACGCACGTTGGATTGAATCAGAAAACCGTCGCGAAACATGGATAGAAACCGTTGACCGTTATATAGCGTTCATGAAAGAAAACCTCGGAGCAAAACTTGGGAACGAAGAATACGCCGAGGTGCGCGAGGCAATTCTTCGCCAAGAAGTAATGCCTTCAATGCGACTCATGCAGTTCTCGGGAGAACCCGCACGAAGATGCAACACCTGTGCATACAACTGCACATTTACCGCTCCAACAAAACTCGAAGATTTTGCAGAAATTATGTACCTCTCTATGCAAGGGTGCGGTGTTGGATTTTCAGTTGAAAGTCAAAACATTGAACAATTGCCACAAATTCAAAAACAAACAAAGAAAAAAATACCCACGCAGGTAGTTCTCGATTCAAAAGAAGGTTGGTGCGATGCACTGACACTCGGACTAAAGACATGGTATGCGGGAAATGATGTCGAATTTGATTACTCCACTATTCGCCCTTCAGGCGCACGACTGAAAACTATGGGCGGTAAAGCATCAGGACCTGAACCCTTGCGTTCACTTCTTGCATTCGCACGTGAAAAAATTCTTCGCCGACAAGGACGACGCCTACGCAGTATTGATGCGCATGACATCATTTGCAAAATTGGTGAGTGCGTTGTGTCGGGTGGTGTACGCAGAACGGCAATGATTAGCCTCTCTGATCTTGATGACACCGATTTGCGTGACGCTAAAAAGGGACAATTTTTCCTCACCGAACCGTACCGCTCCGTCGCAAACAACTCAGCGGTGTACGAGGTAAAACCTTCAAACACAGAGCTTATGGAAGAGTGGGTAGCACTTATGAAATCAGGTTCAGGAGAGCGAGGCATTTTCAATAGAGGTGCCCTTGGAAATACACTGCCAAAACGCAGGGAATCGTACTTCAAAAAGGTTGGATTTATTGGCGAGGACGGCGTCGTACAAGGATCAATCGGCACCAACCCGTGCGGAGAAATCATTCTTCAGTCAAAGGAGTTTTGTAACCTTTCAGAAGTTATTGCCCGCTCAGATGACACGCATGAAAGCTTGATACGAAAGGCACGCATTGCTTCACTTATTGGTACCTACCAGTCAACACTCACAAAATTCAACTATATTTCAAAAGCATGGACAAAACACTGCGAGGATGAGCGATTGCTTGGCGTATCAGTCACAGGGCAGTGGGATAGTGAGGAGGCACGAAAACCAGAAACCCTGCGGGCCATGCGCGATGTGGCAGTAAAAACAAACGCTGTGTACGCACAAAGATTTGGAATCAAACAATCTCTTTCGGTGACTGCTGTAAAACCTTCAGGTACCGTTTCGCAAACATTCAACTGCTCTTCAGGTATTCATCCACGCCACTCAAAGTACTACATACGGCGTGTGCGTATCTCTGCAACTGATTCTCTTTTTAAGATGCTCAAAGATCAAGG
>JBBAAE010000036.1:0-5833 GCA_041658485.1 Minisyncoccota bacterium
TTGCGATGCTGTGTCTGTTCTCACTTTCTGTTGCAGTAATGGCATTTGTATTTTTCTATCAACCAGTACTTATGTATATGGAAGGTGAGAAAGTCAGAGGAGTAAACCTCGCTCTACAAACAGTAGGGGCCTTCGCAGTTATCACGGCGATTCTCTTTGCATGTCTGTTTCTGTCTAAATTCTTTTAAGGGTTTGTCTTATTAGAAGGTAGGGGAGTAGAATGTTTGTATGTCAGAGCTTCCGTCTCCAGTATTTGCTCCCTTTGTTGAAGTACTAGATGAACTTCGCACATCCATAACGTGGAAGAGTGTATTGAAGAGTTTTCTAAATTGGAAACCTAAAAAGGTAGGTAAGTTATGAGCCTTGATACAAAACTATTTTTTAAATTGAACAACTTTGCCCATAAGAGCAAACGCGGTGATTTTTTGATTATGTTTTTCGGCTCGTACATCGCATACCCACTTGCTGTAGCATTTCCTTTGTATCTCTTCCTGGTACAAACTCCGATGAGAGAGGGGATTATCCTCTCTGTTTCGGCGCTCATTGCAGGATTGATTGCTCGACTTATTTTTGGAAGTTCAATCAGATTTTTCCATCCTGTACCTCGACCACCGGTGACACATGCATTGAAACCGCTCATTAACCTGAAGTCACCTTCGTTTCCTTCTGGACATGCACTATTTTTCTTCGCACTTTCAACCTTCGTTCTTTTCTTTTACCCTTTACTTGGAGTTATATTTATTCTCATCACTATAGGTATTGCCACCGCACGAGTTATGGCAGGTGTGCACTATCCATCGGACATGCTTGCAGGATGCCTTATTGGCATTGTGAGCGCGTATCTCAGCTTTTTGTATGTTCTCCCGTTTCTTATCTCCACATTTTAAAAAATTGTGCTAAACCCGGGTTTAGCACAATAAGCATTTTAAGAGATTTGACAGTGGTATCTAAAAACATAAGAATGGTAGCCATGGGACTCGAAGAATCATTGGCAGAGAAAGGTATGCACCCAGGGGCAAAGGTTCAATACCGCAGTGGGTTAGCCCCTAAATGGTTGGCAGATAGCGTATTTCGAATCTGCTACCCGTTTCCTAATAATGGAAAACTAAACCTTTTGGATAGTGCTAGAGGTTTCGGTAGGACTCCTCATTCAGATTGGTACAGTAAGCTCGAAGTTGTTGGAGACTAATTGACACATCCATTAAAACGATACATACTATAAAGGCATGAATGGGCATACATCAATGACAGTTTTGAGTTCAGCAAAGCGAAGCCTCCTTTGAGGTTGTTCGCGGATTTTTAAATTTCAAAAATAAAGATTCCAAAACAGCCTCGAAGGGGGCTGTTTTTCTTTTACTGAAATCTACATTGAATAACTACTGCCATGGAAAATGGTAAAACATATGAGAAATGGACGCGAAAATAAACCTATGAATACTGCGGGAGAAACTCGAGAGCCTGAAGTCAGAGAGCGTGTTCTTGAAGCACTACGCACGTTTGGTGAAAAAACATTGAGATATTCTGGCGAGAAAGCTGGACCTTCTATTCTTATTATTGGCGGTACTCATGGAAATGAAGTTCTTGGTGTTCTTGTTGCAGACCTGCTCCGTGAAAGCTTGGAGACTGGGGCATTGATGCTCAAATCTGGAGAGGTACAACTTACGCTTGGTAATACGCGAGCTATAGAAGCTGACCAACGGACAGCCTCAGGAGGAGTCGATTTGAATAGAATTTTTCTGCCATCAATTATCTCAGGTAAGGAAGATAAAGGATGGGAAGGTCGCCGTGCACAAAAAATTACCGAGGCTATCCGCTCGTCGGACATCGTTATTGACCTCCATTCAACCAATAGACCGTCGCGAGCGTTTGTTTGCGCCTTAGGAGACGAGGAGCATAGTTCGGTCTACAAATGGCTTCCACGGGAGTCTGTGGTGCTTGACCCTGAAAGAATAGTTTCAGGTGGAGGTGGATCTATTGATGAAGTGGCAGATGATTTTGGGAAAGTTGGTATTTGTTATGAGTCAGGACAGGCAACTGATATGCGAAATATCGTTCCTGTATTTGAAGCCATTCGTGCCATCCTCATTGAACGAAGAATGGTAGATGGCGTGTTGCCAGAACTTCCAACACCGAGCTCTGAATACACAGTGATGACATCAATCCCGTATGACGCCAGCCGACCATTTGTATTTGCGGAAGGGAAGGATCAGGGATTCGCCCCTGTAGCAAAAGGTGAAATTATTGGGCATCAAGGAGGCATTCCTGTGCACTCACCGCTAGACGGCATCATCCTATTCCCAAAGAAACCAGAGCATCAAGAAAGTGCAGGGCTTGTGTGCTACCTCGCATCCCGAAAAGAAACACAAGTATAGACTTGCTCAGCACTTTTATGTTGAATTTACAAAACCCAACATGGTTACAAGATACACGACCCTATGCAGGACATACGATGTCCTGCATAAACCCTCTGACAAAAATGAACGACCTACGAGGTCGTTCATTTTGATGTCTAATCCCATGTGTCAGGGTCTTCGTCTCGATTGTTCCTGTCGTCTCTTTCCATTATGAGCAATAATTTATGGCGTTGTACCTCTGCCCAGACTTTAGCGGCTCTTGAGATGTCTCTCATTCCTCCAGTGGCTCGACTGGCATAGTGTCCTCGAAATTTATCCGTTGGAGTTATTGCTGGATGGTTCCTATCGCGATGTTCTTCGTGTATGCCAGCTTCGTAAGACATACAATTTAGTGGATCAATTGAATAGTGAATCAATGACGGCTTTCACATCTGTTCCATCAGCTTTGCCTTGGAGGTCTTTCATTAAAGCCCCCATAAATTTACCCGCTTCTTTTTTGTCTGTGACACCCATTTCTACTTTTTTAGCTTCGGCAATTTTGCGAATGTCGTCTTGGCTCATCATTGCGGGAAGGTAGACTTCCAGCATGACCCGTTCTGCTTCTTCTTTTTGTGCCAATTCAGGCCGATTACCCTTAGTGAATTGTTCAAATGCATCTTTTCGCTTCTTCACTTCTCGGCGAATTACCGTGAGTACTTCTTGGTCAGAAAGTTCTTCCGTAGGAAGGCGTTTTAAGGCAACGAGTTCGTTGGTACACGAAGACATAAGTCCACGAAGCACTTCAACTTTGAGTGCTTCACGTGCTTTCATCGCGGTCACCATGTCAGATTTGATTTGTGTTTGTAGCATGGGTTTATTTTACCTCAGAATACCTCTTTAGCTAAAATCAATTCCAAAAAACTTTGTAAGGTCCTCAAGTCGATTCAATCTATCTAGCTTACCTACATAGTTCAAATTTCCTACGGCTCCTTCATTTTCAGCCTGTCGTAGTGATGCTAGTGCGTTTTCAAATGATTCCCAAATGGTATCTGCGATGAGATGTTCAGTTTCCATGAAAGGAGCATACATTGGCACTCTGTTATAATCAATGGGATGGAAACTTTGCTTATTGTTTTGGTGGTAGCACTCTTGATTCTCAACGCAGGAGCGGTTGTTTTTTCCCTTTCTAGAAAAAAGGATACTGGGCAAGGCGAAGGAGTCACTTTGATAAACCAGCGTATTGCTGAGCTCTCTCGAACGCTGGATGAGCGACTTGATAAGACATCGGAGAATCTGATGCGCTCAACTCAAGCCCAATCTACTGAAGCCAATCGCATCATTCGCGATGTTACAGAGCGTCTTACGAAGCTCGATGAAACTAACAGGCAAGTAGTTTCGTTTGCTGATCAACTTCAAAACTTGCAGGACATTCTTAAAAATCCAAAACAACGAGGAATTTTAGGTGAGTATTATTTGGAAACATTGCTCAAAAATGTTCTTCCTCCTGGGCAGTACGAAATGCAATATGCGTTTGCTAATGGTGAGATAGTGGATGCGGCGGTGTTTGTAAAAGACAAAGTCATTCCCATTGATTCAAAATTCTCACTTGAAAACTATAATCGTCTTACGGAGGCTACTGACCCATCAGAGAAATTACGATTGGAAAAACTTTTTGTGAATGACCTGAAGCTTCGTATTCAAGAAACCGCAAAATACATTCGCCCAGCTGAAGGAACTATGGATTTTGCGTTCATGTTTATTCCCCATGAAGCTATTTATTATGACTTGCTTATTAATAAAATTGGCGCCGTCACTGAGGACACGGAAAACCTCATTCAGCGTGCGGCAGGAAGATATAAGGTTATCATCGTCTCACCAACCTCATTTCTTGCGTATTTGCAGACTGTTTTGCAGGGACTTCGTGCGATGCAAATAGAGGAACAAGCAAAAGATATTGTTCAGCGAGTGGGAGAGCTTGGTAAGCACTTAAAAACCTTTGAGGAGTATCATGCGAAACTTGGTAATGCCCTTGGCACCGTGGTGAACCACTTCAATAACTCAGGGAAGGAGTTTAAGAAGATAGATAAGGATGTGATGCGCATTACTGGTGATGCCCCAGGGATTGCAATGCCTGTTATTGACGCACCTGCCCGAGATGAAGATTAATTGCTGTTACCGAATGCGTGTCTTTCAGGTACTATTCTCTAAGACCGTGACTACACTAAACGCTAACCACTAAACGCTAACCCCTTACCCACATGTGCGGAATATTTGCCTACACTGGCTCTAAAAAAGCGTCTCCAATCCTTCTCGAAGGACTTTCAATGCTTGAGTATCGCGGTTACGACTCTGCAGGAATATACATGCCTGGCTTTGATGTGGTGAAAACCCCCGGCGCAGTTGCAGAGCTTACGAAAAGAATGACAAAAGATTATCCTGCAACTTCTGGGATAGCGCATCTACGCTGGGCAACTCACGGAGCCCCAAATGAAGTCAATGCACACCCGCATGGCGACTGTGATGGAGATGTGTTTGTTATACATAACGGCATTATTGAAAACTTCCGTGAACTTAAAGAAGAGCTTTTAGCAGGAGGTCACACTTTTAAATCAGAAACAGACACTGAAGTCATTGCGCACCTTATTGAAGGAGCTTTGAAAGACAAACTTAATTTTGAAGATGCCGTCATTGATACCTTGAAGAAGCTCCGAGGTACTTACGGGCTTCTTATTTCATATGCAAAAGACCCCGACACCATTATTACTGCACGAATGGGTTCTCCTGTTGTTGTAGGTCTTGGAGATGGAGAGAATTTTATTGCCTCTGATGCAACGCCAATTTTGAAACACACGAAACAAATGATGTTTCTCTCTGATGGAGATGTGGCGATTATCACGCCTACAACTCACCGTGTGCGTACACTTTTAGAAACCGAGGTTGATCGCCCGTCTGAAACCATTACTTGGGATGTTGGGGAGGCATCACGCGGGGGATATCCACATTTTATGCTGAAAGAGATGATGGAATCGCCTGAGGTTATAGAGAATGCACTTCGAGGCAGGCTTATTATGGAAGAAGGGAAGGCAAAACTTGGCGGACTAGAAGCAGTTGAAAAAGAACTTCAAAATATCGATAGACTTATTATTGTTGGTTGTGGAACCGCATACTACGCGGGACTCATTGGTGAGTATTTAATTGAATCCCTTGCTGGTGTTCCTGTTGAAGTGGAACTTGCTTCGGAATTTCGTTACAGAAAGCCAGTTATCAGACCAAACACCGCAGTCTTGGCAATCTCCCAGTCAGGCGAGACTCTCGATACACTTGAAGCTATCCGTGAAGCGAAACGACATGGTGCACTTACTCTTGGCATTGTGAATACTGTTGGCTCTACTATTGCCCGTGAGACAGACGCTGGAGTGTATAACCATGCAGGTCCCGAAATTGGTGTTGCTTCCACCAAGGCTCTTGTTTCTCAAGTGGTTATTCTTTCACTTGTTGCA
>JBBAAE010000037.1:0-5753 GCA_041658485.1 Minisyncoccota bacterium
CGCAGCCCTATAAAGCCTGGCGTTTTCAACCGCGATCGAGAGCTGGTCAGCCAACGTCGACAGCAGATCGATATCATTTGGCGTATAAACATCGCCCGAAAGCTTCTCCCCCAAAACAAGGAATCCGCGAATCTTATTGTCTATTGTCAATGACATAACAGCCTGGGCGACGCCTTGATCTCGGTCCAGGATAACGCTTTGTTTCGCCGCGGTCAGCCGCTGCACCAGGCCGCTTTCTTCTTTAAAAGACCAGTTCGCGATAATCGATTCATCTCCGCCAGTAAAAGCAGCTACTTCAAAGGCTTTTGTTTCGGCATTCTTTAAAAACACGACGACTTGATCAAGCTGAAGAGTCTGCCTGATTGTCTCAGCGGTCTTTTGCAGAAGCTGGTCAAGGTCCAGTATCGTCACGACCATGCGGGAGAACTCTTTGATTGCCTCCCGGTAATCATAATGCGTCTTGAAAAACCTCTTGTCGACGAACTTCTGGATCACACTCCGCAAAGGCTCAAATACAATGGCAATTAATACAATTGCAGTCAGAGTTATTAGAATTCGATACGTCCCATCTTGATTGGCAAGCCCTATTGTTTCTTGGCCTACAAATATCATGGATACATATAGACCCACCACCGCTCCGGTCATTATCGAGTAAACAAGACCTCGCTTAATGATGATGTCGATATCCATAAACGTATAGCGCATTATCGAATATGCAATAACCACGTTTGCGAGGAGGTTTCCGACATGTCCCAAGGGATATATATTTATTCCATAAAGCGGAAAGAAATTAGTCAAACCTAAGGAAAATCCAATTGATGCCGCAAGAATGCCATACTTCACTTGAAGCCTCTTTCTCCCTGCGCTCTCCCCTAGGCTTACAATTAGAATATATGTGCCGATAAGAACAACTACTGGATAGGTAATATCATAGACAGACCCGGCAATCCCCCTAACCGGAGAATATCCCCAATATTGCAAGATAAGGTCTTTGTTAAATAGATCAGTAGCAATCGTCGGCGTAATAAGGGCAGCAATCAAAAACGTGGACCACCACGTTAGCCACAACCATTTCTTCTTTGATTCTGTAAGGACAAGGATATAGTAAAGATACGCTGTAGGAATCATCACCATACCCACAGAATAAATATGGTTCCAAAAAAGCGCTGCTTGCTTGTCAAATCTATTTATGTAAACCATAAAGAAGCCGAAGCTCCAAATCGCACAGCACAGGCTAAAGAGCGCCCAGGACTTGTGTAGCTTGCTGGTGGGATTCTTCCATAATACAAATCCGCCGAGTGTAAGGTTCCCTATTGCGGCTATTAATGGTGGTAGTGAAAAGACAAATAGATTTGTTTGCATATGCCTGCTTCTTGCTAGATCATCGCAGGCACGACTCTATCAAATAAAATTAGCAGAAGCAATCTATGCTGACTTGAGCGGCACCCTTTTGTTGTTTCGCAAGAGCCTGAAAGACTTTGAGTGTCTAGATTTCTCGCTTACAATAGTAGATATAAACGCGCGTACTACTTTTGGATCAAACTGTTGGCCTGCATGCCTTTTAAGTTCTTCTATAGCCTCCCGAGGCGTCATGGCTTTTCGGTATGGCCGCTTTGTGGTCATGGCATCATATGCGTCTGCAACAGCAAGAATTCTCGCAGGCAGAGGAATGCTCATTTCTGAAAGACCGTCGGGGTATCCATCTCCGTTTAATTTCTCGTGATGATGCCTTACTGCCGATAGGCCGTCTTTTATAGACTCGACTGTGCTGAGAATCCTCTCCCCGATTATTGTGTGTGCTTGAATTTGCGAGAATTCGTGGGGTGATAAGCTAGATTTCTTATTCAGAATATGCTCGCTGACACCGATTTTGCCCACGTCATGCAGAAGAGATACTTCGTACAGCAGCTGACATTCCGCGTCTGTCATTCCGAGTTGATCGGCAATATTCCTAGCATAATCAGCAACTCTCTCTGAATGACCTTTGGTGTAAACGTCTTTAGCCTCCAAGGCTGAAACTAATGATTTTATTGTATTAAGGTAACTTGCCTGTAACTCATCATATAAACGAGAGTTTTCGATGCTTATCGCTGCTTGGGTTGCGAGCATATTCGCTAATTCTGCGTCATCCAACTTATAAGAATCACCGGATTTCTTATCCCCCAGCAGAAGTATTCCTACCATATCGCTTTTCCCCCGCATCGGACAGATAGTTGAAATCCCTAAGTCCTCAAGACGTTTTCGAATGTCTTTGTCAACTTTTCTCCTGAGAATTGCCTCATCCGGATCATCCAAAAGGATTATCTTGTCGTGGTTTTGAAGAATTTCAACGAGTTTGTCGTCTTTGCTCATGGTAAACGTAACGGCTAGTTCGGCTGGCATCCCATTAGCCGCGGCTAACACATAAGCGCGGCTTTGTCTCTCATAGACCATTACGCACCCACGAGTTAGATTTAACGAATCTACGAGAGAATTGATGAGAACGCGGGAAATTCCTATCGGACTAACTTCCTCTCTAATTTTATCTGTTGCCTCTTGAGTAACTTGCTGATACTCATACTTTTTTCTGAAGAACAACTTATCAACAAGCACTTGAACAAAGTGTCTAACGGGTTCAAATGAAATTGCGACTATACTCGCAACTATGATTACTGGAAGGGTTGACCTATACCCAGTAAGCCCCTGGAAGGACTGCTGTACAATAAAAACAATTGCGACATATGCGGCAGTAACAATAGCCGTTAAAAGTGAATAGACGGCGCTCTTTCGGATAATGATACTTATGTCCATTAGCTGATACTTGATTATCGCAAAGCTAATTATTAGCCCCGTTAAAAGAATGCCGAAATGCCCTAACGGATAGTTCTTGCCCCCATATATGGGCAAGAAGTTAGTAACGCTGCTTCCAAACGCAATAACCATAGCGAAAAATATGTATCTATATTGGTTTCTTTTCCTCGGCCCGCTCTTTTTGTAATCAGTAACTAGAACCCGCGCAACAACAAGCGGCGCTGTAAGGAAAAACGCGTCATAAAGAAAATTTAGACTTCCAGGGCGAGGATAAAATCCCCAAGAATAGTGTTGAACGCTAGCATTAAACAGCGGTGTCAAGCTTAGAAGTATGAAAAATCCACTTATACTATATGCTATCCCGCAAACCAAATTTATTTTTTTCTTGCTTGCCCCGGCAAAGACTAATGAGAAATTTATAAAAGTCGCAGGTATTAATGCAAGACCAACGTTGTATAACCTTAGCCACGACAAAGCCACCTCTTGTGAGGGGCTTAGGTATAGCATGAATGTGCCAAAGCTCCATACAGCTAAGCAAAGCGAAAGGAAGGCCCAAACCTGGTTAAGCTTGTTTCTCGGCCTTTTCCCAATTACCAGGCCGCCAAGGAACAGATTAACCAAACTAGCTGCAAGCGGTGAGAAATTATAAATATTCATTAAGAGAGCAACCGCAGATGGTTATGTGCCAGCCAGGGATTTTGCCTTTAAGGTTTCCCCGCGTGTTGCAGTCAACCGGTCAATTGCCTCGCCCACAGCAGCTCTCACGTCTTCGCTGCAGTCTTTAGAAAGCTTCTTAAGCGCTACGAGTGCGGACTGATCACACAACAACCCAAGAGATCTGACAACGCAGACACGCACGCTCCATGTCTCGTCAGTGAGATGTGAAACAAGAGCTTTAGTTGCTCTAGTGTCCCTAAGCGCACCGAGGGCTTCGGCGGCGCTGGCGCGCACAATCTCCTCATCATCATCAAGTCTGACAATCACATCATCTACAACTTCCATGGCGGAGATTTTCCCGAGGGCATCCACCGCGTTGCCGCGTACCCAACAATCCTTGTCATTCAGGCAACTCTTCAGTTCGGCAACAACTTGTTCTCTTATTTCAGGTTGGCAAATGGGGTTTATTCTCGCTAGTTGGTCACGGTTTTTCAAAGTGTTGTGGCTAAGCTGTATCGCCTCAGACCCTAGTTCGCCCAACAAATAAGCGCTATTTTCCCTATCTAACTCATCCTCTGATCTCAGTTGAGATATTAGCTTTTCTATATCTATTGCATTTACACTCATTTCAACGCCCCCCCCTCTCTCTCTCTCTCAAATATTTCCGAGATAATAGTGCTAATCGGCATATTGTTTCGGCTCCTTTAGTACTTAGTCAAAATATTTTGAAACAACGATGCAAGTATTCTTGCCTCCAAAGCTAAATGAATTTGACATTGCCATGCTAATTTTTTGTTGCCTGCCAACATTTGGAACGTAATCCAGGTCGCAGTCTGGATCTGGTGTCTCATAGTTAATTGTTGGTGGCACAAACTCGTTCTCCATTGCCAAAAGTGTTGCTGCAAGCTCTAGGGCTGGAGGAGCTCCCATTGAGTGGCCTATCATTGATTTTGTAGATATCACGGTAAGATTTGATGCATGATCACCGAATACGTCCTTAATGGCTTTGGTCTCTACCGCGTCGTTCAACGGTGTTGATGACCCATGTGCGTTTATGTGTTGAATATCTGTCTTGCTTATTGAAGCCTGTGCTAGTGCCTGTTTCATTGACGCAATCATGCCGCGTCCTGCCGGTTCTGGTCGAGTCATATGATATGCATCGCAAGTCATACCGTATCCAAGAAACTCACCATAGATTTTTGCGTTACGCGACATAGCGTGATCTAGCTCCTCAAAGACCAAGAAAGCCGCGCCTTCGCCCAAAACAAAACCGTCTCTCCCTAAATCAAATGGACGACTCGCGGCTTGCGGGTTTTCATTTCGCTCAGACAGAGCTCTAACGACAGAAAAACCTGCGACAACAGTTGGCATCAAAGGAGAATCTGTTCCGCCGACAAGAAAGACATCGCTTCGCCCACTTTTTATCTGATCAAAGGCAAATGACATTGCGTCTGCCGATGAATTACAGCCAGTAGAGAACGTTGTGCTAGGTCCAGTAAAACCGAGTTCAATAGAAATCTGACTCGATGAAGCTCCGAACAACATAGCCGAAGGCAAATATGGGCTCACGCGCATCTGCCCTTCTATGTTTACTCGCGCAAGTTCCTTTGCCGCATAGCAGAATCCCCCAAATGCCGTTCCGGTCGCAACTCCGACCATGTCCTTATTAATTTTTTCAATACGAATACTTGCATCATTTACAGCAAGTTTGGCGCCTGCGACTGCGAGCTGTGTAAAGCGATCAAGTCGCCTTGCGTTCTTTGCCATAGTAAAGTCTCGTGGGTCGAAGTCAACAATCTCTCCTGCAAACTTAACGGGAAGCTCTGATGTGTCAAAACTGCTAATCGTGCGAATTCCAGATATCCCATTCTTGACACCACTCCAGAAGGCGTCTTTACCAATCCCGTTTGGTGCTATCGGCCCGAGGCCGGTGATGACGACGCGACGTTTCTTGGTCGCGTTGGGGACGTACACATAGGGGGTTTGTTTATCCCTTTGGATGACTCCCTGCATGGGACTAAGGCGGATCTTGTTTCCGCCGTCGCTTTTCGACTGCGCCAACATCTGTTCGGCTTTCTCAATCAACCTCTCGCTGGTCATGTCTTCATACATGGCGGTGATGCCGAAACTCGCCGTCAATTGAATATCCGCGTTGCCTGCCCGCCCAAACGACTTGATCACGATGTTCTTTCGAATTCTTTCAGCTAACCGGAAAGCCTGTTCGTGGTCGCATTCCGGCATGATAATGGCGAACCGGTTATTGTCATATCGGGTCGCCACCTCGGCCTGCCTGGCGTTTCCGACAA
>JBBAAE010000038.1:0-5699 GCA_041658485.1 Minisyncoccota bacterium
GTTACATCAAATGGAGCGTCCTTGCCACGAATCACTGTGATAGTGACCGGCGTACCAATTTCTCCTCGAATAACGCTGACTGCATCATCAACAGATATGCCAACAGTATCTTTACCTTCAATTTTTAAAATAATATCCCCACTCCTCATTCCAGCCTTTGATGCAGGTGTACCTTCAAGTGGCGCTACTACGGTAAGTATTCCCTCTTTAAGACCTAACTCCATCCCAACACCGCCAAAATCACCTTGGACTTGGCTATCAAAAAGTTTTTTCTCTTTTGGAGGGAAAAAGGTTGTATAAGGATCACCATAAGAAGCGGCGAGGCCTTCTATCATTCCCCACAACCTATCTTCATCAGTGCTCGTTGCTGTAGTGGTGGATGGAGTAAAATTTTGATCAAGTAATTCCCACGCCTTAAATAACGGCTGCAAATCAGCTTTTGAATGATCGGTGGCGCCACGCGCCTGAGTTGTCCAAGGAACCATTCCTCCAGCTTCTGTACCAACAAAGAAGGCGACAATGGCAACAAGTACTACTGCTATCAGTGCAGTGCGAAGTCCAATTTTAGAATTCTCTTTCATTGTTTCCTATTATGCCACAGAGAAGCGTTTAGGGTTTAGGGAATAGCGTTTAGAGTTGTGAATCTTTAAAATTTTTCCCCTAAACGCTGACCACTAAACACTAACCCCTGCTGGTATACTGTTTGCATGATAAATCGCTATGAATACGAGGGCATAATTTGGATAGACATAGAAAATCCAACCGCTGATGAAATTGCCGAGGTCGGGCAAGAATTTAACCTTGGACTTTTACTCCGACAAGAGCTGTTAGCACCAACGATAAAGCCCCGTGTAGATTTATATCCTGAGATTGTTTACACACTTCTTCATTTCCCAGCACGAAGACACACGCACAATGTACAAGAAAGTCAGGAAGTCGATTTCGTTATCGGCAAACACTTCATCATTACGGTGCACTATGACACCATTGATGCTCTCGTTGATTTTGCTCGATCATTTGAAGCCGCGATGCTTCTTAAACGCACGACAGGAAAATTCCACAGTGGGCATGTACTCTTGGAACTTACGCAACGACTCTACCAAGAAGTGGAATATGAATTAGATTCGCTTGAAGATTCTGTAACTGCAATTGAAACGGCAATATTCTCAGGACATGAGAAAGACATGGTCTTAGCAATATCGCGTGTCACTCGTGAACTTATTGATCAAAAACGCACACTCTCCATGCATGCTGAGGTTCTTGCTTCTCTAGAACAAGCGACCACTACTTTATTCGGTGAACACTTCACTGAATATCTCCGTGGAGTGTCTGCATTTCACTACCGTGCACACCAGCGAGCACTTGCCATGATGGATATCGTCACCGAACTTCGAAAAACAAACGACTCCCTCTTGACCACACGTCAAAACGAAATCACAAAAAATCTTACTATCATGGCATTCATCACCTTTCCGCTTTCCGTGGTAGCAGCAGTATTCGGGATGAATACTGAACACACACCCATCGTCGGATCCCCAAACGGTTTCTGGATCATCACGGGAGCCATGGTCGTCCTTACCGCAGTCTTTTTCATCTATTTTAAGATTAAGAAGTGGTTCTAAGCGCGAAGCGCTTAAGCAGGGTGTAGGCGATGCCCCATCGGGTCTGCAGGGACCATTTAGTGGCTAGCGTTTAGTAAAGATTGTATATTTTGGATGTTCTGGTTTTTCACTAAACCCTGACCCCTAAACGCTATCCCCTGCTTCCTGTGTACAAACCTCCGCATAACGGCTCTTTTTATAGATTTCTTTAAAAATGACGAGTGCTACAATGCACTGCTATGGCAAACCAAGGTGCACGAGTCCCTCCACAATCCACTGAAGCAGAGCGAGCACTTTTAGGCTCAGTGATGATCAAGCCTGACTCAATTCATGAAGTCACCGACTTTGTATCGGCAGATTCTTTCTATGTAGAAAAACATCGCCTCATTTATCGAGCATTCACTGACCTTACAACTGGCGGAAATCCTATTGATCTATTGTCTACCGCCAATCGTCTTAAAGAAACAAACGACTTAGAGCGTGCTGGTGGTAACGCATACTTGGCTGAACTCGTAAGCGCAGTACCAAGCTCAGCAAACCTCAAACACTATGCTGAAATTGTTCAGAAAAAATCAATGATGCGTTCCCTCATTTCCGCATCGTCAGACATTGGCGAGATGGGTTATGACGAATCGCAAGATATTGATGAATTATTGAATAGTGCTGAAAAAAGAATTTACGAAGTAACAAGCTCTCCTTCTGTTAGAAAATTTGTTGCCATTGGAGATGCACTTGGAGAAGCGTGGGAGCGTTTTGATAATCTTCACAAAGGTGAATACCAAATGCGTGGCATTCCCACCGGCTTTGATGCCCTCGACAACATGCTTGCTGGCTTTCAACGTTCTGACCTCATCATCCTCGCCGCTCGTCCTTCCGCAGGTAAAACAGCTTTTGCCTTGGACATCGCACGACAAACCGCCATTAAGCACGGCACACCAGTGGGAATTTTTTCACTTGAAATGAGCGCACAACAATTGGTTGACCGTATGCTCGCCGCTGAGGCTCGAGTAGACGCATGGAAACTCCGTACTGGAAAAATTTCTACTGATGAAGAGTTTGAAAGAATCCGCGATGCCATGGGTCGCTTGTCTAAGGCTCCTATCCATATCGATGATCAGCCTGCAACAAATGCACTCGGTATGCGCTCTGCAGCTCGTCGATTAAAACGAGAGCACGGCATTGGCCTCCTTGTGGTTGACTACCTTCAGCTCATGAGTCCAACATCATCTCGCTCATCAGACTCAATGGTTCAGCAAGTCACCGAAATCTCTCGTTCTCTAAAAACCCTCGCTCGTGAACTCGATGTTCCCGTACTTGCACTCTCCCAGCTTTCGCGTGCCATTGAACAAAGACGAGGCCGTCCTCGCCTCTCAGACCTTCGTGACTCTGGTTCAATCGAACAAGATGCAGACGTCGTTATGTTCATTCACAATGAAGATAGATACAACGACAACAAAGAAGAGCGAAGTAATGTTACTGAAATCTTGATTGAAAAACACCGTAATGGTCGTACAGGAAAAATAGATCTCTTCTTCGATGTAGAGCGTGCCACCTTCCTTCCTATTGAAAAATCAGGCTTTAGTGGAGGAGCTCCAGGAAATGCTCAGGATGACTTTTAACTAGGGTTTAGTGTTTAGTGGCTAGGGTTTAGTTTAAGGAATAAAATTCTTCCCCTAAACGCCAAACTCTGACCACTAACCCCTGCTCAAACCTTTGCATTTAAAGCTAAACGCTATACCCTAAACGCTATACCCTTTCTTATGCGTCCTACACAAGACCTCATTGAACACATTGCGGAGTTCCCCGGCATTGGACCAAGGCAAGCTCGTCGCGTGGTGCAATTCCTCCTTTCAGCTGGGGCACCGTTTCGTGAAAAGTTAGCACAACTCATCATCGACTCAGGTACATCTACTTCACCTTGCACAGTATGTTTTCGTTTTGATGACGCTAGGGACTCAGGTGTGTGCTCAATTTGCTCTGATCCTCTCCGCGACCACACAACACTGATGGTGGTTGAAAAAGACATCGATATAGAGGGCATAGAAGGTTCTGGGGCGTATAGAGGCACCTATTTCATTTTAGGTGGACTCAAAACTATGACGGAGAGAAAGAACTCTCGGATGGTACGAGTAAGAGAACTGATAGAACACCTAGCAAAAAACGATATACAGGAAGTAATCTTTGCTCTTTCAACCACGCCTGAAGGCGACTACACTGCTCGCGAACTCGCAAAGGAAATACAAAAAGCAGACCCTAATAAAAAAGTAACCCTTCTCGGCCGAGGGCTTTCAGTAGGAGCAGAAATAGAATATGCAGATTCTGAAACGCTCCGAAGTGCTCTAAGAAACCGATCTTAAAGACGCTTACGATTATTTTGTCGACGCTTAAGACGAGCGAGTTTATTTTGTGCCTCAGCTTCGGTCATAATTGCGCCCGGTAACATATCATCAAATCCACTCCAGATGGCTTTCAAAAAAGAAAACCTAATACCGATATCAGGTAGACGTTGTCTTTCTGGAGTTATTGGTGCCATAACTAAATTACTTTTTGAAGAGGTTTACAAAAAACATCGTATCTTTTCCCATTAGAAACTTTGTAGCAACGAGCGAGAAAAAAATTTAAACAGTCTCAATCTTGACCTTCATGTTTGGCTGTTTGTGCCCTCGTTTCTTGTAGTATCGGCTTTTTGCTTTGTACTTTACAACAACAACCTTAGGGGCGCGTCCTACCATCAAAACGGTACCAGTAACTTTTGCACCTGAAACAGTTGGAGCACCAACTGATGCTTTTGCTCCATCATCAGTAAAGAGAACTGCATCAAAGGTTATTTTATCGTCTTTCTTGACATCAGCTATTTTTTCAATCGTAATCAAAGAACCTTCTTTTACAAGATACTGTTTCCCTCCTGTCTTTATTACCGCTATATTCATAGTCTGCATAGCGTACCCGAAAAGTCCTTTTTACGCAAATTTATTAGCCCTGCTCACCTAAGCTCTTTTACCGCCCCTCCCCATCTCCTCTTTGGGTTTCAGCAAAAATCACTTAGGGTTTTTGTGAACGTAAACGACACGTGGGTCGAGTGTGGTCTTCAATCCAACACCATCAAAATCGACTACGTGAAGCATGTTGAACAAAGAAATAGAAGTAACCTTCCATACACGATCTCGATAGATAACTATAGATTCTATTTTTATCCCCTTTTCCTTTACAGCAGCTCCGCGAGCGCCTGCCTCTGACGGTGACTTTACCAACTCTACTGTGTATGCTCTTTCTGACATTTTTTTGTGATAAGTATAATAACTTTGCTACTTTATCACAACTATGTGTTTTTGTCAAATCGCTATGTTCGGCACCTCAACTCTGCATGTTCCGTACCTCGCCACACTTCGTTGCTACTCTACTGTCACTGACTTCGCAAGATTGCGAGGGCGGTCAACATTGAGCCCCTTGTCTGCCGCAAAGTGATACGCAAAGAGTTGGAGTGCAATTATGGAAAGTATCACCGAGAGTTCTTCCGATGCTTTTGGAATGTAGATAACATGATCAGAGACCTCTTTGATTTTCTCGTCACCAGCAGTTGCAATGGCAATCACAGGCCCTTTACGGGTGCGTATCTCAATCATATTAGAAACAGTTTTCTCGTACACTGAATCTTGAGGGACCACAGCGACTGTTGGGAAATTTTCATCAATCATTGCCAAAGGGCCGTGTTTCATCTCCCCTGCTCCATACCCTTCTGCGTGTACATATGAAACCTCTTTAAGCTTCAAAGCACCTTCAAGCGCCGCAGGGTAACTAAACTTGCGACCAATGAAAAGGAAGTCTCGTGAATCTTTATATACATTAGCAACTTTACGAATCTCCTCAGACTGTTCCAACACTTTTTTTGCTAACTCTGGCAAACTCTTAAGCGCATTAGCTAGTGCAACACCATCATCTTTAGAAAGTGAGCGAGTACGGCCAAGGAAGACTGCAACAAGTGAAAGAATAACCACTTGAGAAACAAGAGCCTTGGTGGAAGCAACACCAATTTCGGGACCTGCATGGTTATACACTCCAGCGTCTGTCTCACGGGCAATAGTAGAGCCAACAGTATTC
>JBBAAE010000039.1:0-5204 GCA_041658485.1 Minisyncoccota bacterium
TTCGAGCGAGCGGAGCGAGTCGAGAAGAAACATAGGTGCCGCTCGCGAAAACAGAAACCTAGCCCAGAGGCAACCAGGAGAGCGTCATCCTCGCCTTTTCTTCTTGTCCATTTCGAAAAGCTCTTTTATGCCCCAAAGGAAACTAGCCGCAAATACCGCCAGAGTCGTCGAAACAAGGACGTTCGATACAAAGAGTGACGCGCCGGTAAGCGCCAATCCCGCGATAAGGGCGAGAATCCAGCTCCTAAGACCGAGAGCTTTGTAGACCGCCGGCACCCAAACATGCCCCAGCCCGATTGCGACGATAGCAACGACTGCGATAACGATACCGATGAAATTCATTTCCACATTTTAGCCCTATCGCGCGCCCCTGCACAAAACTCGCGACCTTTGCTCTCTATCAGCCTGTTTTCTTTTATCCAATTAATTGGACAGGTCCAGGTCATCTCTTTAAGCTGCCGTGAAGCTTTTCAGGATTCGTTTGTTTTGCAGGTTTGACAAGTTGGAAGTCTACAACCTACAATGAAATGGAAGCGATAAGTCCTTTGTAGGTTCTTTGGGTGTTCCCTTCCGGAGGTTGGCTAAGCCCAGAGGTTCAAACTTGCAGGGCGCGCTTCTTTTTTTTACGGAAGATACAAGTCATCAAAGACGACTTTTGACCTAAAGATGTTATACCACTCAACATCTTTTTTCTCGTACTTACGAAACACTCCCCACGAAAACATATCAACAGCTTGCAAACCAAGGTTTGCGGTAGACTCGTAGTGCTCTATGTCAAGAGGAACATTTGCTTTAATCATTAATCTTAATTCATCAAACATATATTGGTTGAAATCCTTTACTTCATCTTTGCTTTTGCTTCGGTCCACAATAAGCATAACTCGAGTAGTAGCTTCATCGAGTGGAATCTCCTGCAAAACATGTCTGGCGATGTAGTTATAGACTTTGTCCTTGTGTTTTGTAAGTCTTCCGTAAACTCTTTTCTTGTTCAGCGTCAACGCGTATAGATTAAAAGGGACGTCTTTGGTCTGTTCGAATAAGCACTCTTTGACCGTAATTGAATCCTTGGATCCCTTTAACTCGTTTCGTTGCTGGTATGCCAAATATTTGCGTCTTGTCTTTTTTGTGCCCTTTATTAAACGTCGATTATTATCGTGACCCCGAACTGCGAGTACCGTGACAGTAAAATGATCGGAAGGCCGTTTGCCGAAAAAGTCAAACCCGAGGTCGCCACTTTCGTCAAGATAGAGATAAAGCACTTATCAAGGATTCCTTTCAGATTGAATGGTTAATATAGATCTTATGGCAGTTAGGCCGTAAAGTTCATAAACAATCTGGTCGATTTGGCGAATTTGTCAAGCACGACCTGACCCCATTTTCAAGATTCAAGTCATATCCGTACGTGACCCTCATATTATGGCAATGATATAACATCGCCTTCGGTTACGCGTTTTATTTCGATTTCTCCATTATATTCATAGATAACTTCCAGATTCTTCCTTTTTCCTGGGTCGGGATCACCTGCTAAAATATTTGAAGCTGTGACGTTTAACCTTCCATTGCTAATAAGGTCCCTTAGTTGATTAGTTACATCTGTTTCTTTGTCCGGACTTCCGGTCCCATAAACTGCTTTAAGTACGCGAAGCTCCTCTGGTCCAAGGCCTTTCTTCATATGCGCTTCTGATTCCTTTTTTAGCTCACTAATAATGTCTTCATTGGTCTTTGACGTCCATGCAAGCCATAAAGAAATTACTAGCCAAAAAAATACTATAATTGCGCAGATGATGAAGATAGCTTCCCAAGTATACTTGTTGAGGCCCATGTCCTTAAATTCTGAAGTTATTAATGTAAGAATGATGGCTATAAGGATGCCCAAAGGCGCAATCCATCCCCGCCTTTTGTCTATTCTCTCGCAATGCTTTGCCAAGCATATTTTCAATTTATCTTCAGTTGTAATTATTACTTCCTGCGTTAGATTTAGATGAACATGCAACTCAAGTTTCTTTGCCAATTCATCCGAAATAGCGATAGAGTCCTTCCTCGTGGCTCCGGAGGATTTGGCCGTATCATTCATCATTAGCCTCCTCTTTATCGAGAAGTCCAAAAACTCCGAGAGCGTGCTGGCTTAAGAAACCACATCGTGTACAAGCAACAGCAATCGATGGGACAACTTGGCCGCCTAGTGTAATACCTTTGTAATCATCTTGTATCGTCTGAACGAAATAGCCATCTAGGATTGAGAAATTTTTATTCCCGCAGCGCGGACATGGTAGAACAGCTTTTCTCTTTTCAAGTTCATCGATTATATGCTGTTTAGTTTCTTCTGATAGCTTTTTCATGTTTACTCCTATGCATTAGCATTGCGCGTAACTAGATACCGCGGATAGTGTCTGGTGCTTATTTTGGTATTGATGCCCGCTTTACCACCGCAAGTGCTTTGGCAAGCGTATCATCTAGCTCTTTAAAGTCCCTCACTCGCTTAGCTATCAAATCGACGCATTTTATTCGCGGATCAGTCCTAGACAACCAAGTCAATTTGATTTTTGTTGGGGCGGATTCGATAAGGACTTCAATTTTTTCATGATAGAAACCAAGTTCTCCTCTCTTTGGACCCAGGCTATTAATATACTCAACAATCATTTTATTGTCGGTGAAGATTTCTAATGCATCTATATCATTAAAATAATCTTCCAGAGACAGAATAATGTCGATTATTCCCCTGCATAAAATCTTGTTGGTCCCCTCGCGAGACATCCTGAATAGTTTTGCCCTACAGTGAACTGCCTTACCGTCGAAATGCGCCACCCACATATATGTTGACTGACCCCAATGCTTATATGATTCTTCGCCTTTGGTAGCAGTATCTATGTATACATTTATTTTCATCTCAAACCACAGTAGAAAGTTAAAGGGGTCGTGTCTTTACTTTTAGCATTTTATAAGTGAGATTCTGCATCTGTGTCTCGGTCGCGTTTTTTGATTGCCTCTCTTGCTCCCGTTGGCAATTTGGCGTAAAGCTCACTAATCTGTCTCGGCTGTGTAATCATTGTGTCAACCACAATGTTTAATAATTGGAATAAAGCATTGGCCGTTTCTTTATCATCTTTTAGATCCATTTGTCCAGGGTGGACAGCGTTGTTGCCAATAACTCGGAGTGAGTCTAGTGCCTGCTGTATTTTTTTAGGAAGGCCTTTCTTGACCAGGCCACCTATATCTTTATCAAGGTCTGCACTTCGCTCCCCTAAGTGGGGCATCATCTTCTGAAGCGCAAGTCTTAAAAGTGCGGCGGCCGATCGAGGTGAAAGTGCAACTATCCTCGATGCCTCAAAGTAATCTTCCTTTACATCTTCCGGCATATCGTCATTTGGAGCTGGCGCTAAAGATGTGACAGGAAATATAAGTTGTCTCCCATTCCATACAGAGATGCCTTTGCAGTGTGCGCATTGGCATAAGTTGTATGGAGGTGTGGCGGTTAATGTAAGTGATCTTCCTGGAACGGTAGCTGCGACAACCTGATGATACCATTCCTGGTGAGCATAGACACCACAAAAGGGACAATGAAATTCTTTCTTGTTGAAACCTGGTTGCACGTATTTTTCCATAAGTCATCCTCTCTTAAGCGCCAAGGTCAATCCTGTTAATATTGCTACCTTCTACAATCTTGATTTCTTCTTCGGTTAGGCCGTAAAGCTCATAAACGAGCTGGTCAACTACATAGATGAACGCTTGTCTTGATTCGCACTCATTATAGGCGACTCGTGTTACGGTTTGCTAGACATAAAACAGTAATTTTTGTTTTCTTGCTACTTAAAAGTCTTGAATACAATCGAGCGCCGTTTACTGCGAGTCTAGATTTAGGGTGGGTGGGAGCCTCGACCCGGGGTTTCATTTCCCTCCTTCCATAGCGCAGAGATGGACCCCTCACCTAACCTCTCCCCGCGGGGGAGAGGGATAGCCTTTGGTACAAACCGGTAACATAGTTTACAAAACAAACCGGGCACATGGTTTACAGTAGACGGCAAGGAGGAGACAGCCTATGCCGTGGAAGGAAACCAGTGCTATGGACCAGAGGATAAGATTGATCGCTGATTGGTTGAGCGGAGACTATACGAAGAGCGAGTTGTGTCTGGCCTACGGGGTCAGTCGGCCGACGACTGACAAATGGATCGGGCGTTACGCGGGCCTTGGCCCGAAGGGGCTTGAGGAGATTTCCCGCGCGCCGCACATCCATCCCAATCAGACCCCTGAAGAGTTAAGAGCAATGATCGTCGAGACCAAGCTCCGTCACCAGAGATGGGGCGCGAAGAAGGTGATGGACCTCTTGCGTTGCGAAGATGACCGAATGAGCTGGCCCGCCGACAGCACGGCCGGTGAGATACTCAAGAGGGCCGGGCTGACCAGGCCGCGGGTACGACGGCATCGGGTAGCTCCCTACGCCGAACCGTTCGGCGCCTGTGCCGGCTCGAACCAGACATGGAGCGCGGACTTCAAAGGAGACTTCCGCTTAGGCGACGGGGCTCGCTGCTACCCCTTGACCGTAAGCGACAACTTCTCCAGATACCTCTTTCTGTGCCGGGGGCTTGCGCGGCCTAGCCACCAGGCGACAAGACCCTGGTTCGAGTGGGTGTTCAGGGAATACGGGCTACCCGAGGCCATACGCACGGACAACGGAGCGCCTTTCGCGTCGATGGCGGTAGGAGGCGTCAGCCAGTTGTCTAAGTGGTGGATCAAGCTAGGCGTCAAGCCGGAACGTATCCGTCCGGGCAGACCGGACCAGAACGGTCGCCACGAGCGCATGCACAGGACGCTTAAGGAAGCGGTGCCGCCGCAAGCAAGCCTTTTGGCCCAACAGCGCAAGTTCGACCCGTTCATCGAGGAATACAACTGGGAGCGCTCCCATGAGGCGCTGGGAAGAAAGACCCCGGCAAGCGTCTACTGTTCATCCCCGAGACCCTACCCGGCTCGTCTCCCGGAGGTCGAGTATGATTCAGAAATCGTAGTCAGACAAGTGCGCCACAACGGCGAGATCAGGTGGCGGGGAGAACATATATATGTCTCGGAGGTCCTGGCCAAAGAACCGGTGGGCCTGAGACCCGTTGGTACATACAAGTGGGAGCTCTACTACAGCTTTCACCTGCTCGGGGTATTAGACGAGAGGACCAAAAAGATCATCCCGGCCAAAGGCTGGCATGGAGCGAATTGAA
>JBBAAE010000040.1:0-5098 GCA_041658485.1 Minisyncoccota bacterium
ATTCATACATTCATTCTAAACCAACGACATCCGTAACACAAAGAACACAGAAATTGAGTCTTTGCGTTCTCTAAACAAAAACCGCAAACATGTAGGATATACGATATCCTACATGTTTGCGGTACTACTACAAAGAAAGCGAACTCAGATTCCCCTATCTTGCCTTGTTGGGGTACGCAAAAACCCACCCCGTGAGGGGTGGGTTTTTGTTGCTAACCCAAATATGTTAGCTGGATTCCGAAGAGTTCGGAATAAGGCTTAGTGCGAGCGAGTCGCAAACAAGCCACCTGCTGAAAGACCTGAGACACCGTAACCGTTTGTCCAATCCTGATCTGCACGAACCGCTGTGGTTGTGGAGTTAGGAGACCAAGCGAATGCGGTTGCTGAGATACTACCTGCTGCAAGCAATGGATTTGCAGCAACACCAGCTGCTGTTGATGGGAACGTTGAAGATCCGAGGAGCTTCGTTGTTACCGCAGCACCTGTAGCAGAACCAGAGACCGAGCCACGGACCTCGAAGTATCGAGTGCCGCCTGCAGGAACCTGGATAACCGTTGCTACATCAGCTGAAGTTTTCACTTCAACTGTTACGTTCGGACTTGCAACACAAGCGCCGCCCGCAGCACAATCATCAGTTACCTGGAGGTTACCGTTCGTGCTGATACCCGAGATTGCCTGCGAGTATGCAGAATCAGTAAATCCGTAGATTGTGATGTTGTTAACCGTAGCTGTCGTCGTTGCGAGGTTAATCGCAAACTGCGTGATGCCAATAGGACCCTTTGCATCAGCTGTTACCTTGAACCGCATAAGGCGACCATCGGCAAGACCCGTAGTTCCGTTGATTGTTGAATCAAGAGCAATCGTTGGGAACGACTTCATGATGCGAACACCTGATGAAGCTGATGAACCTGATGGGAAGATAGTGCTTCCTGAAGAAGCGCCAGTACCTTCTGCGTTCAAGTAATCAACTGCCAAAAGGTGACCAGAGAATGCAACTGCTTCACCAGTACCGACATTGTTGAGGTCAGCCTTGATGGTAAGAGTTACATCTGTGTTCTTTGGAAGAGAAACAACTGAAGTCAATGTTGATGTTGCTGTTGCGTTTGAACCAGAGAAGTATGCCTCCCCTACCTTTGTTGCACCATTCCAAATCGTTGCCTTTATGAGGTCAGACGATGAAGATGAAGCTGTGTTGGTAAGAGTAAGACCGACTTTCGTCAAGTTGACTGCTTCGTTTGAAGCGCGGAGCTTGAGTGCGCCAACAACTACATCAGTTGCGCCAGCTGAAACGAGCGAGAAGCTTGGGCTTGACGCATCGAGAGCAACCGTAGCTGATCCAGCACCAATAGTCATAGTGACTGCTGAGTCAGAACCTGCTGTACCAGTGATGGTTGTACCTGAAGTTGCACCTGTGAAGGTGTAATTAGTCATAGTAGCTGTGTCATCCCATGCGAATGTATCTCCGTCCGATGTCGCACTAGAAACATTACACTTGACCGACAAAGTCTTCACTGTGCCCTTTGCGACAGTAACTGGATTGTCCAAAGTGAATGTACCTGAGTACGGAGATGAACCTGATGGGTTCACCGTGTTTGAACCAGTCGAGAGCTGTGTTGCGCCATCGTAGATTGCACACGATGTCAATTCAGTTGTTACTGCAGTGACAGTTGTGAGCACCAATGGGATATCTGAGAAGCGTACATCTTCACCTGATTGCGTTGCATCGTACTGGAGGTTCACAAAGTTAACTTGTGAGCCACCAGGAGTGATGGTCTGTGAAGCAGGAGATGTAGCACGGCTAACTGCAATCGCACCTGCCTTCACTGTCATAGTGTTCATAGTGAACGTACCATTTGATGAAAGCGAGATTGTGTTACCAGTTGTTTCACCCTTGACGTTGGTCCATCCAGACGAAGGAACTGTGGTGACAATGTATGTACCACCATTTCCGATGTTTGAAGCAACCTTGCCACGGAGTGTGTAGACACCCTTTCCAACCTTGTAAGTGATCGAGTCAGTGAAAGTAGCAGTCTGAACGAGTGCACTTGTGTAAGTAGCATCGACAGGACCTGCAACTACTGCACCGTTCTGATCAACAATCGTAAGATTGGTGAGGAGGCCAGTACCTGAACCAGTTGTTGAAGCGATAGTGAAGACAGTTGACTGAACAGTCATTGCCTCACCCTTCAAATCAACTTCGTAACCGCCGAGAGGCTGATTAGGAAGGTTGATTGCGATGTTCTGCGCAGGAACTGAATTTGCCTTGCCGATCGATGTGATCGATGCGCCAGACACAGTTACCTGAGTAGCGTATACGAACGGAGTTCCGCTCGTAATGGTGAGAGTACCGCGAGATGAAGGAACAGCAGATGAACCTACTGCTGGCGAAACGCCGTAGCCGTAAGTCTCACCTGTCGCGTAGATATCTGTAGTCTTGTCAACATCGAAGACGACTGTGCGGTTAGCCGCACCTGCGCCAACAATGTCGAATTGGACATAGAAATCAACCTGATTTCCCTTTGGAATAACTACACCTGAACCGAGGTTCGTGTCGTAGTATTTTCCGTCTGCAGAAACAGTAGCTGGATATGCTGTTCCGTTAACAACTGTCATTACATTTGCAATGTCAGTAGCTGATACGGAGCCAGTTTGATTCCAACGAATGTTCTTGAGGCGGAGATCCTCAGCAGATCCCGCTGTAAGGCGAAGACCTGTTGCCTTGTAGGCTGTTGTACCAATTTCCTTCGTTTGGTTCGAGTTTGAAGCGAACGCATTTGAAGTATTCAAGGTAATTGAACCGACAGTCAAGGTTGAGTTGTTGGTGTTATGAGCACCGACGATTGGAAGTGAGCCAGAAACGGTTGCTGAGGTGTTAACCGCAACAAGAGCGAGTCCTGGAGCTTCACCAGCGTACGAAGAGAGTGACGTAGCCATATTTCCTGCGAGGAGGAATGTCTTGGTCGTTCCTTTTGCAATGGTGAAAGTACCACCGACAACTGTCTGATGATTTGAGTTCAATGTCTTTGCGATACCAAGCTGCAAGCCAGTTGACTCATCGATGAGGACGATACCAGCAAAAGCTGCATCCTGACCGAGTCCGTCTTTCTGGACCGTAACTCCGTTCACCACTACATCGCCGTCAGCGCCTGCAGTGAGTGTGAAGCGAGTAAACGGAACGCGCGATGCACCTTGTGGTGAAAGCGAGTTTGCTGGTTGTGTACCCGCTGAGACAGCAAGGCCAGTACCTGTTGGTGTTGTCACTACTGGAGTGGAACCACCTGAAGTCTTGCCGAATGCTGCGCGAGAGATTGCACCGAAGTAGCCCGCTGCAGGAGAAACTCCTGCTGCCTTCTGCCATGCGACAACCGCAGCGACAGTCTGGGAACCGAAGTAGCCAGTTGCGCCTGCTGGAACCGAGTAGCCAGCTGCAATGAGTGCATTCTGAAGACAAGTTACATCGTCACCTTTCGAGCCAACCGTGAGGTTTCTCGTGAAGGTACAACCGCCTGTCATTGAGCCGCCAGTCGAGCCCCCTGTTGGAGCTGTCCCATTGAGAGACGCGCTAACGTTCGCGATAGTCGAAGCGTCAGCACCGAATGACTGCAAGAGAGAAACGATAGCTGAGATTTGCGAACTTGTGAGCGTTGCGGCTTCTGCCTTAGACGCTGTGAAAGTGAATGCAAATCCAGCTACCAACGAAACTGCAACGACGATCGCCGCAACTTTCGTGAGAGAACTGTTTACAATTGAAGTCATAGATACAATAATAATTTTCTAATTTTTGACGCCACACTCATTCACGCTTGAATTAAATAAAATGCGAGAATCAGTGGTGCGGGTGCGTGGACGCAAATCATTCGTTCGACCGAATAACTCACGACCCGCCGCATACCTGTTAATAAGCGTGTCGAGACGCCCCGCTTTCTGTCATCACTCGCTCATCCAAAGAAATAGAATTTCTTTGGACTTCGCTCGCTCGACAGTAAGCACGACTAGGAGTTGTCCTTTTTATCGCATCTCGTTTGGGAAATGAATTTTATTTCTTTCCCCTCACTTGAACGACAACAAAGAACAACCAATTTTCTGTCTTCCGTATTGAATCTAGAAAAATTTTCTAAACTTTTTTGAGAAGACAGCACAACTAAAGTCCATCAACCCGTTCGCATTATTTCTAATGCGAACGGGACCAATGGTAAGAAGAAAAAATGGTCGTGCAGGATATAGCCGTGGTGGGATAGTGCTTCCTTACAGTGATGTACGCATGCTTCATCTATTACAACGAAACCAAGGCGCACGCTTGAGATGTATTCCGGATATGAAAGATGTCAAAGTTCTGTTCGACCGGAAGCGCGCCACAACAACGCGCAACCGAACACCCAGTACGGGAGTTCACTTATTATACGTGCCCGCCCCGCTCTACATATTAGAACAGAGGGTTTGTATATGTGGACAACATAGACAACAAAAAGCCCGTTTCCGGGTTTGTTACTGTCTATAGGATCATGCCATCCACAAATGAAATACTATCTGAAATAGGGCTTAAAAGCAAGAGAGCAGGGGTTAGCGTTTAGTGGCTAGCGTTTAGGGAGGAGTTTTGAATTGGAAGTTCCTCTAACCTCTAAACGCTAATCACTAACCCTTGCTCAGGCTTTCCTATACGTACTCCATCTTCGCTCCCCTTCCTTTATAAGGGCGCCTGATTGAACAAGAGACAAAAGCTCCCGTTGCACTGTCTTTTCACTACAACCAACGACTGATGAGGTAATGTCCTTTATAGAAAGTTTTTCTTTATTTTTGAAAACAGCCAGAACCAATCCTCTTCTATCGGACTGTCTTTTTTGAGGGGCGATTCTCAAAGTATTGTTTTTTATTCTGAGAGAATCTAAAGGACTTTTTGTAACATGTCCTATAGAAAAACTATTCGGAGCCTCTAGGTCAGAGAGAGCTTCCTCTATACGACCAACATGTTCAGAAATCTTCTCTTGATTGTCTCGGACAAAAGAAGCGAGCGAGGCATATTCATCTCCTATAAGTTTTGCGTTCATTGCCGAAATCAACCCCCCCGCTTTTGCCGTCTCAAGTATTGCACCTATCTCCA
>JBBAAE010000041.1:0-4621 GCA_041658485.1 Minisyncoccota bacterium
GTCTTGAGTCACTGAAGATGAAAATGCAACAAAAAAGACTTGACCCTAAAGACTCCTTTGATATATGTCGATACCGTCAAGGCTATACTCTTCTCAACCCATACTCTTCTCAACCTATTGATAATTAAATCTTCACGTGCTATAGTCCCGTTTAGATAATAACTGGTTGGAATCGCACAGTACGCTTCTCCAACCTGCAATACGAGCGGACATGCCGCTCAACGTTCCAGAAGTCAAATACCTATCTTGAACTATCCGTTTTTCAAATTTACGCACTAGCGTTAATAGAACGCTGAGTGGGACATTAAGTCAAAGGAGATAGTGTCATGTCAGGTGAAGAAATCCTCGTTGTGAGTTCTGTAAATCAATTACACAAAACAATAAAATTACAAATAGAAGCAACTGACCGACAATCACGTGTCATGACTCGGCTTACTTATGCAGCCGTCGCCTTGGCTATTGTTCAATCGGTCGCTTCCGTTATCCAAGTCTGGCTTGCGTTTAAGTAACTTTCTCAATTCAAGATGACATTGTAAGGAGACAATACCAAAATAAATCCAGCCACACGTTTGCAGAATTAACGAAAACAACAATAATTTCTTTTCAAATGTCATCTGATCTCCTTACCAACTATAATATTCCAACCAACGGATCGAGCCGACAGGCGGCTCATCCTTGCGTTCCTACGGCGCTTCGCGCCGTAGGAATGGGGCGATAACTCGCTAATTGCCTTAAATCACGGCGCAACCGAAAAACGCGCCGTAGGAACCAGGCAATCAACATCGACGCCCGCTGCGCGGGTAGCGAGTTATCGCCCCATTATATACTTAAAATGATACTACTGTGGCACATGCCATTACTTCACAACGGAAAAAGGAGAACAAATAATGGACAAGCTAATTTACCAAACTTCACCACACGTAACTTTTGCCACCAACAAGTTCATCAATGTTCCAATAATACTCCAATACGATGACACTCCAATCCTATCAATTGTTAAAGAACAAAATCTTGGCTTCACAACTGAAATACCAATTTATCATGCAGACGGAACATATTTAGCGAAAGTAAATGGAACAAGAGTTTATCCAACCGCAGACGGTAAGAAAGCTGGTATTGCAATGCGAAGCCTCCAAGATATGACCGTTTGTGAAATGGACGGAAAAACCTTGTTTGAGATATATCACCAACAAGGAGATGCATTCAGAGCACATGCCGAGCTATATACGCCAACTGGTTACTTTATAAAAAGTGCAGATACGCCAACACCAGAAGTAATAAAGTCTGACGGGCAATCTCTTAAAATTGGTGGAATGGTTATGAGCAATTGCACTTTTCATGGTAGTCGTATAGGTATTTGGATCAAAAGCAACGGAAGCATTGCAATTGGTTGCAATTAATCCATGTTTACGACAATAAGAATGTACTCGTACCTCCGTTGTTGCTAATGTAGGATGTTATATTTGTTCCCGGAGGAATAATAAACGTCCATTCCAATCCATTTTCGGCAATGTCTTTTTTATATTCCTCCGGGATCTGACAAGTGGACACTCCTATCGTAGTGATTATTTTTTTACTGTATGACATACTGCCTCCAAAATAAAGTGACATATTCTAACGAGGCGGGTCCAGAGGGGCGCTCTGGTACGCGCCCCTGACCCGCGTGTTCCTACGGCGCTTCGCGCCGTAGGAATGGGGCGATAACTCGCTAATTGCCTTAAATCACGGCGCAACCGAAAAACGCGCCGTAGGAACCAGGCAATCAACATCGACGCCCGCTGCGCGGGCAGCGAGTTATCGCCCCATTGAACTTTTACGTTGACACACTGAACAGGAGATCGACATAAGTACCACAAAAGACGATGTAATAGAGAAGCAGGAGAATGAAGAGTTGTTTGAGGAACAAGTAAAGGCAATGATTGGTTCAATGGGAGTCGGTATGAATTACGATTATGAGGGACAGGTAAGAAGAATTGACTTATATCTCCGAACAAAGTATCCACTCCTCTTAACTCGTATCTTCAAGCAATCACCAGTTGAATTTGAAATATATGTTGGTAGCTATTTTGCTGACTTTGAAGCTTTTGTTAAGGAATTCAATGGTTCAATAAAATTTGTTACTGTTCCAGTAAGGGTTGTTAATGCAATTCCAGCAACTAAGACTACTGAAATTGCATCAATACCTGATTCGGATATTCCGTCAGGTTTCGAGGGGCAGCCATTTACAGTATTTGAATTGATTAATCACGTTCAGGCAAGTCATCCAGAAATAAGAGTTTCTACAATCGGTGAGGACTTTAAGACTCGTATTTTTACGGTTCAATTGCAAGGTAGCGTTGATACGAAGATTAAAGATGGTGTTCTATCGACTATATCTAAATACAAATTTCCAATGCAAGTAACGGTGGAAGATGGTGGTGTAGAAGTCGCAAGGAAGTATCCTGACAATCCTGTTTTTTATATTAATTCATCACATGATTTCTCAATTTTGGAGTTGCCGTTTTTGCGACGAGATGAACAAGTTTGGTTTGATAATTTGAGTGGGATATACAATGGAACATTCACAAAAAATGATTTGTTCTTTTACAATGCAGAAGAAAAAAGCTGTTTCATTGACTTCTCAGTATTTCCAAACATAAATATAAGAAATCACTTGCTGCTATATGACACGATATATTGCACCTTGCCTCTTATGGGTGCATTAGGCAAGTTTTTCGATCAACAGCAGATAACGAGGAAGGAATTTCTATATCTTGTTTCAAGAAATAGATTGAAGGTGCTAGTAACACAACCAGAAATTAGGCATGAATATGACTTTTTCAGAGACATATATCATGCAAATCCTAATTCGATCGCAAGCAGAAGAGCATTGGCTGCTTTGTGCGCAGTGGATATTGTTTCTATTAACAAAGATTACATATTCAATGAAGAAGAATTTGTACCTTTTGTGGGGCCATTGGCACATGTACTTTCTGAGTTAACGAAAAAGGATATTAATAGCATTATCCATCTACTTTTATGGCCTAGAATAGCGCTTAGAAAAAGCTTTGATGAACTCGATAGTGCTTCAACTAAGCGTCTATCTAATTACGGTGTCAACCAGACTATTATTAATTCATTTCCAGAAGATGTGAAAAAGAAATACGCGTTTGAATTTGTGGTGCATTCAGAAGCAATACATATTGCACATGCATTGGATGCAACATATTTCCCGTTTACTCCAGATGCAAGTGGATATACTGATAAACCATATGCACAAACGATGGGAAGCCTATTGAATTTCTATAAGTGCTTTAAGAAAGACACATTACATGAATACTTTGAATTGAACCATAAGAAAGAAGATGGTATCAATTTACTTGAACCAGTAAAGATATTTGACATAGACTCCTATCTATCTGTTGATGAATTTGAAAAAGAAACAGCGAATCATTTCATAAGGCGTGAATTTCGAAGTCTTTTTGATGAACTAGCTACCTTAGGTGAAGAGGAAAGAACCAAGAGGATTAAGGAATACAATACAAGTGTTGAAGCATATCTCAAGAATAATAAATTCAAGAACGCAGCTTTTGACTTAGGTACTGAGGCGACTGGACTGCCGTTGTTGGGGTTTGCAAAGAACATGGCAAGCCTAATTTACGATAAGGTTAAGAGTAGTTCTGGCACCATAAAGAAATATGCTGAGAAAATGGAGGAAGTCGCGGCTTACAACCTCACAGGTAAAAAGAAGATATCTTTATTGACCAGGCTTAATCGTGTTGCTAGGTTAAAAAAAGATTATAACGCATGATACGATTACCAATACCAATAACGATTTTTGTGTCACCCATTTAAAGGGCACCGTCAAGCGAAAATAGCTATCTTGTGGCGGTAAACGGAACGTTTCTCGCCGAGAGAACAAATGGAACAAATGGGGTCATGGAACAAATGGGGTCAGACTTAAAGATTGAGTTATAGGCAGACTTCATTCAGAAATAGCAAATGGAAACTTTATGCAGTGCTGTTTATTAGTAGGTGAAAGAGAGACGCGAGTTTCACTCCAGGTCATAGATATGACAGAAATGCAATGGCTCACAGCACCTCTTCATCCTCTTTTCGCCACGCCGGATCGACAATGCAAATAAATTTGAGATCATTCCCCCCGGAATTCGTGATGCTCTGCTTTGCCAGGGGTGGAATATATACGGTCGAGCCGGGTCGTACCGGCGCTGAGCTGTCATTGATATGCATGGTGCCTTTGCCCTCTATAATATAGTAGACTTCCGAGGTCTTCAGCCGATGCGGCCAGGTGGTATCTCCGGGTTTCACGACTGCGTGCGCCAGGCTGTAGCGAAGGGCGAGCTTTTCCTTGTCAGGGTGCAAGATCTCGCGCAGCGCGCAGTTGTCGCCGGCAATAAATTCATCGCAGTCCTTCAATTCTCGTATGAACATGGTTCACTCTCCTCGGGCTACTGTAGCATATCTTCGTGGTGAAAATCAAAAAAGAAAGTAACTACTGTCAAGCCAAAATAGAAATGTCCTATTGTTACCAAAATAGAAATGTCCGGTTTTAGGGAACAGTGATTGGCTGTTCCTGGTTTCTTCGTTTTAGTTTCAGATACTTTCTCCAAGGATGATTCGC
>JBBAAE010000042.1:0-4331 GCA_041658485.1 Minisyncoccota bacterium
GCGTCTTGATACAAGCTCTTTATGCAGTATGGAACATCTATGTGCGCATACAATGATGAAAACAAAATACTTGTGGATAACAATTTTTTATAAAAAATATATTTTGTAAAAGTTTTTTATAAAAAAAATAAATAACTAGTGCTAAATAAATTAATTAATTATTTTCAAAAACAATTTTCTTTTCAGCACCAAACAATCGTACTTCTGGTGTAATTTGTATACCAGTTTTTTCAAATACCAAACGAGCAACCTCAGACGCAAGCGAAACTACATCCCCGCTTGTAGCGTTACGCTCTGCCGTAATAACGAGCGCCTGCTTCTCCCACAAGAAAGCTTTCCCGACGCGAAGTTTTTTTAAAGAAAGCGCGTGATCAAAAATCCATGCAAGCGGTAGCTTTACTCCACCTTCAGGAAGAGGGAAAAGTGGCATCAGCGGATACATCTTGGAAAGCTCGCGTGTTTTCTCATCGTTCACTATAGGATTTAGAAAAAAGGAACCAGCTGTTCCAAATACATCAAGCGGAGGAAATTTTCCTTTCCGAATTTCAATTACCGCCTCGCGCACTTCACGAATAGAGGGTGCGCTCTCTGCATGTGCAAAATAATTTTTAAGATCGCGGTACGAAAGATTGGGAGTCGGGTTCGTAGTTAACGAAAAAGCAACGCGCACAACAATATAGCGATCCACTTCTTTCTTGAAAATACTGGTGCGGTATCCAAACTCACATTCGAGGGGTGTGAGGGTTTGCATCTTCCCCTGCTTCGTATCATATACATCAACCGCAGTGACTCGCTCCGATAGTGCAGAACCGTATGCTCCAATATTTTGGACGACAGCAGCACCAACAGTACCTGGAATGGATGATAAATTTTCTAAGCCCCAAAAACCTTTTTCGACACTCTCTTCTACGAGCGCATCCCATACCACACCTGCCTCGGCAGTGCAGGTACTGCTCACACCATCCGTACTAAACGAAGTGATATGTGTGGCGATACTAAGGAATACTGCATCTACTCCCCCGTCAGGTGCAAGCATGTTGGAGCCGGTACCAATAGGAATTAACGGCAACCCTTTTGTTTTTGCAAATTCAACTGCCTGCGGAATT
Organism: Minisyncoccota bacterium; assembly: GCA_041658485.1. Lineage (GTDB taxonomy): Bacteria > Patescibacteriota > Minisyncoccia > Phycocordibacterales > Phycocordibacteraceae > Phycocordibacter. Next base: position 1,107 of record JBBAAE010000042.1, read on the forward strand.
TCCGCTTCACTACTCACCGTCACTAAAAAACGCGCAGGCCCTCCCGTCTGAAATGTGGTGAGATTCGAAAGTAGAACATTCTCTAAAATTTCCATATATAAAAGATGAGGTCAGATGCAGGTGTGTCCCCTAGTGCATCTGCATTCTACGACCGACGGGTGCGAGCTCCAAGCAAAAATCTATGTGAGTGCGCCGCCGGCCGTAGAGCACAGACGACATTATTACTGTACGCCCTCTCTGAGAGAGAAACAACTTTACTCACAGGAACAAATACAAAAACCACGAACTCACAAATACCACCCCGTAGACGAGCGAGTGGCGATTTTGGGGAACATCCGCAGATCAAACTGCTTGGTGTGCGGAGCACAGTTTGATCGAGGACGAACGAGGTTTTCGCAGGAAAAACCGAGTGTTTCCCCAAAATCGCCTCGAGCGAGCACACAAAACCCCGCTTTCGCGGGGGCTTATGCAGATTTTCGTAGAGCTAGCAAAAACTAGCACTCACTTGCTCTAAGATAGCATTTTCTCGCTATTTTTCAAGTTCGCCCCCTCCTATGATCCCTACGGATCCGATGAAGCTGGTCCCTTCGGACACGACGAAACGTCGCCTATCCCCTATCCACTAAACCCTGACCACTAATTACGGAGTTCTTCCTGCTGCAATCTCTTGTATATAGTATTCACCCTGAGCTTTGAATGTAGCATCAATGGCAATCGCATCTTGGAGGGCCTGTATCGCGTTTAACCTATCACCTGCCTGCATATACGCTGCTGCAAGCTGAACGCGTGCCTTTACATCCTTTGGTGCTTTGTCAGCGCGTGCCTTAGCTATCAAAAGACCATTCGCATAATCTCGTACATCAAAATACGCTTGCAGGATATTGTCATCGTCAGGTGTTGCTGTTCCAAAACGCTCCATAAGAAGCGAGCGAGCAAGGGTCATATCACCACTCCTAATTAATGCAGACGCATAAAGTGTGCGTGCAGTATCGTATGAAGGCTCTAGCTCATACGCCTGGCGGAATAAATCTAACCCAGTATTCATATCTCCTCGAGCTATCTGTAAACTTCCAAGCTGAAAGAGTATTTGTTGTTTTTTTGGAGACAGTGTTAATGCTGTTGTAAGTTCTCTGAGAGCATCATCATTCTTCCCTATCTGCTGAAAAAACGAGCCAAGAAAAACACGGAGACGGGCATCATTAGGGTTTAGTGCAATTTCTTCTGACATCTTTTCTAACGCGTATGCTGTTGCACCCTCACGAAATGCAGTGTCTCCGATAGAAGAGTTCTTTGCCTGAATAGCAAACTGAACAATTTGTTCCCGTACTTCCTGCCTGCCTAAGCCGGTTGTCTCTCCCGCACTCTTGAGGTAACGCACATTTTCACCGAGCCCTGCAGTGTGAGGCTTTAATGCTTCAATGAGATTCGATCCTGTAGCAAGCCCAGGAACATTGGCAAAATAAAATACAGCAACCATTCCTCCAACAACTATAGGAGCGCCGAATGCAAATAACCCTGATGGAACACTTTTGCCCCAGAGAGTAATTAAGGCATTTTTTGATTTTTCGTTTGACGTAGCAGTATCCACCACATCCTCCCTACGATGGGCAATGTACGCAAGGATGGTGAAGAAGAAGATATAGCTAACGAGATTGTCGAACACAAACAAATCATGGAAGGCATACGCAGCAAGAAGGCCGGTCAGTATTCCTCTCTCTACTATTTGAAAAGAAGATTTTGGTCGCCACAAATACCACAAAGCGAGTCCGAAAAAAGAAAGCCAGAGAGCAAAACCAAACACTCCACCAGCCACAAGCCAGTCAAGATATTCATTGTGAGCACGGTCAAACCACGACTCCTGCGCATACATTGATGGAGCGTAATGTTTATTAAAAATGTAGTTAAAATTTTCTTGCCCCCAGCCTAAAAGCGGCCTTTCAGCAACACCTTTAAGAGCCATGTTCCAAATAGCAAAACGAGCTGCACCATCAGAAAGAGAGATGTTGGCAATGCGAGAAAGTATCCCGTGATTTTGTACAAACGAAGTGTCACGAACGACATACAAACCACCCACAACTACTGCCAGAGCAATGAGAATCGCAATACCTGCCTTTTTTAATTTCGGCGCTGTTTTTCCAAAGAAAATAAAAATGGCTGAAGCAACAAGAATTCCTCCAATGAGTCCGAGAATGGTTCCTCGAGTTGCCGCGTAGAAAATCATGACGAACTGTAATGCAATCGCCAAAGCATAAAACCACTGTCGTTTGATGAACAAACTACCAATGCCAAGAGTGAAAAAGAGCGTAAAAATAACCCATCCTAAAAGTGGGAACGGTGTGTCTGGTGGCAAGCTCGAAATTAACCACAGTGTCGCACCAATGACGCCAAAGACACCGACGACTTTTTCTCCCATTGTGAAGTACTCATTTCGGTGATGAATGAAAAGCAGTCCTGCACTAAAAAGATTAAAGAGCATGTACACGGCCAAGTAGGTTGCGTTGCCAAATGTCCCATCAACACGCGAACCTCCTTGATTGATGGTGAATACACCTGCAAGTTGAAACACGCCATAGACCGCCACGGCAATAGAAACTGCAACACTTGTTTCAAAAAGCATCTTCCACCATTTCGCTTCACGGAATGTTGACCACACAACAACAAAAAATGCGTACAGATGTATGAGACCAATCCAACCCTCCATTCGTTCAAAGTTTGACCAGAAGCTCTTGAATGGGTTTGCACCAAATATGTCAGCAATACCTATGACTCCAACAAAAGCCGTGAGCGCGAAAAAGAGCAAGGATGCGCGAGGTCGAACGGATACGTCACGAAGTGCAAGAATAAGCCAAAGCGTAAAGACAATTTCAACCAAAATGCGAAAGGCAAAATTCTTACCCGTAATGAACGGGAAAAAGAGTGGCGTCGCCACAATAGTGGGAGTAAAGAATACCGCAAGAACCCCAATGACTATCCCCCATCTCAGCCATGAGTCTAATTTCATCCTGACTACTATACCATTTCTCTATCCGCACCCTGCAACTCTTCTATAAAAGCCAGCTCGTATGAGAATAGCCAGTGCTATCAGGGGTTCACGCTACAATCCCGTGCTTCGTATATGTATATATCTTTTCCTAGTTGTTGTATCTGGTAAAAAGACGGCATCAGCATTCTGCCGAGGTTTATGTCGATATCGAACACATCAGCCACCCCATTATCAAAATGTAT
>JBBAAE010000043.1:0-4074 GCA_041658485.1 Minisyncoccota bacterium
GCATGTTTCTCACAGAGCCAGGGAATATCTTTGACCTCGTACGGCAATCCACGCCGCTTCGCGATATCAGGCCCACCGTGAACGCTGATGCAGAACGCGTCGTCCCAAGGCTCATTGATCCGCGCAAGATAACATAGGGGACGTTGATACCTAGCGAACTATAATCTCGGCACGGCATCTCATCTTCAATCGGAGAGTATTGGGGGAAAGTGACAATTAAGCTAAATGCACGTCACGTATCAACGTCCCCTACGTCCCCTATATTCCCACTTTTCTGCTGAGAAACTTTAATCGTTTTGCACTATGAGTATCAACGTCCCCTAAGTCTCTTTCGCGGGTTTTCTTTCTGCATTCCATTTGTTCAAATTCTCGGACGCAACCCATAGTAACCCATAGGGGGATCTTAGGGAAGTTGTTTCTAAGCTTGCTTTCCCGTCTCACGGCATGTAGCGAACAATAAAGCATAGATAGAAACAACGTCCCCAAAGTTCCCTTTATCTTCCTGATAATACAATTCATATTCTGCATATAAATCATTACCAGTTTTATCAGTCCAGTATTGAATAAATTTTATTGAGCAAAATTGAGATTCTTTTCGAACAAGTAATATTTTATTTAATGGCATCGCAATAGCAGTATTACCAACATGCACATCATTGTGGCCTGGTGGTCCACTTTCACCATAATAAAATGATAGTGCTTCAGAACAAAGTATAATTGAGCAACTCAATAACAATATTAAAATTAATAACTTTTTTTTCAATGATGTATCCTCGCATTCGTATCTATGACAAACTAAATTGCTTCAATAATTCAGTATGGCATAAGTGACTATTAATGCATTCAATAATGTATTAAGTGACGGATTCATGTCTCCGAGGGAACTCATTGGGGTCACTCCTCGACCTTTGACATTTCTTCTTCGAATGTATTCATGCTTGTCAAGCATCGAGAAGTGACCCCATAGCCCTCTGTCTACGCTTATAGATACCTTTACGCGCCATGCTTACCTCCTTTCTTTTTCGTTTTAGGTCTTACGGCAATTTCAGACTCACCTCAGAATACCATGTTAAATGCCCATTTTATAACTGCGAGAGCTACAACTCCGGCAATAAATAATGCCCCAATATAAAGAATTATTGAGCCGCAGCCGGACACACAACCGAACATATCACCACTAACATTGTTAGATTTTTCATGCCGCCAAGCACTCTCCGTCGCTCCAGACACGTTAGCAGTATGACTCGATTTTTCTTGTCGCCAAGTACCCTCCGGCGCTCCAGACACGTTAGCAGTATGACTCGATTTTTCTTGTCGCCAAGTACCCTCCGACGCTATTGGCGGTTTCTCTCGTTTACTTCCTTGCACAGCACCACATGCGTTACAAATAAGTGTTATTGTTGAGATAGGCGCAGCACATGATTCACAGCATGGTGATGAGTTATCTATATCATTGCCACAATATTCACATTCAATGGATTCTGCTGGAATATCATTTTTGCAATAAGGACATTTCCTCATTTTCACTCCGCGCTCAAATTGCTAATAAATTGATTCAGCAACATCGGGTGTCTTTAGGGTCACGTCTTTCTCCGTGCATTTTCATACTCGCAAAACCAAGGGATCGAAGAGACTCCGGGACGTTGTTGTTTTTTATGCTTTCAGCTACTGTTCAGAAGGCATTGTACTGTTCCGGACATGCGCTATAACAGCTCACACAGCCCGTCAATTAAAGAGTCAAGGGTCACTTCGCGACCCTTGACATTTCTACTTCGAATCTATTCATGCTTGTCAAGCATCGAGAAGTGACCCCAAAGCCCTCCCCAAAGCCCTCCTAATTTGACAGGTGAACCAGCCTCAAAATCCTTAGTAAAATCTTTCGGAACAGTTAACCCCCAATCCATCATCGATCTGTCAACTTTTTTATAATACGATTTATTCATATCATTCATATCCTCATATAATCTCCAGGATCAAGTTTGGTTCCGTGCATTTTTGTCGCGATTGCAAGAAGAAAGACTTGACCCTAAAGGTTCCCCTAAAGGTTCCCACCGCCGTGAGGGGCGCGATGTAAGCGACCCTCTCGACGGCGTGGTTATTTCTTTTTTACTTAGCTTTATCGATTTTCAATCTATTTCTTTGAAGTTAATGTCACGAATAGATGTTGGACGACTCGATCCGCAAACTCGAACACCTTTAATACGTTCAACTCATCCATTTTTTCTTTAGCAATAATCTGCAAAGTAGGGCTTTTCGAAGCAGAAAGCTCTACTTCGGTTTCTTCGCCGGTTTTGATATTTTTAGCCTTTACCTTGCCGAACACCGCCCCTTCGGTGATTTTTTGAATGTTGAAGTGACTATATCTATTTCGAAGGTCTTTGGCAAAAGAACGAAGGCGTTTTTCAATCTCATCATCGATTAGACCCGCCTTCTTTGCGCGAACGATTGCAGGCACTAACGTGATTTCTTCAAACTCGTTCCAGGCGGCAGAGTCGAAATCCGCCGTCCCAGGATTTTCTTTCATGTAAGTCGTATACTTGAGGGCGTATTCTACAAGAATTCCGCAGAACGTGATGGCCGCTCCGTTCATATCGAATAAGATGCATTGGGAGATCTGATCGTACAAATAGAGAATTGGTGTTTCCGGAATAGGACATGGCAGTATATTAGATGCGAGCCGCTGCGCGTGCTGCTTACGGTGATCAAACAACTTGTTGATAGCTTCTTCCACTGGCAACTTCTGCTGCTCTGTAATCGGAAGTCCTTTTTCAATTGCGTCCCTAATAGTGTCCGGACTTGCTAATACCATTTCAGGGCCGTGAAGAGACCGAAATACTAATCCATTTATCACGTCATTCTTGTCCATAGATATGCCACTCATTCGATAATGGGCGGGTGAGACGCGCGTCTCGTGCGTGTCAGACTCGACCCGCTCGTTAGAATCTCATTGTATTTGTCACAAGAGCATATGTAATTGCTGATTTTTCTTATTCATAAAATCAGGAATCCATCTCTCATCTTCAGCATGGTAAATATAGCGTGTTGTTTTGCTGGCGGTCCGTCTATTCATTTCTTTTACAACTTGCATTGTTGCCTTGTAGTAACCGTCCTGTAAATCGCTTCTCCAATTTGCCCAAAGAATAATATTACTTGATATGGGAAACGTGATTTCGGATTCAGCCTTTCCGATTCCTAATCCGGCAAAGAAAAAAACCGGATTGTCGCTAGTTATGAATACCCGACCAGATTCGTAAACTAAGAATAGCCAAGTCATTTGTTGCATAAGTTCTAATGGTTTACTTGCTGTATCTGGCGGAATGGTATTTAACCACACCTTTTTAGGCGGGTCTTTCGCGTATTTGTCAAGTATGCCATGAATCGCAGACCTCTTCCGCTCCAGATATTCAGTCTTGGCTGGCTCTGCTGTTATGATATTCATTATCTTGCTGTCGATATCCGCACGCATTTTTTTTGTAATTTCGGGTGCGCGTTGTTTAAGCCTCCGCTTGCTATCCGGGGCTCTTTTGAGCAGGGCAACCATGTAAGTGGATAGTGCAAGTTTGTCTGACGAAAGAAGAGGTTCTCTCGATCTTATTTTTAATAAAACTTGGTTTGCAGGTGCTTCTACTTCATTAGCTAAATATTGCTCAATTTCTCGCGAATAAAAATCATTTTCCTGCGCAATATTTTTAATTGTAGTTACAAACTTCCGCTGATTTCCTTTTTCATAGACCCAAATTAAATCATCGTTTCCTGTGAAACCTTTCAGATAATATTGAGGTATATAATGATCACCCATAAAAGTAAGCCTCTATTTGTAAATATTGAATCTAACCGCCGCCGTGAGAGGCGCGGCTCTCAGCGACCCTCACGACGGTGTGGTTGGGCTGTTCATTCATTAATTAAGATAATTACTCTTCAGGTTTTTTATCCTTACAGACCCCTGAGGGTCACCCATTTGAAGGCTCCCTGTCAAGTGAAAAAGCCCACCCTGTGACGAGAAAATGAAATTTTCTCGTCGATGTTTTTCCGCAGTCAGCAACATCCATACAATTGCCGTAGTTTCATTCTGTT
>JBBAAE010000044.1:0-4039 GCA_041658485.1 Minisyncoccota bacterium
GAGCATGCGAACATTCCGCGAATCGAGCGGAGAGCATACAGGAATGAGTCATCCTGGGGCGCCCCGCAAATCCGCCGCAGGAACTGACACGATGCTCACTTTACCGTCTAATTCTCGTGCATGGTGAATCAGAACGATAAAGAAATTACGTCGTCGCTCCGACCCCTATTAAATCGTCAACTACTTGTTTAGCCATCTCGAGCGTTAATTCTGCGTCTCCAAAGTGAACGTGTTTTTTTCCGTTATAATCTGCAACATTTCTGTTCATCCTAAGCCTATCTAAGTTTATTCCTATCCTTTTATAACGATTATCAGTGTATTCTTCATCTCGAAACATGATTATTACCTGGTTGTGTATATCCTTGGTCTCGCAAAGTACTATGCCTTTTTCGTTCTCCAAGAATTCCGCTGCAATATGATGCACACTATAGTAGGCCCTGCTTATACATGTCCTTAAACGAGCTTCTTCTGGCGACGTTTTGTCGAGAAGAAACGGATCACCTGCAAGTTCAAGATAAGACAGCCAATTAAAGGTCATAGGATTTAATAGTAAAGTTCAGTTTTCCTTGGACGGCCGGAAGAACCGACAAGAACCAATTGTCAAACTCATTCAATAGCTTTAGGGATAAACTGACATCATATGTGCTTCTTATAGACGCGAATAATTCCTGAAAACCTTCTTCAGGATCATTGTGAAGCTCTAGTTCAACGAGAGTACCACCAAATAGCTCGGCAAGTTTTGGAAGTGCTTCAATAAGGACCTTCATGACGTGCGGCTGTGCACGTAGGAAATCACGAATCTTCTGTTGTTGCTCGATAAGATAGTTGTCAAATACCAACCTTAGCCTGGTTTCGCTCTCATCAAAAACTGACCCGTATAGGTTAAGAGGCTCGCCTAGTTCATAACTCGATATTTCTGATACACCACCTAAAGCAGCCAAGCCTATAAAATCGGCTGTTTGCTCCATCGGTCCTTGCGAATACACTTCAAGCGTTGCTAGCGGCATCTCTTATTTCCCATCAAGAATGTTTCTCGTTTTCTCATTAATGCACTTCTCAAAAGCATCCTCAATTCTAGTATGCGCTTTTTTCAGCCATTCTTCCGATTCGCCGATCTTTACTGCTCCTTGTTTTGTTAAAACATAGTCAAGGTCTAAAACCATTGAGATTTGATCTGGCCTACTTGGTGGCACTAAAATAAGCTGCAGGATCATACGATCTGTCTCATCATACGGGAGCTCTGCATGCATCCTTAAATTGAAATAATCTTCTGCAAGTTCTTTCGGCACAACCGGATAAATATTAAAGTAGTCTTCTGGTTCAATCATCTTTTGATCAAAGTCGATCTTATTAACATACTTCAGACCAATTCTTTTATATCCTTTAGGATGAAAAGTTGAATTATAAATCTTAAGTATCTTCTTTATCGATGAGAAGTAGTCAGGCCAGGTTTTATAAGGTTTAAGTTTGTTAATTGACAGAGTATCTGGACCGATTTGAACTAATGCTTTTCCGTCTTTGCTTAACAACCTAGTGATTGGGGTGGTTCTTAAGCCAGCCGAGGCTTCTTTCAAGTCCCCTTGTCTAAATTCAAAATCAACCCTCGTTTGCTGTTCACTGTTCGGATAGTCGCTTTTAACCATATCATAAAACCGGCCAGGCACTGTCAAGTCCCATGGCTGGCTTGGCACGAATTGGAACTCACAAACCGCTTCTATAATTGGGGGGAATTTGTAAACTTTAATAGTGGCTCCTTTCAGGTTTTATCATCGTTTAGTAATTTATCACAGAGCGTTGATGTTTTCCAAGGCTTAGGGATATTTCCTGCCTAAGCCGCTCAAAATAATCCTTTATCTTAACGCCTTCATGTTCTCGTATCTTAGCTTGTATATCTTACGGTTTTACTAACTATCCTAACTGAAAGCTTTCGGATAATCTTCGTACAGACAATTTTGATTTGTCAGCGGTGTTCGGACTTGTAGCCAAATCCGAACCTACTCTGGCACCAGATAGACTCCAACAAGTCACCCTTCCTTGAAGGAATGCTTAAATATCATTACGATATACATGAAATCACGGTTTAGTCTCCAGACCACATAGTTGATCCAGGTAGGTTTAATGAAAGATCCAAAAGAGTGGCAAGAATCTGATTTGAAAAAGCTTGCAGATGAAAAGACTCATGAAAGTACGCAATTAGAGTTCAAGAGTTCCGCTGCTCTAGCAAAGAACCCTGAAAAGGTAAAGAATATATCAAAAGCGGTCTCTGCCATGGCGAACACTGAAGGCGGCGTTATCGTCTATGGAATCGCTCAGGATAGTAAACACCAGGCAACAACACTTGATGATGGTGTTTTGATTGAAGCCATTAATGAAGAGTGGCTCGAAAACATTATCGACACAAATATTCACAGAAACATTCCTGGTGTTCATATTCATAGTGTTGATCTAAGTGGTCATGCCGACAAAAGAATCTCTCTTGTCGTCGTAGTGCCTGAAAGTGATTTTGCACCACATCAAGCAAACGACCTTAGATATTACCGGCGCCGTAACTTCAAGGCTGAGCCAATGGAAGATTGGGAGATTCGTGAGGTGGCCAATCGACAAGTCCACCCGACACTTGAGGCTGAGTTTGTTTTTACACGTTCACCTGGTGGCCCAACTGCTCATTATGATCTTTCGCTATGTATCTGTAATATCGGCAAAGTCATTGCAAAAAACTTTGCTGTGAATTTCTGGTTGCCAGAATTTCCAAATCGAATTACGAAAGGGTTCGTTTCGAGAGAGAGAAAGGAAGTTGGACATCACCCATATCTACTATATCAATATCGTAATACTATGCCTGGTGGAAGCAATAATCAGTTAACTAACGCAGTTCTTTTCCCTGAGGACAGACTACATATTACAGATGGGAATAATTTCTACCTCAAAATTCCTGTAGACTTTAGTGTCTATGATTTATATATTCGGGGCTGTACGCTGGATTGGGAAGTTTTTGCTGATAGCGCACCTCCTCGAGGGGGATCATTGTCTCTTCCTGAATTAATTAAGGCGATTATATAGTTTACAAACCCATCTAAGCGGATTATCGGCCTAAATAGCCAACTTCATCCGTTAGTCTATCTAACTTGTCAGACATTTCGTTGATGTTTCTGTTCTGTATGGCTACGACTATGCTTATTTGCTCAATATTGCTGTTCAACTTATTTATCTGTCTTTCTTGATTAAGTGTAATAGAGAATAGAACAATGATAAGTATTAGTTGAATGGAGAACATAATAACTACCGTGCGAAAATATTTCATACAATCACCTTCAATCTACTTTGCCAAGTCTCGCTCACATATCTAGAACTTCCAGTTCTCCCACGAAGCTTGAAACCCCTATGATCGCCTTATTTTTCTCGGCTTTATCAACACAATCTTCAACGCCATCAGCGTCATCCCTTCTTGAGATATGCATATGCGGACATAATAGCATATGCGGTCGACAATACAAGTCATATGGTTTGTGGAGAGCGCTCTGCCTTTAATTCCTACACCAAGCAGAAAGCGCCGGAGCCTCACTTTCCAGGGCGCAGACGCTTCAAGATCACCCGCACCCTCACCCTGCCCTCTCACCTCAAAGGAGAGGGAGCTTCTCGACTCGCTTACGCTCCCTCGAAGAATATTTATTTGCGACTGGTGTTTGAAGCCGCATTCCGCGTAACAAAGGAAGTACCGGGGCTTATCTTGAGGAAGGCCTTGGGAATCCGTCGCGAGCATGGTCCACTATCGTGCCCTGGTGCACGATAGTGGTCGCAGGATTTCCACGGAGCGAAGAATTCCTCGCTGGGGAATTCGAGTGTTCTTCCGAGAAGATAAGACCGGGACTTGCCGCGCGGCGGCTTCAAGAATCTAAGGGCGCACTATTTTGTCTGGTGTCGGCGGGGGGACTTGAACCCCCAAGCCCGTTGCCGGGCACTAGGCCCTCAACCTAGCGCGTCTGCCAATTCCGCCACGCCGACATTAGAAGGAGCCCAGAGCAAAGAGCTCAGAGCGTAG
>JBBAAE010000045.1:0-3937 GCA_041658485.1 Minisyncoccota bacterium
TCCAAAAATTTGGGTAGGTCAGTCGCGTGCCTTAGACCCGAAGCCAGATGAGCTTGCCTTGGCCAGGATGAAGTTCCGCGAAAGCGGGACGGAGGTCCGAACTGGTGGGTTGTTCAACACCCTCGGATGAGCTGAGGTAAGGAGTGAAAAGCTAATCGAATCTGGTAATAGCTGGTTCTCTCCGAAATAGTTTTTCGACTAGCGCTGCATTGTAGCGCGTGGGGGTAGAGCACTGGATGATCGGTAATGGCCGAAAGGCCGACCAATCAATCAAACTCCGAATACCGCGCGTGTAATTGCAGTAGTTAGACTGCGGGGGCTAAGCTCCGTGGTCAAAAGGGAAACAGCCCTGATCATCATCTAAGGTCCCTAAATGCGTGCTAAGTGTTAAAGGTAGTTTCTTGCCATAGACAGATAGGAGGTTGGCTTAGAGGTAGCCATCCTTTAAAGAGTGTGTAACAACTCACTATTCGACGGCAGGGGGCGCCGAAAATGTACCGGGGCTAAGCACGCTACCGAAGATATGGATGTCTTCCGAATTTATTCGGGAGGCGTGGTAGGAGAGCATTCCGATTTCAACGAAGCTCGATTCGCGAGAACGAGTGGAGAATTCGGAAGAGAGAATGTTGGCATGAGTAACCACAATCCCAATGAGAAATTGGAACCCCGAAAATCCAAGGTTTCCGTGGCACTGGCAATCAACCACGGGTTAGGCGGTCCTAAGGCGATGGTGAAAACCGCAGCTGATGGATAGCTGGTTAATATTCCAGCCCGACCCGATGATTATATCCAAGGGACGAGGGACACAAGATGGAGTGCCTTATTGGTTTGGCATTCATACTTTCAGAGTGCGCCGCAAGGCGTAGTCGTAAGCGTGAGAACGTAGGGAATTTACCCTGCGAACTTCGTTGAAGAGCCCTCCAAGAAAAGCTTGGTTAATTGTGCATCAGGTCTCCGTACCGTAAACCGACACAGGTGGATAGGTCGAGAAGACCAAGGGGAACGAGTGATTCATCTTTAAGGAACTCGGCAAAAAAGCGGCCGTAAGTTAGCAACATGGCCTGCCCTGCCCGCCGCAAGGCGTGGTTTGGGCCGCAGCGAAAGTCTCCCTGGCGACTGTTTACCAAAAACACAGCTCCCTGCGAACTCGTAAGAGGATGTATAGGGGGTGACGCCTGACCGATGCGAGAAGGTCAAGCTTGGGGGTGGTATGGCGCAAGCTGTACTGCTCACCGAGTTAAGCCCTCGTCAATGTCAGCGGTAACTATAACCGTTCTAAGGTAGCGCAATTCCTTTTCGGGTAAGGTAGAACTTGCCCCTTTATCGAGTAATCGATATCGAAGCATTTGCTATATCGGTGAAACCTAAATCCGTGAAAGCGGACAAGGCAATACCGAGGGAACCTCTCTGTATTTTATTTTAGAGAGGACTCCGTAGAGACTACACGCAAATATCCAAGCAATCGGATAAAGATATAGTCCATTCTTTCTGGAAACAGAAAAATCGGAAGAAGTTCCGAAGCGCACGAAAGGCGTAACGACTGGGGAACTGTCTCAAAGATGAGCTCGGTGAAAATGCGATTCCCGTGAAGACGCGGGATACCTGCAGCGGGACGAAAAGACCCCGGAAGCTTTACTGCAGCCTGGTATTGATTTTAGAGTTTTACTGCGTAGCGTAGTGGTGAGGATTTGAAGCGTCGCTCTCGGGCGGCGTGGATCCGACAATGAAACAGCCATCTTTAAAGTTTTAAAATCTAACCGGCGGAGGACTCGCGAGAGAAACTCCGTCGAGACAGTGCTTGGTAGGCAGTTTAAATGGGGCGTTTTCCTTAACTGCGGTGGTGCACTCCGTGCCACTGCGATGGGGGACACTTCGGCGCACGTCTTGCGTCGAGTGAAAAATCTGGTGTATATGCTGGAACATCCGTAGTATCTTTAACTACCTCAGTCGAAGTGGTGAAAATGTTGAAGTGGCCTCCGATTCTTATCGGAGCAGCGGACAATCAGCAGGCAACTCCGAAAGGAGAAGTCCTCAGAGACTATCAGCCAGAGCGGCGAAAGCCGTATGATATAGTCCGATCTCATGGGCGACCATGAGGCCGCACTTTAAGCGCGGCAACCTAAAAAATGAATCAATTACAAAAATCGATTCTCGTAGGATTACTTTTGGGTGATGGCCATTTGGAATCAATAACCCATGACCGAACGTATCGCCTGAAAGTCGAGCACTCGCTTAAACAAAAAGAATACGTTGACTGGCTTTACGAACAATTTAAGGAATTTGTTCGTACTCTGCCGCGAGAAAAAATAAAACGATTAGGAGAAAAACAACATGCAAGTTATTTTTTCGAAACACGTTCTTTGGGAATTTTCCGGTTTTATGCTCAGCAATTCTATCGCGAGCGCAAAAAGGTTATTCCTAAACTGTTTGGAAAACTCATTGATCCTGTGGCGTTGGCAATATGGTTTATGGACGACGGCTCATTTAAGTCGCGCCATCATAAAACATATATCATCCACGCCTTGGGATATGCGAAAAGCGATCTCGAAATAGTCCAGTCAATTCTTGAGAAAAAGTTCGGTATTAAAGTGGCACTACATAAGCAGTATGATCGCTGGCGGATATATGTCCTTTCGGAAACCGCCGTGGAATTCAGAAAACTTATCGAACCATACGTAATACCGTCAATGAAATACAAATTAGGTTAACAAATGCCAAAAGAGTAACGGAGGAGTTTATTAAGGTCGGCTTAGCCCGGATGGAAATCGGGCTGGACGTGTAAAGGCATAAGCCGGCTTAACTGCGAGACCTACAAGTCGAGCAGATGCGAAAGCAGAACTTAGTGACCCGACGATTCTTTATAGAAAGGTCGGAGACACCGGATAAAAGCTACTCCGGGGATAACAGGCTGGTGAAGTCCGAGAGTTCCTATCGACGACTTCGCTCGGCACCTCGATGTCGGCTCGCCCTAGCGCGGGGGTGAAGAAGCTCCCAAGCGTTTGGCTGTTCGCCAATTAAAAGGGCACGTGAGCTGGGTAAGTGAAACACTTCACATGAGCCCAGCAATCCTTCGCACGAGGCAGCAGAAATGCTGAAAAGAAGAAGGAGAATAAATTGACTCATAACGGTGAAGTCCGGTTGCCTGCATGATATAATGTGAGCAATGGATAATACCGTGGGAAGATTACAGTCTTTATTTCCACCACATCAACTCGATGTGATTATTGGGTCATTGTTAGGAGATGCGCGTTTGGAATGCCGGTCGATCGGATTACGAAATCCGATTACTGCGCGACTGCGCGTGCATCATGGAGAAAAGCAGAAAGAGTATGTTTTCTGGAAGTATAAAGCTCTTCAGAATCTTACGTTGAAAATGCCGCAGGAAAGTTCATGGAATAATCCGAAACGGGATCTCCATGAAGTTTCGTGGTACTTTCACACGAAGAGCACCGAAGAACTCGGAATCATTCATAGCCGTTTTTATAAAAATGGTGTGAAGATTTTACCGGAAGATATTTTTGATGTGCTTACTCCACAGATGATGGCGGTATGGTTTATGGATGACGGTTCGAATGTCGGCGAGAGTTTTACTCTTAGTACGCATAGTTTTTCACTCGAAGAACAGATGCGCATCATCGGCTATTTGAAACGCCAGTATGTCATTACTGCCACATTAGTGAAGGATCGTATGAAGTTCAAAATCGGAATTGGCAGAAATGACTATGACCGATTCGTGGATATCGTTCGACCATTCATTATTCCTTCAATGATCTATAAGATTGCTGATCCCCGTAACGACTTGGTCGCCTTAGGCGACCGGAGCGAGAAGATAGGAAGTTTATCTCTTCGCTAACACGTCAATCCCGACGAAGAGAAATAGTCGGGAAAGGTATAGTCTAATGTTCGTAGTAATACGAAGAACACATGTCAGACCGTC
>JBBAAE010000046.1:0-3584 GCA_041658485.1 Minisyncoccota bacterium
GCTGCCGACCGAACCGGATTACGAGCTGAATAATCGAAACAAGAAGATATATGAAGCGGTATTCGACTATGGATATAGGCAGAAAGAAATAGCTGAATACCTTGGGATGCATTATGCTTCTGTCAGCAGGATCCTGAAAGATATCGGGGGCATGTTAAGATACAAGACGTGACCCCCTGGACGAAGGCCTATCTACTTCAGTTATTAGAATCTTAGACCAAAGAACATTAGATCGTTGACAAGATGAAGATTCTAATTCGGTCTAATGCTCTAAAGTTCTAATTTTCTTTGATCAAGAAGGAATCGTGTCGTTCCGTCATTGCGAGAAGCGCTAGCGACGAAGCAATCTCCCGTAAAAACCTCATCCCATCTACCCCAAATTGACACGAACTATTCTGATAAATAGACTGATGGCGGGCAGGATAATGTGAACATGTGTCGAAAAAGTGATAATTCAAGACCCGACCCCTTTACGAGCAGATCTTTTGTACAAGCGACCTCATGTCAAGAATGTGCATTTCATATCTTGTTTGCGTAGGCGGCGTGCTAATAAAGAGGCTGCGTAGGTATCCTAATGGTTTTGTTTCAATTGGGGACGAAAATGTCGCCGGGGCAATAACATCTTTAATGAATGTCTTTTTCGCGGAAATACTATCATGGGCAATAGCGTTTCGCACGATTGATAGAATTTTAAGTGTGGCTTTATCGGTTCCATCGAGTTGGTCGAAGGGTTTGCCGTCAAGGAGAAAAAGCAAAGCACGCTTTTTTGTATCGTCATAGTTAAGCCAATTAGCATAATGTCGACCGCCACCGTATACCAATTCCGGAATAATGCTCTGGTTGATAACAGAAATGTTCGGACTGACTGTGCCAGACACATGAGTTACTTGTCCGGCAATGAACCCAAAGAACAACTCCTCGAATGCGTTCTCAAGGCCGGTGTATGCTTCAAGGAATAGTCCTGCATAGAGCCTTTCGATATCGCGGCGTTCCATCCGCGCAGCGCGGAATAGTTTTTCAGCCCTTTTTCTTGTCGCCTCAGCATGGCGTAGGCGTGTTGTGTATACCCTTGCCACATCAAGAGCATCTTTGACCATGTTACGTTAGTCTGCTTAGAATATAGTTTGTAATGGTTTTTCGGGAACTCGCGTGCGTAACCCTTTTGGAGGTTGCATCGATAACGTCTATCGGGGCTGTCTTGGAATCTAATTCAGAAGCGATCTGCATTATTACGTCTCGGAAATTGCTGCGCAAAGGGTTGGCCTTTACATGCGCGGTTGGCATATTATGGCCAAACATAAGAATATAGGAAGCAACAAAGAGACTATAGAAAAGCGTCTTTTTCTTGAAAGCGGTCAAACTAATTTGATCGCCCAAACTGTCTTCAAGTGAAGTCATAATATGTCTAAATCTGCGCTCTACCTCGCCTTGCTCAACAAACTCCTCTTCTTTATCTTTGTATAAGCGATCGAGGGCAACGGGAGTTTTCCCCTTTATGCCGTTCAGCATCATGTAGGCGAATTCACTTGTTAATTCAACTTCGTCCATCCGAGATAAGTTGTTTTCTGTGAATACGTGCCAACTTCTCCAATTTGGCAGTTGCTCTGATGCCAATTGGTACATACAGGTCTTGAAGAAGCCATAGTACTTTGCGTTACGCAGTTCTTGCGGGTTTAACTTGACTCCGGTGGCGTTCATTCTTGCGAATATTTGACTTATTTGTCTGTCGTCGACACCGCTAGGGAGGACATCTACACTGAACTCGTAATCTAGTATTTGGCTTTGGACAGATATCGGCAATTGATTAAAAGCTTTTCCAGCTATTGCTTCATTGTGCGCAGGCATGACGAGGAAAGCGTCCTTTTCTGGCTTATAATCATCAAGCACAAACGGATCAATATAGGTAAGTACTGTTCTAATTCTTTGTTGTCCATCAACTACGTCTCGAAGCGTGATGGTTGGGTTCGAAGTACTTGTTCTTGGGCGTAAAAAAATAATTGGAATCGGCAGTCCACGAACAATCGTGTCAATTAAATATGATTTTGCGCCCGGAGACCACACCTTTCGACGTTGGAATCCAGGGTTAAGAACTAGATTGCCATTCCTTTGCCACGATAGAAAATCACTTACAGTAAAAGTTGCTCTTGTCACACGCATTCTTTCCATTATCGCTCCTCGACTGTATTGGCGGTTTAAATCTAGTTAGAGTCTATTTTATCCGCATAACTGAATCAATAAATATGTTTACAAAACAAATTCTGAATCATTTCTTCGGGATCGCAAGGATGTTGGTTGGGGAGGGGCTTGGACGGCTCTTTAAAACTCGGTGAGATTTGATTGGCGAACTTGAAAGTTTTGTCGGTTTACCTATTGTTGCCTCTTTTTAAGCTAAGGTTAATCCAATCGGCGGGTAATATACTCCAATATAAAGGGGTCAGGTCGTGCTTTGTAACCTTTATGGTTTTTGTTCTTGATCCACCACGCACGTGAATTAGCCGGCAAGGAAAGCAGCGTGTCAGTTCCTGCGGCAGATTTGTGGGGCGCCCCAGGATGACGCACCTCTGGTTGCTCCTCCGAGTTCTTTCGCAGCGTTTGCGGGGTCGCTCGGGATGACGCTTCTCTGTTTGCTTCCCCAGGATGACGCACTCTGTATGCTCCCGGTCTAGGTTTCTGTTTCTGCTAGCGGCAATCGCCACGATGAGATTCCTCGCTTCGCTCGGAATGACAGAGCGGCACACTCAAGGGATAGAGTCCGGCCGCAATAGATTGGCCCGCCGTCGCCAAGATCAGCCTCCGCGAGTTCGTTTGATGCTCCGGCATACTGGGCTATGGCGGGCAGCCTTCGCATTTAACTTTTGATGGCATGCCGGCCGTAGCTACACGAGCGAAGGGCGTAGCCCGAGCCGACAGCGAAGGATGGTGGGTGATGCGGTTCAGACGTTTTTCTAGATAAGGTGGGAGTTACGGAAGGCTTTGCCGGCAGAGGACTTTAGATATTTCTCGAACTCTATTGCAATCGATTTGTCTTCGAACGCCCCATACCAAACAAGAGTTTTATCTTGATATTTTGCGGTTGACTTAACATCACCTTTTACGTGCTTCTTCAAGCGCGCTTCGACGTTAGTTGTCTGTCCTACATAATAGGAATCATTCGAGAGTCTAAGAAGATAAACGAAATGCATACCGTAATAATATACGCGTGTTTGATTATTGGGTAGCCCTTCTTCGCTGTGACTGGCCTCGCTTAAGCTTCGGCCTTGAAGAGCTACGAAGGACATTCTTCGCGGTTAAAATCTATGATGGCCTGCCATTCATAGCGCCCGTTAAGGACGGAGGCGAATGCCGGAGTCCAACCGCGAAGAATGGTGGGTGATGAAGGATTTGAACCTTCGACCTCTTCCGTGTCAGGGAAGCGCTCTCCCCCTGAGCTAATCACCCGTATTCGCACTAGATAATAGTAAAGAGCATAGGCTTGTTTGTCCAGCGGGCAAATCCTTCGCGAACATAGCGGTGTCAGAAATCTATAAGATATTCCCCAAATCGAAGTGAACTTTTAAGATAAGCCAAAGAGTCGTCACAGAAGG
>JBBAAE010000047.1:0-3455 GCA_041658485.1 Minisyncoccota bacterium
CCCGGCGGGAGGGCGAGACCGGGGATGTGGGGGATGTCGAAGACCGGCACAACGCCTAGGAAGAAGCCGGGGACGAGGATAATAAAAAAATCGTTTTGATGGCAGTCATTTTTTGTTCTCCTGTAAGAAGCCGACAGAGTTGCAAAGTGCTATAATTGGTGAGTCTACTGTAAAAACTCACCACAGAGAACACGGAGAGCACAGAGTTCTTCATTATTAATTCTCAGTGTACTCTGTGATCTCTGTGGTAAAAATCCCTTTTTGCAGTAGAGTCATTGGTGCAAGGAGTTTGCCATGTTCAAGCCGAAGCGTTTATCCTTTGAAGAACTCAGCGAACAACTGAGAGCCTACGAAAAGAAGTACGGCTATTCCACGATTGATTTTTATCGCCGTTTCCTGGAAGGGAAATTGGGCGATGATAACGATTTAATGATGTGGGCAGGATTGTTTCACCTCTATCTTACCTCGCATCCCATTCGTCAATTCATGCAGAGCGAAGTAACAGCGGCATGAGGATTGACGACTAATCGCCACTCTGGAGCGCAGTCTGCGGCAGAATGCCCGCATTGGCAAGATAGAAAAGCCGGTCACATGCCTGGCATCGGATGACTACAACGGCCTCATCCGGTGCCGGTTTGTTTTTTGGGATGAGTCATTTCTTGATCTGTACGAAGTGGTCAGTACCGAATTGGGCTATCCGGTACGCGTTCACTATTCTTACACATACGTTTGAGAGGGGAAACGCGTTTTCCGTTACGACAATGCGCCGCACTATCCTGAGATCGCCACGCACCCGTATCACAAGCATATTGGGGCGCGAGATCGCCTCGCGCCTGCCGATCAACCGACTTTAAAGCAAATCCTGGATGAAGTGGAAGGCTTGCTCAAGTAAGGGCGGTCTGAATTCTTTGAGTCATGAGCCGGAGGGGTTATCCCACGGCGACCCCGGCGGGAACGAGCAGGACGAAGAAAATTGTCTTCAGAGCGGTCATTTTGTTCTCCTCAGTTTCGGGATCCACCTCGGTACAGACTTGCAGTACGTATCATAGGCCGCACCGAATGTCTTGCGCAGGTGTGGTTCTTCGTAGAATGTTACGAACAGGTACGACGCAGCGAAACAAATGACTGGCATGAGCAGGATTGGCAGGGAAGGCGACCAGAAGGCCCAGCCCACCAGGACGGCGGTTGCGGCGATATAGATCGGGTTGCGGATGGTGCGATACAATCCCGTGATAACCAATTCCTTGGGCGGGTCGAGCGGATTGGGCGTCCCGCGTCCGTGGACGGCGAAGCTCCAGCAGCACCAGACCAAAACCACCCACCCGTCCAGCCAGAGGGGGACCGCCGCCCAGCGCCAGGGACCGGGATCGAACAGCGGTACGTTCGTTCGTATTATGAGCGCGGGCGCCACCCCCAGGCACAGCACGGGAACGAGCAGGAAGAAGAGGATGGTTTTGAGAGCGATCATGAGTATGATGGTTGAAACAGCGATAATTGAGGGGTCTTTGGAGGGTAAAACACTCCTGTGATAATAAATGGATTGTCTACCCTTCTCCTGTGAAATTCGTAAGTTGTCCCCACAAATAAGAAAATCTCTTTTCGTGAAACAAACTCATCAAAACACCTTGCTCGTACCATGTGTTTAGCTTCGCTCTCATCCCCTTGTACTTGTTTCAAACAGTTCCAATACAATGCTCCTATTTCCCAATCATGTATGGATAATTCTCTTGGTTTTGTATCCCCCCGTGTAAGAAAACGATACTTGAAAGTAAATGGAATTTTCCTAATTGGTTGCCATTGCTTACCTCGTTGTTTTTCAGAATCAAACATTCTTAGTTGTTTTAGCCGAGTAGCCCATTGAGGCCTCCATTCACGCTCGCTATCTTCGATAACAAAATCCACTATTTCTGAGGGTTTAACGGTTCCTAATGATCGATTTTCGGTATGTGATAGAGTAATCAACTCTTTCATGGAGGTAAAAACTTCTTTCAGGACAAAATCTTTTCGCGCTGCCCAATTATTGTCCGTTCCAATTCTCTCTAAAAACTGCATCGGCTCATCTATGCCGTTCCTGGGCATATAACTTTCCAATCGAAAATCACTTGGATGCCTTTTAAGATTTAATCTTACCCAGCCATATTTTGGGAATCTTTCCTCATCACTGTACCTGCTTAGGGAAATGGGGTACACCCGCACCCATTTTTCGCCATCTAACAATCCAGCAGTACATACAATTTCTCCATGATCGCTAGATGGTAATGGATACGTTTTTACAGTGATGAGAACTCTAGCATTGGGCAGTTCATCAGGTAGATACATAAATTTCCTCCCATGTGGTTGCTAATTCAGATGTGAAATCTTGATATTAAATCCTAGGTGTGTAATCATGTAATCTGTTATTTTATGACGGTGACATGATTGATAGTCGGCTTCGAAGCAAGTTAAAGCAATACGTGAGTACTCAGTGATAATTTGTTTGATTCTTCCTAAGTATACGAGATTGCTTGGCAGAATATTGTTCTCGTAGTATGTAAATAATCTTGTGTACGACTCTTGTGTCCCTAGATCTTTTCTTAATTCGGACGGTATACCTAATTCTGGAATGTGATAATACTTGATGCCAGCTCTTTCCACATAATTTTGAAATCCGGGGCGAGAAAAGCCATACTTCATTGAGAATGGGTTATTTCGAACATCTACTAATGCATGAATGTTGTTAGCTATTAATTTATTTAGGAAAGCATCAATTGTCAATCCTTCATATCCTATAGTAAAAAGGCATGGGCGGTTATCCAAATTCCAAAATGTACTAACCCACTTTTTCTCTTCTGTATCTAATAAACGAGTTGCTATTTTGCTTTTAAGAGCAAAGTAAGGGTATTCTAAATATATTTTCTTGATTAGGGCATCGCCTCGTTCAAGAGTTTGATTTACAAGAATTCCCAGCGCCTTTTTATCTTCCGGTTTTAACTTTGCAAGAAAGGATTCCTCCGTAGCAAGTACAAAATCATCCTCATCATTTAGAAATCCATTATTTGCTAATACGTTTTTATCGTAATAAGAAACCAGACTGAATCCGCCGAATTGATATGGGAAGAAATCGTAGTAATTTCTCTGAGTAGTGTGGCAAAACAGGAACAACAATTTCTCGCAGTCTGTTTTTCCCAGTCTGCCGCCGAAAACTTCCAGTAAAGCAAGTAATACTTTTCTACGGTAATACATAGTTGGTCACGAAAATAGAACTTTTGTTTGAGCTTGTCTTGATTATACACATTTTAATTCAAAAAGAACCTATCAGTATCCCAATTCCTTCATGATCTGCGCCTCGTCCTTCTTCCCGCCCGCGCCGAACAACTCGCGCCAGAAATTATCGTCATACCTGCGCGACTTGACCGGCAGCGGCATCGGCACGCCCCAGCCCAGCAGAAGCACCTCCTCTTTCGGCTGTAACCGCG
>JBBAAE010000048.1:0-3343 GCA_041658485.1 Minisyncoccota bacterium
TGCCGTAGAATCTGATCTCCCCGTTTCTGCCGTCATCGGCCAGGGCGATATCAATAGAATCTTTGTGCACATCGAGTCCGACAAAAATGATAGAATGTTTCATGACCTGCCTCCTTGGTGTGGCTCTGTATTTGGGAACTGGGTTCCCAAGTATAACCCACGTTGCAAGGGGCAGGTCACTTGATTTTCAACTGTCAACCATTATGTCTATTGGTTCCCCGTCTGGAGGCCGCTAGTCAAGCGCCCCATGTTCTTTTGCAGTCTTGATCCAGTGTTCGGCCAGTTCAACAGGATTTGCGCCCAGACCACGGCCAAGGTGCAGCGCCAGTCCCATCAATAATTCCGATGCTTTGCGGAAATCGGCGACATTGTCCAGTGTGCCAAATGATTCTTGCGCTTTCGATAGGAGCAGATCGTGATGCTGGCGGGAAAAAGCTATGGGATCATGTAAGCCATCCGTTAACTCAGGGAGCATCAGCAGGTCGATCCACCCGGGACCAAGCCGGTCCTGCAATTGTTCGGGCTCTTCTCTACCCATCTCTCGCCAGAGACGCAATGTCTGCCGGTCACCCGATGCGGTCAAACCATTTTCCAGCAGTAAAGCGAAAGCGCTATCAGCTAAATTTTGCATCAGTTCGAGATATGCATCCTGAGCAACTTCGAAGCGCTTCGTGGCCTGTCCTTCAATGTAGGCAGCGACACTCAAGTGAGGTAGATCCAAGACTTCCGGACACCCTTCCCTGCAGGGGAAATCGCTCCCTTGGTACATGTAGTACAGTTCCTCGCCCTGCCTTTGGCGGCCAAGAGGATATAACCGGCAGGCCAATGGGCGCCCCAAATACACGCTGCATCCAAGATCAGGTACATACTGGCTGCATGCCGGCTGCTGTCTCCAGCCGGGGGTACCATCAAACCGCAAATGGATGCCGCCAAAATCGCAGTAACGATCACGAAACGCCCTCGGGGTCAGTCCTTTTGCTTCAGCCAGACACGCCAGTTCCCACGGGTTCAGCCTGACAGTTTTGCCATGACAGCAGGTGCCCGAACGTGAACAGGTAAGTGGCAGAGTATCAGTAAGGGTGAGTTTTGTCGTGACCGACATTGTGGGTTTTCTTTCTGTGAGCCATTTGTTCAAATTCTCGGACGCAACCCATAGTAACCCATAGAGGAATCTTAGGGAAGTTGTTTCTAAGCTTGATTTCCCGTCGCACGCCATGAAGCGCACAATAAAGCATAGATAGAAACAACGTCCCCAAAGTTCCCCGACGGCGTGGTTGGTTCATCATGCCGGGTTTCGTTCGGCTCTACCCGTCCTACGTGGCTGGGCCGAAGGGCTAGTCAGCTGCATTTCACGCAAGCAATCTAAGTGCATTGCTGAAGAGCCAGGAAAACGCCGATCCAACGGATTGAAATATAGCTTTTGACACATCTGGTGCGAAAGCCGCGGACACACACATGCTGGTCAAAGTACCTGCTACATAGTTAATCCAGTCTTTGCGTCCTAGTCGTTGTGAAGCGGCCTCTATTTCACTGAGCTTTCTATTAATTAATTCAAGCTGTTCAGGTACTATATCTGACCGTTGACCCAGTTCGAGAGCAACGCTCGTGATGCTTTGTGTGATGTGAACAAGTTCGTCTGATGTGAAAGGAGAGTTGTTCGGGTCTTCGTCTACTAGTGCACCTACGATACCGAGGCGAGGGGACACTTGGCTAACAAGAAGTTCCACTTTCAGAGCATCCATCGACAAAGCTCGAACTTCGAGAATTCCGTCATTAGGTGTTTCAAAGAGTACTGCGTCGCCGATATTCATATCTGCGACAACATTTCTCAGGCCAGGAGAACCAACAACAATCTCGAAATGATTAGGATAAATAATTCTAACACTAACAATCAAATTTGCGATGTCAGTGCGAGCACTGTTTTTTTCCTTAATGACGATAATTGATTGCTTCATGTCCGCTACTCCTCCTAAATTTAACGCGCGGGTGACGCGCCGCCTTTGGGCGCGTCGCCGTCGACCCGCAGGTTAGTCTTGTTAGTGCGGATTTCACGACACCACCCGATCGGCATAACTAGAAGGGTAATGCCATCAAATCCTTCATTCTTTCTCGCTCTTCTTCCGCCACCTCTCTGAATATTTTTTGCGAAAGAGCAATAATTAAAGTTTTTTCTTTCTTGATGGCTGCCTCAGAGTAAGAAAAGTTCTTGTCGTGCAGTTGATTGATTGTCGCCATAATCCAACGCAAGAACTCGTTTGGCATAGCGATATCAGACAGGTCTTTCCAGGCTGCAGTGGCCTTATACTGCTCCCAGTAGCGAGTTTCTAGCGTCTTATCGCACTTACCTTTGCAGGCGAAATATGTTTCAATCACATTCGTATGCCCATCTTCACCATTCTGCTGCACTTGGGCAACAAGCCCCGAATAGTCTTCTTGATATAAAGCATCCAGCAGGTCCTTGCCGCACAAGTCGCAGGTGATAGGGACGTATTCGTCAATTAGTTTATGAAGTGGTCTAATCTTTTTGTAATTCTTCGGCAAATAGCGGAACATGATCCGTGAAAAGCCCAGACTAAGCATGTAGTTTTCGATGAGTTTATGATCGAATATCCTGTAGTCTTTAATTTCTTTTTCGGCTCTGAGTTGTGCTAGGCGTGTATTTAAACCCGCTGAGGGCACAGTGGAGTAAAAACCAAGAAAACCATCTGCTTTAAAACTCTTCACTCTTTCGAGAATGTTTTTCTCATGGTCATTTTCGTTTACAGCGACTCCACTCGTTGCAAAGTGTTTACAGCTGACAAGCCATCTGAACTGGTACGAATGAAGTTTTCCCTTCACTTCCTCTGTAATCAGCATATCTTTCCCGCCATCAGCACCTCTGTCTGGCGACGTTTCAATGAAAAAACCGAGCTGAAGCAGGAAATCACGGGCAAACAATTCCCAGGTGTCATCGTTGTATGGGATTTCTTTAAAATCTATCATTCATCCTCCGCTCATGACTAACGCGCCGGTGAGCCGCGTGCTTTTCGCGGCGGGCTCGATCGGCAAGTAGGAATGTCGTTGTGCATAGCACTCATTCAAGCAACAAGACCTAATGTTTCATTAATTGCGAAAGAAATTATCTATTCTGTTTCAATCTCTTCAAATTTACATAAGTTTGACATCAGTCTCACTTTTACAGTACAGAGTGGTCCATCTTTATTTTTGCCTATAATTATTTCTTACAATCGATAAAAGGGCTCGTCAAACATCATGGCCTTCTTGTCGCGTTCGGAGATGCAGCGCGTGGGACAACTGACGCACTTGTCTGTCAGGGAATCCCATGCCTTCGCGGCCGTCGTCA
>JBBAAE010000049.1:0-3254 GCA_041658485.1 Minisyncoccota bacterium
CGACGCTTCATCGGATCCGAAGGGATCATAGGAAGTAATTCGCTCTGAAAGCCGTAAGCTAAAAGTTTTTTGTAATTTATGTTTTCAACTTTCCTACTTCAGCAAGTGCAATTGCAAAACGCTGAATCGGAGAATTAATAACATTGACGAACATACCTCGAAGTACTGAAACTGGAGGAATGGTAGCCACAGCAACAATTTCTGTTCCTGAGAGATACTTCCCTTCCAAGGCACCACCGAGGAATACAAGCTTGCCCTTCAATTTCTTGACGAACGCTTGCAGACTTCTCGCTGGCGCTGTGATGTCGGATTCCACACCCTCTACTTCAGAGAGATAGGCAAAGGCGACTTCACCAGTTAATTCTGGCATCTCACCAGAAAAACCTTTCGCATCGAGAGCCTTCTTCAAGAGCGTCTTCTTAACAACGGTGTACTTTACACCCTCGCCTTTGAGTGCGTCTCGAAGTTCGTTTACTTCATGAACCGTCACCCCTCTAAAAGAAACAAAAACAATAGACACCGCTTTCGCGAGTGCGTCAGATGTTCCTTTCAGGAGTGATTCTTTTTTTGCTCGAGTAATGGCCACGTTAGTTTTTGTTACGAACGAAGTGAGTTAGAAAATCTTACGCCCTGTTAAATCCCCGTTCCGGGGACGCTTCGTTTCCGAAGCGTATTTAACAGGGTTAACAAAATCTAATCGCTTCCGCTCAAGTTTTTTTAAACACACGCTTTTAGTAGGAGTTTCGAGGCGGATCGACCGCACCCTCGACTTCGGTAGGTGGCTTATCGCCATTGACCCTTTCGGGACCCACTGTCTCCAGTCGTGCTAGAAGTTGATAGTATCATTTCACACTAGGAAAGGCAAAACCCGCCTTTTGGAAGGCGGGTTTTGCAAGAAATATATTAGAAGTTATTTTCCTGCGTTTATTGCAGCCCGAGTTAGAGGACCAACAAACCCTGTCGCTTTGACACCGACAGAGGTCTGATACGCCTGGAGCGCCTTCATAGTGAGCATACCGAATGTCCCTTTTGTCACACCTGCGGGCATTGTAAGGAATCCTTTACCTTCAAGGAAAGTTTGAAGTGTTGCTACATCAGTGCCAGTGGCGCCGATGCCGAAGTCAGTGGTGAAAGTGACACCAGTTCCGGGTGAAGACGGAGTTGTCGAAGGGACGTTAGCACCTACTGCCCCAGCAATCGCCGCTCTCGTTAGAGGACCAACAAACCCTGTCGCTTTGACACCGACAGAGGTCTGATACGCCTGGAGCGCCTTCATAGTGAGCATACCGAATGTCCCTTTTGTCACACCTGCGGGCATTGTAAGGAATCCTTTACCTTCAAGGAAAGTTTGAAGTGTTGCTACATCAGTGCCAGTGGCGCCGATGCCGAAGTCAGTGGTGAAGGTTACGCCGGAAGAAGTTACTGATGATTTCTGGGCCGATGTAGTGACTGGCGTAGATACAACGGGAGACTGATAGATGATACCTCCGCCACCGCCTCCGCCACCACTACTTGGAGTGGTGCACAGTGTCGATGATGGAGTAATGGGAATAGTGGTGCTTTGAATGGCCGTAACCGTGAGAGAAGACGTGCTATCGGTGCAGGTTTCCGTAAAAGTAGCAGGAACACTCATAACTGCACTCATTATATTTCTATTCGGGGCAACCAGAGAAATTGTGGACCCAGGAGGCATGACAACCGAAAAACTGGTTGCGGTTACTGTGATTGATTCTATGACGGCACTCGAACCAGAAATGTTTATGGTAATGCCACCGATAGACAGCACGGTTGAAGTAGTGAGCGTGACGTCGTTATAGGCAGCAAAAGCGAAGACTGGCGAGAACATCGCGCCAAGGACGACCGCTCCCAGTATTTTTTTCATACTCAACATAGCGTTAGTGAATAAGTAACTACGCTATGCTTATCGGACTGCCATCCAGCCCCACACGTTATCAGCGGGATCGATAGCTCCTGTGTATCCGATGTTGTGCACTCCTATCTGAATGGTGTCGTTAGCGGTCGAAGAGGCACTCGTCATGATAATACCGTTGTTGGTTATATACGGAGTGACGAAAACCTTGAAAGCGGTAGTAACACCTGTTGCGGTACAGGTCGCCATAGCTGTGGTGCTTGCAGTGATGCTCCCAATAGTGACGGTGCAGGTACCGAACTGAATTTCACTTACCGCATCGCCCGCACTTCCCACAGTCATCGTACTCTGCGTTGAGATAGCACCTGCGGAAGTGGTTGTAGCATTGCCACCGACCCACAAATTTCCTGCCACCGAAACAGCTCCTGTAGTTGAAGCGGTGGATAGCGAGGTAAGCCCAGTTACGCCCAAAGTAGAGGAAAGTGTAGTCGCCCCAGTCACCGTAAGTGTGCTTTGCGTAGAAATGGCACCTGCGGCAGTAGTTGTAGCGTTGCCGCCAATCCAAAGAGCGCCCGCAACTGAAACCGCACCTGTAGTTGAAGCAGTAGTAAGACTAGAAAGGCCAGTCACCGCAAGCGTACCATCGGTTTGTACGTTAGTACTGATAGTGGTCGCTGCCTGCACTATTGCGACCACAGCAAACACTCCAACAATGACGCCTGCTGTCGTCGGTATCCAATTCATTTTTTGTGATAAAAATATTTTTTTCATAGACGCATATATTAATTGAAACTAGGCAAATAAATACCCCCCTAACTCGAGCTCATACAACGACAATTATACTACACTGCGCCGAAAGAGTTTGGGGGCAGGGGGATAATAATCTACCCCATGCATCTGCGTAGAAGGGCTCACCAGTAACGCTATACCCCAGCCACCTCCCTGCCGAAGAACATGAGAAATACAAAACTTACAAGAATAATGAGCGAAAAAGCGAGGAGGAACCGAAAAAATCCGGGTGTAAAAAACTTTTTCATGTTGTTTTTACTTTATTGTGGTAGCCGTGCAATCTCTACTCCAATCGACTCTACATGCGCAACATCATTTTGTTCTCGGGCTATTGCGAGAGCTTTAGTGAATGCGTCACGAGCCTTTACTGTGTCTCCAGTATCACGATAGTACCCACCAAGCATTACTAACGGGTCAGGATTTGCGGGAAACTTTTTTGATGCCGAAAGTAGGATATCTACAACTAAAGTTGTATTTTGCTTGTAGAGATAGCGATAGAGTTCGTGAAGTTCGAAGTACGGTGTTATTGAGTTTGGGTTTGCTTGAATGGATTGTTTAAAATAACTCTCTGACTTTGGGAAATCCTTCAAATCAA
>JBBAAE010000050.1:0-3071 GCA_041658485.1 Minisyncoccota bacterium
ATTCAGCGTTTTGCAATTGCACTTGCTGAAGTAGGAAAGTTGAAAACATAAATTACAAAAAACTTTTAGCTTACGGCTTTCAGAGCGAATTACTTCCTATGATCCCTTCGGATCCGATGAAGCGTCGCCTAAACTCTAAACGCTAAACCCTAAACGCTAACTAAAATGACACAAGAACAAGTTATTGAAGCAGTAGAGAAGATGACCGTCCTTGAATTGAATACACTCGTCAAGGCGATAGAAGAGAAGTGGGGCGTTTCTGCAACAGCAGTTGCAGCGGCAGGTCCTGCAGTATCAGGTGAAGCAGCTGAAGAAAAATCAGTCTTCACAGTGAAACTTACTGATGCAGGCGCAACTAAGATTGCCGTCATCAAAGTAGTTAAGGAAGCTCTTGCTCTCGGACTCAAAGAAGCAAAAGATCTTATTGATGCCGCTCCTTCAGTATTGAAGGAAGGTGTTAAGAAAGAAGACGCTGAAGCTCTCAAGAAGAAAATTGAGGAAGCAGGCGGAAAGGTTGAGCTCTCATAATTTTTTCTAAAATCTGAAATAAAAAACGCCCCGAGTGGGGCGTTTTTTATTTCATGCATTAGTTTTTTCTTACCCGCTCTCCCGATCCTTTCACTCCCTCTTTTCGATTCACTCACCGTTATTCTCCGTACTGTATAGTATAATTTAACGACCGTTAAATTATACTATACAGAGATTTTTGCTGTTTTTCGTGATTTTTTCAATTTTTGGTTTTTCAGAAAGGTGCAGGTACAATACTCTGCATGTTCAAAGATATCATTCAACTCTGCTCTTCGATCCCACGCCTGAAGCTTTTGAAGTTTTTCTTATTCCAACCAGATGTTCGTATAACCACTCTCGTCGCTACGAACACTACGGGTATTCCTAAGGCCATTGCGGTGCGTGAACTTCGAGCACTTAAAAATTATGGCATCCTCACTTCACGAACACAGGGCAAAAATATACTTTGGAGTTTAAACACGTCTCATCCACTCGCTGTTTCTTTCCGTCTGTTCCTTGAGTCGGTAACACTTCCTGACGATTCTTCTATTGCATCAGCATTTAGGGGTGTCTCTGGTATTACGCTTCTTGTTGTTGCAGGCATACTTGCTGGGGAAGAGAGAGGACTTATTGATATTTTGATTGTAACTAAAAAACCAAACGATCCACGAATCGCTACATCGGTACGTGCGGTTGAGCGCATGTCTGCACTACCACTTCGCTATGCTGTATTAGAGAGAGGGGAATATGCTGAGCGTCTTGAAGCGCGCGACCGAATGCTTCGTGATGTCTTGGAATTCAAGCACCGCACTATCATTGGCCGGAAATAAAGAAGGGGAAAGCGTTTAGCGTTTAGGGGCTAGGGAGCTTCAGTTTAAGCCTTAAATTCTGACTCTAAACCCTAAACGCTAGCCCCTAATCCTTACTCCATCTATCCACATCGCCCCAGCTGAACTCCCACAATGTGCTACCATTTTAAGTAGGAAGAAACATGAACTGCTTCATGTTTCTTCCGGTTCCGCAAAGCGGAAACCGCTAATGCTGAACCGAAGGTGAGGCGAGCGGTAGGAGGGACATAAAGTCCTTCATTATTAATTTTATTTATTGTATAACGTTACCTCTATGATTATTCAAACATGGGCAGAAGTATTAACGCATTCGTTCCAGAATCTCTGGCTTACGCTCGTTAGCTTCGTTCCAAATGTACTCGTTGCGATTATTATTCTCGCTTTTGGATGGGTTGTGGGCGCAGCACTCGGTAGCGTCATTTCACAAGTTTTGGGTACACTCAAAATTGATGGAGCACTAAAGAAGACCGGCTTGAACGATCTCGTCGAGCGCGCTGGTTTTACATTGAACACCGGAGCATTCCTCGGTGCTTTAGTGAAGTGGTTTTTCGTTATCGTCTTCTTGATGGCAGCACTTGAAGTTCTCGGACTTACACAAGTGAGTGTCTTCTTGCAGACAGTAGTTCTCGCATACTTGCCACAGGTGATTGTTGCATCACTCATGGTACTTGTTGGTGCAATGCTCGCACAGTTTGCGAAAGACATTGTCACTGGTTCAGCAAAGGCAGCGGGCGTGCGCTCTGCTAGTCTTGCCGGACATGTTGCGAAATGGGCAATTTGGGTTTTCACAATCCTCGCTGTTCTATCACAACTTCAAGTCGCAACTCCTTTTGTGCAGACACTCTTCACAGGAATTGTGATTGCAGTATCACTCGCAGTCGGACTTGCGTTCGGTCTCGGTGGTCAAGATGCAGCAGCTCGCTACATCGAAAAAATTCGTTCAGAAGTTGGACACAAAAATTAAGAAAGCTTCCAGCTGTCAGGTTTCAGCTTCCAGCTTAAAACACCCGTCCAGAAGTGGACGGGTGTTTTTTATATTCTTGACTCCATTACAGTGGGGAAGTAGCATTGATATATAGAGCGAGGATTGCACCCACTTTCAAAACCAGTCGCACAACTCGCACGAGAAATACGCACAGTTCGTGCTAATCCGGGGATGCAGTTAAATATGTTGGAGTCACTAATGGCGCAGATGATAGCAATTTTTTCACCACTTGCACCTGATGTTAAGAATCGTGTAGAAACAGAAGTTGGAGTACTACTAGACATTTCTCAGTCCGCACAATCTTAGGTTTTTAAATTATTTATAATTCTTTTAAACTAGAAACATGTCACCAGTAAAAATTGAAGGAATGTGGAGACCGAAGCATGCTTCACTTGCTGATGCACACAAAAGACACAAGAAGATTTTTGATTTCTCATATACAGGAAGAACCAAACCTCGTACTCCTGTAGAAATCCATCTCATAGGTAATTTGTTATGGGGTGATGTGGGTACGCAAGCAGCGATGGATTTGGGGCGTTATAACGAAAAGGGATCTTGAATCTAAAACACTTCGAGCCGAAAGCTTGAGGTGTTTTTTGATACCAAAGCTGGAAGCTGACAGCTGAAACCTGGCACCTCATTAGGAGTGGAAATCCTGTGGATAGCTGAATCAGCCCCAAGAGGCTCTCCTGTAAAACCCTTTAAATAAAGGGTTTTTTATTTAGGGCTCT